>JAZRGD010000117.1:0-69040 GCA_045644045.1 Eubacteriales bacterium
GCGGCACATTCGTCCTCGCTCGCGTAATAGCCCGCGAAAGACTCCTTGATCTTGGCGATCTCTTCGTCTGCCAAGGTATAAACTCCGTTTTCGTTCAGCTGTTTCATGTAAGCAGCAGTTTTTTCACTGCCGCAAACCAGATAAAGGAGTCTCTCAAGGTTGCTGGAAATGAGAATATCCATCGAGGGAGAGGTGGTGGTGTAGAAGTGACGGTTGCGGTCGTAGGTGCCCGTAGCGAGGAAGTCGGTCAGCACGTTGTTTTGGTTGGAGGCGCAGATCAGCTTGTCGAAGGGGAGACCCATGACCTTGGCGATGTAAGCGGCGAAGATATTACCGAAGTTGCCGGTAGGAACGCAAACATCCACATGGTCGCCGAGAACGATCTGACCGGTCTTTACCATGTCACAATACGCGGACACGTAGTAAGCGATCTGAGGCGCGAGACGGCCCCAGTTGATGGAGTTGGCGCTGGAGAGGAACGTGCCCTCCTCGTTCAGCCTTGCAGCGGTATCGGCGTCGCCGAAGATCTTTTTTACACCGCTTTGGGCATCGTCAAAGTTGCCCTTGATGGCGGTCACGTCTACGTTTGCGCCCGTTTGGGTCTGCATTTGCAGCTTTTGTACGCGAGAAACGCCGTCCACGGGGTAAAAGACCTTGATCTTGATCTGGTCTACGTCCTTATAGCCCTCAAGTGCCGCCTTGCCGGTATCGCCCGAGGTGGCAACCAAGATCAGCGCGGTTCGCTTTTCACCCGTCTTGCCAAGGGCGCGGGAGAGAAGGCGGGGCATGATCTGAAGTGCCATATCCTTGAAGGCGGCGGTAGGGCCGTGCCAAAGCTCAAGGGATGTCACCTTGCCGTCAATATCGTGAATGGGGGCGGCGCCGCCGGGGAAGCGGGATTCGCCGTAGGCGGCGCGGGTGTCCGCCAGGATCTCCTGAATGGAGTAATCGGTCAAGAATTTGGCGAAAACGTAGGTCGCTCTTTCGGGATAGTCGCAATCAAGCAGATCCTCAAGCTCTGCGAGAGAAAGCGTGGGGATGCTTTCGGGCATATAAAGACCGCCGTCGGGCGCGAGACCGTTTTTGATGGCCTCTGCGGCGGTGATGTAATCTTCCTTGGTGCTTCTGGTGCTGATATAACGCATGGTATTCTCCTTTTTGAAGTAGTGACGATCTTTTATTTCATCAATAGATTTTCGTAATGGTTAACGTAGCCGAGGGATAAGTCCTTGTTCAGATAGATCTCGATCACGTCAAAGCGAAAGGGCTTACCCGCCGATTTGTGCTTGCGACAAAACAGGGAAGCGGCAGGAAGCAAATGCCTTCTTTTTTGCTTGGTCACGGCGCGGGACGGAGGACCGTACTTCGCGGGGGCACCGTAGGTCTGAATACGCGCCTTAACCTCGCAAAGGACGAACGTTTCCTCGTTTTCCGCGATAAAGTCGATCTCGCTTTTGCCAACGGCATAATTGCGCGCTACAATGCGAAATCCCTTTTTTTCCATGTATTCCGAGGCATACCGTTCTCCCTTCCTTCCCGAAAGAAGATGGTTAGGGACCGCTTTTTCTTCCTTTCGGCTCATAATACCCTCGAGGAAGTGCTTCCACTTGGTTTCAAGGCGGAAGCGAAGCCTTTTATAGAGCTTTTTCATTCGTCCAAGAATTTGAGGAAGGAGCGACGGTGAATGGGGCAAGGCCCCTTCTCACGCAGGATCTGCATATGTAGAGCGGTGGAATAGCCCTTGTGCTTTGCGAACTGATATTCCGGATAGAGTGCGTCATCCTCAAGGCAGATGCGGTCTCTCGTTACCTTGGCCAAAATGCTGGCGGCGGAAATAGAGCAGGATATAGCGTCACCCTTGATGATGGGCTTGGCTTCGGTAGGGAGGTCGCGCGCTATATTACCGTCCACCAAGGCGAAATCGGCGGGTACGGGAAGACCCTCTATGGCGCGACGCATGGCCAGCATGGTTGCGTTAAGGATGTTGATCTCGTCGATCTCTGCGGGTGAGGCGGAGGCGATGGAATAGGCAACGGCTTTTTCCCTGATCTCATCGAAGAGCTTGTCTCTTTTTTTGGCGGAGAGCTTTTTGGAATCGTTAAGACCCTCGATCTCACAGCCAATGGGTAAAATGCAAGCGGCGGCTACCACCGGCCCCGAAAGCGGACCTCGCCCCGCCTCGTCTACACCGCAAACCGATATGAAGCCCTGTTCTCGCAGTGCCTCCTCCAAAGAATAATCGGGCATGGCTCGTCCTTTCCTTACGGCCTCTCCAAGGAGATACGGCCGATCTTTGTGTTTCTGAATTCTTCCAGCAGAACCTTGGCAGTCCTGTCCTCGTCTATCACACCGCCCGCACGCAAAAATCCGCGCTTGCGACCGACCAGACAAAAGAGATCGTACAGGTCGCCGTCGTTCAATTCGTCCTCAGTCAGCTTGTATCGCTCCATGAAGGCATTAGGAGCTACGTCGCGGAGTCTGCCGCAAAGTATCATGGCGATTTCGTCAATATTTAAAACGGCATCCTTGATGGCACCTGTAATAGCCAGGTTCTCGCCCGTGGCTCTGTCGTCAAATTTCGGCCAAAGCACACCCGGCATATCAAGCAGATCGACCCCGATGGAGGTAGAGATCCATTGCTTGGAGGTGGTGACACCGGGACGGTTTTCCGCCTTTGCCTTTTTCGCGCCTGCCAGATGATTGATCAGGGTGGATTTCCCAACGTTGGGAATGCCCACCACCATGGCGCGGATGCGTCGGCCCTCCATGCCCTTGGCGGCGTATCTTTCCAGCTTTTCGGCCAAAAGACGGTGCATGGCAGGGAGTAAAGCGTCCTTGCCCTCTCCCGTTACGGAGTCATAGGCAAGACAGGGAACACCGCGTTCACGGTAATGGCGAAGCCATGCCTCGGTAACGGCGGGATCGGCCATAGAGGCTTTTGTCAAAAGAGATAAGATGGGCTTTTGTCCCAGTATTTTTTTGATTTCGGGGTTGCGAGAGGAGACGGGGATGCGGGCGTCCAGCACCTGGATGGAGATATCCACCTGGCTGAGACATTCCTGCATCAAGCGCCGTGTCTTCGCCATATGACCGGGAAACCATTGTATCGTATCCGAAGGCATTGCGTGCCTCCTTTCAGGTCTTGCTTGCTAAAGATTATTTTACACTGCCGAACACGGAGAAGGGAAGAATGCGAAAGTAGACCTTACCCACCACGCATCTTTGATCTACCGCGCCGAACATACGGCTGTCCATGGAAACGGAGCGATGGTCGCCCATAACGAACAGCTCGCCCTCGCCCAGTGTGACGGACATGGGAGAGTATTTATAGGTGTCCGCGCTCCAAGGAGAAAAGTTGACGGTATAATGGAGAGAGCCGTCGGTTTCGTTTAGACGCGCCCCATCTACGTATACGCCGTCAGGCTTGATCTCTACCGTTTGTCCTTCGATAGCGATCACACGCTTCACAATGGCCTTTCCCTGATCAACGCCCGGCGCTTGCACAACGACGATATCTCCCGCCTCGGGCGTGTAAAAGAGATCGGATACCAGAAGAACGTCGTTTTCAAGCAGGGTGCTTTCCATGGAAGAGCCCTGCACGAAGGAAATACGGCAAAGCAGGGTGAAGACCAGCATGATCGCCCCAAGTGCCAGGACAAACAGCTCGATCAGATCTAAAAGATCGGTGAAACGGAAATCGTTATCGCGCGTCTTCTTTTCTTGTGCGGAATCTTGTTGAGTTTGCATTTTTTCTTTCCTTACAGCATTAAGGTTTTATTTTGCAAGTAGCATATCCATCAACTGCGTGCCATTCTCTACGTACAGACCGGAAGCCGCCGCACTTTCTTCATCCATGTGAGCAGGACCGATTTTTGCGTTTTCACTGTCGTAAATGAAGAAGGGAACGGGCTCCATGCTGTGGGTGCGGATCTCGATGGGGGTGGGATGGTCAGGGAGACACATCACACGGAAGGGCTCTCCGCTTTCACGTAAATACGCGACCACGGGAGCAAGGATCTTCCCATCTATGCTTTCAATAGAAAGAATTTTATTTTCGATCTCTCCGCGATGACCGCATTCGTCGGGACCTTCCACGTGCACGTAGACCAGGTCCTTGCCGCGCTTGAAGGCGTCGATGGCGGCATCCGCCTTGCCCTTATAGTTGGTATGCACGTTGCCCGTGGCACCCTCCACGTCAACGGACTCCATCTCGGCGCAAAGCCCGATGCCCTTGATCAGATCAACGGCGGAAATGACGGTGGCGTCAAGCCCGAATTTTTCCTTAAAGGAGGGAAGAGCGGGCTTTTTACCGGGGCTCCAGAACCAAGCGGAGTTTGCAGGGCGCAGACCGCGTGCGCGTCTTGCCTCATTGACGGGGTGATGATTCAGGATCTTGTAGCTCTCCTTCATCAGCATCAAAAACTCCTCACCCTCGGGGCCGCAGGGAAGATGCTCTCCAATGCGCTGACCGATCAGGTCGTGAGGACGGGAGAAGGGATAACGGTCAGTACCGTTTTTCTTGATCATGCAATGGCGATAGCTGATGCCGGTGTGAAATTTACGCGTGTCGTTTCCGAGAGCGGCCTCCAGTGCCTTGATCAGCTCGTCCGCCTCTGCAGTGGTGATCTCATCGGCACTGTGGTCAAGGATGTGCTTGTCCTCGTAATTCTCCTCCTCTTCGCTGAGGGTCACCACGTTACAACGGTAGGCGGTCTCGTCGGGCTTCATGTCAATGCCCATAGAAACGGCTTCTAAAGGAGAGCGTCCCTTGGAAAACACCTTGGGGTCGTAGGAAAGGATGGCCAGGTTGGCGGTGTCGCTTTCGGGCACCATTCCCTCCGGCACGTTGGACACCGTGCCGCAAAGCGAGACGGGTGTCAAGGAGTCCATCATAGGAGTTTTGGCCACCGCCAAGGGTGTTTTGCTATGCAGAGAAGGAATGGGTCTGTCCGCCATTCCGTCGTAAACTATGACTAAATATTTCATGCTTCCGCCTTTCGCTATGTAAATATTATTGAAAAAACTTATATACCATCTTATTATAACACATTTCTCACAATTTACAAGACTTTTTTTGCAAAAACTATTGATTTTTAGAAAACATTGTGTTATAATGCACGTTGGCGTATGTTGCGTTTCTGCAAAATGCGCGATATAGAACAGTCCTCTGCACGCTCAGCACGAATGTTCGGTTATAAGGAGGAAGCTATAATGGAAAAAATTACAGCTTTTGTAAGTGAGCAGCTCAAGACCGAGGTCCCTGTTTTTAATATCGGTGATACCGTAACGGTACACAACCGTATTAAAGAGGGCGACAAGGAGAGGATCCAGCTCTTCGAGGGTACTGTCATCGCGAAGCACGGTGGCGGCATCTCCGAGACCTTCACGGTTCGCCGCATCAGCTTTGGTTGCGGTGTAGAGAAGACCTTCCCCATCCACTCCCCCAACGTTGTTAAGGTAGTCGTTGTACGTCGCGGCGTTGTTCGCCGTGCGAAGCTCTACTATCTGCGCGACAGAGTTGGTAAGAGTGCCAAGGTCAAGGAAAAGATCTGATTCTTTTCCGCAAAAGAAAGTGAAAAACGACCGAGTTTCTCGGTCGCTTTTTCACATATAGGGATTTACGCCATTTTCTCGGAAAGCTTTTCGCCGCCGAGAATGTGGAAGTGCAGGTGCTTCACGCTTTGGCATCCGTCCTCGCCCACGTTGGTGACCACGCGATAGCCGTTTGTCAGGCCTGCCTCCTTCGCAATGCGGGGAATGGCGGTGAAGATGTTTCCGATAATGCCACTGTTAACGAGCCCGATGTCATTGGCGGAAGCAATATGAGACTTGGGAACTACCAGAATGTGTACGGGTGCTTGGGGCGCGATGTCCTTGAAGGCATATACGATGTCGTCCTCATAGACCTTGGCGGAAGGGATCTCTCCCTTTACGATCTTGCAAAATAAGCAATCCATTTTGAATACCTCCGTTTCTTTGTCACGGGTATTATATCACGTTTTTTCTCATATCGCAAGAGAAAGACGAAAAAAAGAGGAAAGAAAGGCAAAAAATGCAAAAAAACATCTATGGTACCGTCTTGCGCGAATACCCTCTTTCCTTACCGCCCGCACCCTTTAAAAAGGATATATGGCAAAGCTTAGAGGCAAGCGACACGCCGATTTTGATATATGGCATGGGAAACGGCGCGGATAAGCTTTTTGAACGCTTGGAAATGATTGGGCGAGAGCCATCCGCCGTATTCGCCAGCGACGGCTTTGTACGCGGGCAGCTCTTTCACGGCTATAAGGTCATCTCCTATGCCCAAGCCAAGGAGATGTTTCCTTCCCATATCGTTCTTCTTTCCTTCGGCAGCAATAAGGCAGACGTGGTTTCCTATCTGTACAAATTTGCCGAAGAAGCTCCGTTGCTCATACCCGATATGCCCTTGGCGGGCGAGGTATATTTCACTTCTGATTTTTATAACGCTCACGCGCGCGAGCTTGCTGCCGTTTACGGGTTGCTTGAGGACGATGCCTCGCGCGATCTGCTCGCCGCACTCGTTTGGTATAAGCTGACCGGGGAGCCTTGCTTTTTGGCGCGAGCCGTCTGCTTCTCGGATACGCGCGAGCTTCTTGGTTGGAGTGAGATCACCTCCGCAGTAGACGTTGGCGCGTATCGGGGCGACACCTTAAAGGAGCTGGCGGAGCATGCGCCGCGACTCTCCGAGGTGCTGGCGATCGAGCCGGACAGAAAGAACTTCCGCAAGCTGTTAGAGGTGGCGTCACGCTATCCCGAAATTTCCGTGACCTGCGTGGAGGGAGCTGCTTGGGACGAAGACGGAGACGGTCTTTTTGAAGTCAGTGGAAATCGCAACGCAACCCTGAACGCGGTAGGAGAAAAGGGCCATACCCCCTCCTTCAAGCACAAAACCGAAGCAGTTAAAACCTTTAAAATTGACACCTTAACGAAAGGCAGAACGGCGGAATATATAAAATACGATACAGAAGGCGCAGAGATGGCCGCCCTGCGCGGAACGGAGGCGTGCTTGAAGACGTGCGTGCCTTACTTGCGTATATCCGCGTATCACAGGAGCGAGGACGTTTTCGCGCTGCCTATCTATCTTGCTTCCATAATGCCCGATCAATATCATTATTATTTGCGGCGTTCTCACGTTATTCCCGCCTGGGAATGCGATCTGATCGCCGTACCGAAAGAGAAAGGAGGGACGTAATGCCTGAGCTTTTGTCCCCTGCGGGAAACCGTGAAAAGCTGGAAACTGCCATTTGCTACGGTGCAGATGCCGTTTACATCGCCGGAGAGCGCTTCGGCATGCGCGCCTTTGCCGATAATTTTTCCGTTGAAGGGCTAAAAGATGCCGTGCACTATGCCCACAGCCATGGTGTAAGGCTTTATCTTACCGTGAATACCATGCCCAAGGAAGGTGAATACGCAGCCTTACGCGAATATTTTGAGGCCTTGAGGGCAGATCCGCCCGACGCCTTGATCGTAGCGGATCTCGGTGTTCTTATGCTGGCAAGGGAGATGCTTCCGCAGGTAGAGCTGCACCTATCCACCCAAGCCAATGCCGTCAGCAGCGCGGCCTGTCGCGCGTGGCACGCGCTGGGTGCAAAAAGGATCGTGCTTGCCCGTGAGCTTACCTTGGATGAGATAAGGGAAATTCGGGTCAACACCCCCGATAGCTTAGAGCTGGAGGCTTTTATTCATGGCTCTATGTGCGTTTCGTATAGCGGAAGATGCTTGCTCTCCGGCTTTTTCACGGGAAGAGACGCCAACCGCGGTGCATGCGCCCAGCCCTGTCGCTGGAATTATAACGTGAAACGCCTGGAGATCACCGAGGAGAAACGTCCGGAGCTTCCCTTAACCATTGAGGAGCATAATGGAGAGTCTTACGTGCTTGGTTCGCGCGATACCTGTATGATCCGTCATATTCCTGCCCTCATGGAAAGCGGCATTGACAGCTTTAAGATCGAGGGGAGAATGAAGAGCGCTTATTATACCGCCGTGGTGACCAACACCTATCGCATGGCGATAGACGCATACAAGAGCGGTAGCTATACTTTTGATCCCTTGTGGGAAAGAGAGCTGCAAAGCGTCAGCCACAGGGAATACGCCACGGGATATTATTTCGGCTCTCCCGCCGAGGATGCGAATCTTTGCGAGAACAACGGATATATAGGGGAAAAAGCATATTTGGCCTACGCCGTTTCATACGATGCAAAGAGCGGCTTTGCTACCTTCGTGCAAAAGAATAAAATGGTGGTGGGTCAAACCGTGGAGCTTTTGACGCCCGGCAGAACGGGTGTCTCGCTTACGGTGGAGGAGTTGAAAGACGGTGAGGAAAACGCCATCGACAGCACGCCTCATCCTCAAATGACTTTTTTGATGAAGGTCCCGTTCCCGGTAAAACGCGGAGACATTCTTCGCGGCGGAAAATAAACGCGAAACGTTAAATAAATCAAAAGGAGATCAATCATGCCTTATTTATTACTGTGCGCGCTTTTGATCGGTATCGTCGAGGGTATTACGGAGTGGCTTCCCGTCAGCAGTACGGGACATATGCTGCTTTTTGACGCGCTTCTCGGCATGCAAAACAAGGTGTCGGAGGATTTTTATAGCTTTTTCCTCGTAGCCATTCAGCTCGGTGCGGCTCTCGCCGTCTTCGTGTTATTTTTGCAAAGACTCAATCCCTTCACCAAGAAAAAGAATGCCGAGGAGAAGAAAAAGACCTGGCGGCTTTGGCTTTATATCATCGTCGGAATGCTTCCCGCCGCCGTGATCGGTATTCCGCTTAACGATTTCTTTGAGGAGCATCTTTACGGTTATCCGGTGATCGCCGCCGCTCTCATCGTGTACGGCATTGCCTTTATTGTGATCGAGCGATGGAAGAAGAACAAGCCCGTTCGTGTGGAGACCATGGATGATATGTCCTTGAAGACCGCTCTTTGGATCGGTTGCTTTCAGGTGCTTTCCTTGATCCCGGGCACATCACGCTCCGGCTCCACCATCCTCGGCGGTATGCTGCTTGGGGTCTCCCGTACCGTTTCGGCTGAGTTTTCCTTTCTCATGGCCCTTCCCGTTATGGCGGGCGCGTCGTTGCTGAGAGGAGTGAAATTCTTCCTGTCCGGAGTTGGCATCAGCTCTACCGAGTGGTTGATCCTTGCCGTGGGTGTGGTCACCGCCTTCTTGGTATCTATCCTCGCCATTCGCTTCCTCATGAGCTTCGTGCGCCGCCACAGCTTCGAGGTCTTCGGTTGGTACCGCATCGCTCTTGGACTCTTGGTTCTTTTGCTTTTCTTTATTGTTTGATTATTTAAAAAATGGTAAAGGCACTTGCGCCAATTTCGGCGTAAGTGCCTTTTTGCTTTATCGTGCGATGACCGAGGTGCTGTGGGTTACGCGGAGCATGGCGATGTAGGTCTTTCCGCGATTGACGGAAAGGCTGCTTCCGCTTGCGTCGTAAAAGGAGATCTCACCGTTGGCATCCGCTTGCCATTTTAAGCTCGTGACTCCTCCGGCAGTATAGCAAAATCCGTTGCCGCCTGCGGCGGTGTCCAAGACAAAGCTGGTGCCGTCCGCGCTGTGATAGTAGTTCACGTTGTGGAAGAGAAGTATGACGTTGCTAAACGTTAGTGGCTCCTCGGTCGCGCCGTCTACGTGTGTCTTACCGTTTTGAGAGCGGATATAGAGCTTCGTGTCCTCTTGATAGGAGAAGCCTACCGTTTTTCCTTCGAAAAAAGAAAAAGAGACGGAGGATATGCTGTTACCTGACGGCACTACGGGAACGTCGGGAGCTGTCAAGGTGTAAGGCAGCTTGGCCGATGCCTTCGTGGCGTATCCCATGCCGTTTGCGGCTTGGATCAGCGCGCCGCTCGAAACAGACAAGCTATCCTCGGCTTGTACAAATGTGGAGGTCAAATTATGATGGACGTAATCCAAGGTGTCCCCCTTAAATGGGGTATTGGGGGCACCCGCGGTATCGGTCGTTCCCGCGTAAGCGGTGATGGCACCGAAGGCGTGCGCGATGGGCATCATATAATCTCTCGCAGAACGAACGGAGGAGATTTTCTCAACCGCGCTCTGCGTGCCGTAAGTAGCCCATATTCTGGTGTGGCCTCCGTCAATGGGGGCCTCTATCACCACGTCGGCGCGAGATAGGCCTTCTTGTCGTGTTCCGTCGAAATTTCCGATACAGACAGAAATCGGGCGGTCGGATGAAAATTCTTCATCACAGACCAACCCGGTTAACTGATTGTAAAAAATGGGTGCAGGGGGCTCCGGCTTTGGCTCGGGGTGAACGGCATCCGAAATGGCGTCCTTATCGGGTGCGGGCTCATCGGGGGCTTCTTCTTGCCAAGGGGGCGAGAAGAAGGACTTCACGTCACAGCCGGTGGAGGATAGCATCAAAGAGAAAATGACAAGGATGAACAACACGGCAGTCGTTGTGTTTTTCATTCTTTTTGCAGACTTCATTTCTTTTTTTCGTCAAAAGACGAACCTCCTTTTTTACGCGCGGTTTGCGCGTTCAAGCCAGGCGGTGCCGAGGTCAAAGGCCTCAAAAAGGCTGGTGACAACCTTTTGCTTGCCGTCGTAGATCGTACCGTCCTTGGTGGAGCGGATCTGCATCATTACCATATTGGGGATTTGAACGTCGAGCTTGCTCGCCTTCGCTTCGTTCATGATCAGGATGTAGAGATAGTACTTGTCCGACATAAAGCCGTAGTAGATCTCATCCCCCTCACGAACCAAGGGCTTGCCCTTGTATTCAATGTATTTTCCTTCAATTCCGTTTGCTTTCATCGTGTTTCACTCCTTTCGTAAGAATGGGATGGTGCAGGCTCCCTCGTGTTTATTGTAATATAACTACCATTTTTTGTCAATCGAAACGACAAAATTAGAGCAAAAAAGTTGTCGCAAAAAACGACCTTATTTTTGCTCCGCCACGTAGGGGGCACGGCGGATGAAAAAGTCCGCAGCCCGTGCGCAAGGCATTGCAAGCGTGTATATCGAGTCTGCGCGGTATGCACGACTTGCTTGCTTCGCGGCTTCGGGTGAGAGCTTTTTGAGATCAGCGGGCTTCGTTAGAATAGAAATACTCGCTGTCTTGCGTATATGAGCAAGGATCTGTCTGCCGACCGAATCCATTGCCAAAACCTGAGTGTAAAGGGGTTTTTCCCGCAGTTCTTCAGGAGTAACGCCAAAGTATGAGAAGAGGATCGCGCGGCGGATACGGGAATCCGTATATTTTTTCGTTGCCGCGAGAGATAAAAGAGAAGAGAGGTCGTTTGCGCCTTTTGCCGCGCCCTTGATATGGGAATAAAGACCGCCACCGCATTCGGCAAAGGCCGAGCCGTCCTCGGCAGTTCTTAAATGGGCAAGCAGTATCTTTTCAAGACCGTCTGTAAAAACGGGCGCCGTTCTTTCCGCAAGGGCTGTCTCCCAAACAGGGAGAGAGGAGTCGTGAAGATGGAAAAACGCCTGCTCCGTTTTTCCGTCGCGCAAAAGCGCGCGGATGTGGGTCGCGCCCGCAATGCGCGGTGCTTCGCCAAAGCCGTCCGCATCCGTTCCGTTTCTTTTTACGGTATGGGGGAGAATGGGTGACGACAGGCGGTGCAGGGCACTCAAATAATATATGGCAAGCGTATCGTTGGGAGAAGCGAGACAGACACGCCCCTCCTCACCGTAGAGAGAAGAGTACACCTCCTCGCGTACCACGGCAAATCCCTTTGCTCTGTTTTGCTTGCTATCGAGGGCATCACGCAAGGCCGCTTCAAACGCATGCGTAGCAATACGCTCCGCTACGCGCGATAAGAGCGCGACGTCACCGCTTTCGCTTCCAAAGGAGAGAAAGTCGGCGATCCCCAGATCGTGGATCAGGGAAACGGCACCCAAGGCGAATTGCTCGGCTCCCGCCACCGAAAAAGGAAAGGGAAGCTCAAGCACCAAGGACACGCCTGCCTTGACCGCCGCCTCGGCGCGGTCAAACTTGTGCATCACCGCCGCTTCGCCGCGCTGTACGTAGTTACCGCTCATCACTGCAACGATGGCGGTGTCGTTGCCAAACTGACGTCTGATCGCTTCGATCTGTCGGAGGTGTCCCAAATGGAAGGGGTTATATTCGCACACAATAGCAACGGTTTTCATTCTTTACCCCTTCTTTTCCAAATAAATCAAAAAAACACTTGTTTTTTGCGTAAAAAGTTGATATAATAAAAGCGAAATAAAAAAATCGGAGGAGATATATGAACGTACTTATTGTAAACGCAGGCTCCAGCTCTCTCAAATATCAGCTCTTTGACACGGTCGCGAAAAGCGCGTCGGCAAAGGGTACCTGTGAGCGCATCGGAGACAAAAACGGAAGGATCGAGCACAAGGTAGCGGGCAAAGAGCCTTACGAGCTCATGATCGATATGCCCAACCATGAGGAGGCCATTCGCAACGTGATCCGCCTTTTGGTGGACGGCGAGCACGGCTGTATCGCTTCTATGAGCGAGATCGGTGCTGTCGGTCATCGCGTGGTACACGGCGGTCCTTATTTCAACAGCTCGGTGCTTGCTACCGAGGAGGTGCTTGAAAAGGTGGAGATGTGTCGAGATCTTGCTCCTCTCCACATTGGCCCCAGTCTGATCGGCATTCATGCTTGCATGGACGTGATGAAGGATGTGCCACAGGTTTTGGTGTTTGATACCGCCTTCCATTCCACCATGCCGGAGGAGGCTTATCTTTACCCCATTCCCTACGAGTATTATGAGAAGTATCACGTGCGTCGCTACGGCTTCCACGGATCCTCTCACAGATACGTTTCCCGTGAAATGATCAAGATCCTTGGCAAGCCCGCCGAGGAGACCAAGATCATTACCTGCCACCTCGGCAACGGCTCGTCCATCGCGGCTGTGAAGGGTGGCAAGGTCATTGATACCACCATGGGCTTCACGCCTCTTGAGGGCTTGGTTATGGGCACGCGCTCGGGCTCTATCGATCCCGCGATCGTTACCTTCCTGATGGAGAAGGAGGGGCTGACCCCTGCCGAAATGAATAACATTCTCAATAAGAAGAGCGGGCTTCTCGGCATATCCGGTAAGCATTCCGATTTCCGCGACTGCCGTATTGCCATGGAGGAGGGCGATCCTCGCGCCGCCGCCGCCATCAAGGTGCTTGCCTATCAGGTGAGAAAGTATATCGGCTCTTATGCCGCCGCAATGGGTGGTCTTGATGCGATTGTCTTTACTGCGGGCATTGGCGAGAACAATAACCTCATTCGCTCTGTCTCCTGTTGCGACCTTGAGTACATGGGCGTTGAATTTGACGACGCGGCAAACGATGCCATCCGTCGTCCGCTTTCCACCACCTGTATCTCCAAGCCTACCTCCAAGGTCAAGGTCTATATGATCCCCACCAACGAGGAGCTGATCATTGCCGAGGATACCGAGGCCGTGGTTTCCGCTCTGTAATGATACGCCCCGAACGAAATGCTCGTTCGGGGCATTTCTATTACCGTATTATAACACTTTTTCATCCTTTTGTCAATGCAAAAGGCGTTTTTTCTTATATTTTAAGAAAGGCCGAGGGCGGCAAGGACACAAGACTCCCATTTCTCGCTCTGCTTTCGCATTTTTTCAAAGTCCATTGCCGAAGAAAAGACGCGCTCGAGGGCAAAGTGATTTTCCTTTACCGTGCGCAAGGCATCCTCCGCCTCGCCCGTTAGCCTCTTTTCCTCCTTGGCGATTTGCTTGAGAAAGCGACGGTCAAGCATTTCCTCCTCATAGGCGGAAAGATGAAGACCGCGCCCTTTTGCGTCCTCGCTTAAAAGCGATTCCTTGCAAAGAAGAATGCCTGTGGCGGGGAAGTAGATGCCGTCCGCGCGTTGCGCGTCCAAAGGCGAGCGGAGGAGAAGATGTTCTGTATGCTCTTGGCTCAAAATAGAAGCAAAAACGGAAAGATATACCTCGGCAGAATAATGATTTCCGCGCAAAGGAATCAATTTTCTTACCTCATCCATCCCGTTCGGCGCCACCCGCTCCCCTTGCATGGCGAAGCACCGTAAAAGCCGCTCCGTCCGTTCGCCCTTGCGAGAGAGCGTTGGGAGACGCCGCCTTATGGTCTCTGCGGCCTTTTCGTAATGAAACGCCTGTGCCGCCGTGGCATAGCCCTCCGTATGAAGCGCGCCCGCCGCAGAAAGAAACGCGTATGCCCGTCTGTACGCCCGGGCTTTCTCGACGGAGGTCTTTTCGATCGTCGCCTTTTGCGCCTCCAAGGGGCCGAGAGACCAGAATTCACCGAGATTCCAGATCTCTTCGGTGACCGCCGGCGCTGTCACCGTTCTTGCGTGTGGTGGCGTACCGTCAAGGATCCCCACTCTTTTTTTGCCCTTGCTCAGTATCACCCCATCCAAGGAATGAACGTCAGAAGAGCAGTAAAAGTATTCCGCCGTGCCACCAAGCCCCTCGACGGTGGCGGCGACGCGGCGCATCAAGGTGCTTTTTCCCGTTCCGGGGCCACCGAGGATCACGAAGATCTTGTCAAACACCGCATTGTCGAACACACAGTCGTAAAGACTGATAAAACCGTTTCTGCTGTTGGCGCTGATAAAAAAATTGCGCATATATGCCTCCCCATCAGGTTTTGGTTTCATTCCTTATGTATGCTATGTCCGAACGGATAAAAGTGTGAAAAAAGGTGCTTTTGGCGTCGCGGAAGCCCTTGACTTTTCTTCCAAAATTATATATAATATATCTTATAGTAAATCACTGTCACAGGAGATGGCTCTATGCTGGTGAGAAGGATACCGTTTTTTGATACGGCCGCGCGTGGTGCTACGGCACTTACCGATACCTCTTTTTTAAACGAGGGGGCATTTTGTCTTTCTCCCATTTCCTTTCCAAAGGAGAAAAAGGAGGGACTCCTTTTGTCCGTAGGCGATGCGCTCACCCTTTCCTTCGTCCACCGACGCAAGACGGATGAGGATGAGATCGCGGCCATTTTGCGCAAGGATAATTGCTTTTACGACCGGGATGAGGTCTGGGCGATCCTTCTTTCCGTGACCATGCGCAAGCGGATCGAGGAGGAGAGTGCCGTCTTTTATATGGCGCTCCCCATTTGCGACTACGCGCCCGAGGATGCGGCTCTTGCTCTTTATTACGACGGCGTCTTCCTCCGCTTTTTGGTAAACGGAGTGGGACTTAACGACCACGCTACGGGCTGTGATCTTTTCGTCCCAAAAAACGATAAGATCTTTGTTTCCGATGACCTTGACGGGCTCCTTTTACGAAAAGGTGTGCTTCCTATGACTTATCGTGAAATTCGGGAAGAGGGAAGCATTGATTTCTATATGCCCTACGGTCCCTTTGCTTTTGCGGGTGACGTGATGAATTTTTATCACGACGGCACCTATCACCTGATGTATCTCTTTGACCGCCGTCACCACGGATCGGGAAACGGAAGAGGTGCTCACTTTATCGCCCACCTTACCACAACGGATTTTAAAGCCTTTTACGAGCAGGAGCCCATCGTAAGCCTGGAGGCTCCCTACGAGTCCTACGGTACGGGAACGATGCTGTTCCACAATGGGAAATACTATATGTCCTACGGCTTACATTCCGAGCGCTATTCCGAAGCTCTGTGTGGTCTCACTCCCCTGACCGAGGACGGAATGCGTTATTGCATACGCGACGTGGAGGAGGTGCTTGCCGAGGGACTTCTGCCCGCAGGTGCCACCTATTCCGTCAGCGACGACGGGATACGGTTTCGGAGGGGCGGTAAGCTGTTCCACGTCAGCCGCAATCCCAGCGCATATGCGGAAAAGGACGGAACGATCTCTCTTTATGCGGGCTACGGTGGGTCGATCCTCCACGGTGCCGCCGCCCTGTTTCGCGGCACCTCCTTCGACGCGCCCTTCATCTTTGAGAAGAAGGATATGCCTCCTGCTTGCACCTTGCCTACGCGTCCCACCACCGAATGTCCCTCGATCTTCATAAGAAACGGCTATCGGTATATGATCTACGGCTTCACGGGGTACAGACGGAGCTTAACACCCGACACGGAAGAAATGGTGGATGCCTATCCCTTGGGAGAAGAGATCTATGAGGGGCTTGGCGTGCCAATGGTTTGTGAAATGAACGGCCGTCATATCATGGCCGGTTGGCCGAAAAACGCGGGTTGGGCTGCCATGATCATACACCGTGAGCTGATCGATGAGGAAAACGGCCGCCTTGGTATGAAATGGATGCCGGAGCTTGTTCCAGAGGTGTGGGATGAAGTGCTTTTACCTGTGGAAGAAAATACGACTCGGAGCGATTTGGACACTACCGAAAATTATTTGTTTTCTGCCACGGTTTTTCCCTCTGATAATGGGATCGTAGTGTTGAAATTCTTGGATGATGCCAACGAGGGATGCGAATGGCGATTGGACGTCGCCACCGCTTCCGCGCAATTTGCCGATGCGTGTGAGGGGCTTGCACCCGTCGTTCCGTCTATGCGTGCCCTCCTTGAGGAGGCAGATCCCGCCGTTTCTCTGTATTTTAAAACGGGCGTGGAGGACTTGCCCGTTTATTCCCGTAATTTTTCTATTTCTCATTTGCTGGGTCTTGAGGCGGCGTTTCCCCTTCGCGTCCTGCTGCGGTACAGCCGCAAGATGCAAGCCACTTATATTGACGTGGAGATCGGCGGCAGACGCACCATGCTCAGTGGAAGAAACGGATTAAGAGTTTCCCGTCTATTGACACAGGCAGACGGCGGTGCCGCGATCAAAAACGTTAAGCTCTCGCGCTTAAAGCACGGGGTGGAATAGAAAGGAATTCTATGCTGGTTATTGGATTAACGGGTCCCAGTGGAAGCGGAAAGGGGCTGGTAGCGCGGTTTCTCGCCAAGGAAAGCATTCCAAGCCTTGATACCGACGCGGTATACCACGAGCTGATCTCTCGCCCCTCCGCTTGCACCGAGGAATTGAAAGAGCATTTTGGTGATACAATACTGGAGGAGAGTGGCGGCGTGGATCGACAGCGCTTGGCAAGCCTTGTGTTCGGGGACGAGACCGAAAAAAAGGAAAGCCTGCTTTTGTTGAATCGCATCACTCACCGATACGTGCTGGAGGCATGCCGTCATTGGTTAAGCACGCAGGAAAAGGAAGGGAAGCGCGCGGCAGTGATCGACGCTCCGCTTCTTTACGAATCGGGCTTCGACAGAGAATGCGATCTTGTGATCGCCGTTATTGCCTCACGCCAGACGCGCTTAGCGCGCATCATGCTGCGCGACGGCCTCACGAGTGAGGCGGCCGAGAGACGGTTATCCTCACAGCCAAGAGATGAGTTTTATACAGAAAAGGCGGATTTTGTGATCCGTAACGATGACGAGCCGCAGGCGGTTGGCCGTGCGGTGTGTAATATTGTGCGTCAGCTTCCCATTGCGTGACGCGGAAAGAGGTATGAAAATGTGTGAAAAAACCAAGGGACAAGCTCTGGCAGAAGAGCTTTCTTACAAAAAGGAGTCTTATTTTGAGACGGCAGATGAGGCTACCTTGGAAAAAATGTTTGATTACGCCCGTGGATATATGCGCTTCCTTGATGAGGCAAAAACGGAAAGAGAAGCGGTTGCCTTCGGCGTACGTGCCGCCAAAGAAAAGGGATATACCCCGTACCGCTTTGGAGAAAAGCTGTCGGCGGGTGACGTTCGCTACTACGACAACCGTGGAAAGAATCTTTTCCTCATCCGTAAGGGGAGCAAGCCCTTGGATCAAAGCGGCGTGCGTATTCTCGTCTCCCACATCGACTCGCCCCGCATTGACTTAAAGCAGAATCCTCTGTACGAGGATGGCAATATGGCCTTCTTTAAGACCCATTACTACGGCGGCATTCGCAAATATCAATGGTTGACCCTGCCTTTGGCCCTTCATGGCGTGGTGGTAAAGGGAGACGGCGAAGTTGTTTCCTTTACAGTGGGCGAAAAGGAAGAGGATCCCATCTTCTATATCACCGATCTCTTGCCCCATCTGGCACAGGATCAAAACCAAAGGCCTTTGGGCTCCGCCATTCCCGGCGAGTCTCTCAATATTTTGGCGGGTGCTTTGCCTTACCGTGACGAGACGGTGACCGATAAGATCAAGCTGAACGTCCTTTCTATCCTGAACGAGCGGTACGGCTTGACCGAGGAGGATTTCCTTTCCGCCGAGATCTGCGCCGTGCCCGCCCTTCGCGCGCGCGACGTGGGCTTTGACCGCGCTCTCATCGGCGCATACGGTCACGATGACCGAGTTTGCGCTTACCCGATGCTGACCGCCATTTTGGAGGAGGAGACGAGTGAGCAGACCGTCATCGTGATCCTTGCCGATAAGGAAGAGGTGGGAAGCGATGGAAATACGGGTATGCAATGCAGCCTGCTTTTCGATCTGATCGAGGATATGGCGAAGTGCGACGGGCTTTCGGGTGCTGCCGTACGCGCCGCTTCAAAGTGCATCTCTGCCGACGTAACGGCGGCTTATGACCCCAATTACGCCGAGGTCTATGAAAAGAGAAACTCCGCCATCCTCTCTGCGGGAGCGGCCATGTCCAAATACACGGGTGTCAGAGGCAAGGCCTCCAGCAATGACGCCTCTGCCGAGTTTGTTGGCTTTATTCGCCGCATTTTCGCCAAGGGTGAGGTAGTATGGCAATCCTCCGAGATCGGCAAGGTGGACGCAGGCGGCGGCGGAATGGTATCAAAATACGTGGCCAATATGAACGTCGATACGGTGGACGTGGGTGTGGGTGTTCTTTCCGTGCATGCCCCCTACGAGCTGGTTTCCAAGGCCGACTTGTATGCGCTCTATCGCGCCTGTGTCGCCTTTTGCCGTTACGAATAACGGAGACGGAACGTGCTTACACAGTTTAAAAGGATAGAGGAACGGTTTTTGCAGCTTGAGGCGTTGCTGTCGGACCCCTCCGTGGTGTCGGATGGGGAACGGTACGGTAAGCTTTTGAAGGAATACGCCGCTCATACTCCCATGGTTACCGCTTACCGTGATTATTTGTCATTGCGCGAGGAGCTGTGTGCCACGAGAGAGCTGTGCGCCGATGTGGGCTTGGAGCCCGAGCTGCGCGCCCTGGCACTTACAGAGGTCGCGGAGCTGGAAGAAAGGGAGCGGATGGCGATAAACGCCATGGAGATCTTGCTTCTTCCCAAGGATGAAAACGCGGATCGCGACGTGATCGTGGAGATCCGTGGATGCGCGGGCGGTGAGGAGGCGGCACTTTTTGCGGCCGTTCTTTACCGTATGTATACCATGTACGCCGCGGCGAACGGCTTTCGCGTAGAGCTGTTATCCTGTAATGAGACCGAGCTTGGCGGCTTCAAGGAGATCGATTTTCAGATCTCCGGGACAGGTGCCTTCTCTCGCTTCAAATACGAGAGCGGCGTGCATCGTGTGCAAAGAGTGCCCCAAACCGAGTCCCAGGGAAGGATACAGACCTCTACCGCCACGGTGGCGGTGCTTCCCGTGGTGGAGGACGTTGATGTTTCTATCGATCCCGCCGACGTAGTGATGGAGACCTGCAAATCCAGCGGTGCGGGCGGACAGCACGTCAACAAGACCGAGTCCGCCGTTCGACTCATCCATAAGCCCACGGGAATCGTTGTGGAGTGCCAGGAGGAGCGAAGCCAATACAAAAATCGTGACAAGGCTATGAAGATGCTCCGTGCCCGTCTTTACGACATTAAGGCGAGAGAGCAGCACGAGCAGATCGCCTCGGCCAGACGCACGCAGGTGGGAACGGGTGACCGCTCTGAGCGTGTTCGTACCTATAATTATCCCCAAGGAAGAGTAACGGATCATCGCATCGGTATGACGTTGCACACCTTGGACCGCTTTTTGAACGGAGATATAGAGGAGCTGTTAGATGCTCTTTATAAAGCAGAGGTGACGGCTGCGCTGGCAGAGCAAAAAAACAGCCTTGACCTTTGAGACAGGAAGAAGGACAGTTGAAAACCGAGTATCAATATTTGAGTGATCCTACCTTGCCGAAGGATGGTGAAATAATAAAAAAAGCCGGACGTATCATCGCGAATGGCGGTCTTGTGGTCTTTCCTACCGAGACGGTATACGGTCTCGGGGCGAATGCTTTGGATGCCACCGCCGCCGCTCGCATATACGCCGCAAAGGGACGCCCCTCCGATAACCCCCTTATCGTGCACATCGCGGAGCCGCACGAGGCGGACACGATTGCCGTGACGGGAGAGCTCTATTACCGCCTTGCGCGTCATTTTATGCCCGGTCCCCTGACCGTGATCCTCCCTGTCAGAACCGTTATACCAAGGGAGGTTACAGCCGGACTTGATACCGTTGCCGTCAGGTGTCCCTCTCACCCCGTGGCGCGCGCGCTGATCACAGACGCAGGTGTTCCCATTGCCGCGCCCTCCGCCAATCTTTCGGGCTCACCGTCGCCTACCACAGGTGCGCACGTAAAGGATGATATGGATGGACGGGTGGATATGATTCTTGACGGCGGCCCCTGCGCCTTCGGTCTTGAATCCACCATCGTTAAGGTGGAGGAGGACGGTAGTCTGCTTTTGCTTCGCCCGGGTGCGGTGACCAAGGAGGATATTGAGGCGGCCACCGGCTTGACCGTTTCCGTTGCCGCGGCGGTGCTTGACCGCTTGGGAGAAGGGGAGCGTGTCCTGTCTCCCGGAATGAAATACCGTCATTACGCGCCCAAGGCACCCCTGGTTCTTTTGAAAGGAACTGACAAAAACAGAAGAAAATTCCTGGCAGAGCAAAAGGGAAGGGTGGCTTACCTAGCTTACACCGAAGAGCTTTCCTCCCTTGCGAGCGCAGAACTGAAGTTGTATGATTTGGGACGAGAAGGAGACGAGGCTACGCAAGCCTGCCGACTTTTTCGCATTTTGAGAGAGGCGGACAAGGAGGATTTCGATTGCATTTATGCCCCCACGCCTTGCCCAAAGGGAGTCGGTATGGCGTTATACAACAGAATGATCCGCGCCGCCGCTCATCATATTATAGATCTTAGCGAAACGAAGAAAGGAACGACCGAAATTGGCTAAAGCAACAAATAAGAAAAAGACTGACATTCTTCCCGACGTGGAGGCAGTGGTCACCAACCAGCCCATTACCGAAACCTTGGAAAAAAACTATATGCCGTACGTTATGAGCGTCATCATCTCTCGCGCTCTGCCCGAGATCGACGGCTTCAAGCCCTCCCACCGTAAGCTTCTTTATACAATGTATAACATGGGGCTTATGACAGGTCAACGCGCGAAAAGCTCCAAGGTAGTAGGTCAAACGATGCAGCTCAACCCTCACGGCGACGCGGCTATCTATGAGACTCTGGTTCGTCTTACACGCGCCAACGAGTCTCTCTTGCACCCCTTCGTGGATTCTAAGGGAAGCTTCGGTAAGCAATATTCCCGCGATATGGCCTACGCCGCTTCCCGTTACACCGAGGTAAAGCTGGATAGCTTTTGCAGTGAGCTGTTTTCGGGAATTGACAAGGATGCGGTGGATTTCGTTCCCAACTATGATAACACCATGAAAGAACCCACTCTGCTTCCAACCACCTTTCCGAACATTTTAGTTTCACCCAACCTTGGTATTGCGGTCGGTATGGCTTGCTCTATTTGCTCCTTCAACCTTGCCGAGATCTGTGACGGTACCATTGCCATCCTCAAAAATCCCAAGGTGAGCGTGGATCGCATCATGGAGATCATCAAGGCACCCGATTTTTCGGGTGGAGGAACTCTGCTTTACAACAAAGCCCAATTAAAGCAGATCTATGAGACGGGTGTGGGAAGTGTTAAGCTTCGCGCACGTTACAGCTTTGACAGCGCGCGTAACTGTATCGATATCATTCAAATTCCTTATAGCTCTTGTATCGAAAGCATTCTCAAAAAGATCGGTGATCTTGTCAAGGTTGGCAAGATGAAGGATATCGTGGACTACCGTGATGCCACCGACTTGGGCGGTCTTCGTCTGTCGCTTGACCTGCGCCGCGGTGCCGATCCCGAGATGATCATGAATAAGCTTTATTATTTGACTGATCTTGAGAACACCTTCGACTGCAACTTCAATATTCTTGTAAACGGCTCACCAAGGCAGATGGGCGTTATCGAGATCCTCTCCGAATGGATCACCTTCCGTCTTGGATGTCTCAAGAGAGAAATGACCTTTGACCTTGGCAAGAAGCGAGACAAGCTTCATCTGCTCCTCGGTCTTGCCACTATCCTTCTTGACATCGACAAGGCTATCGCCATTATTCGTTCCACGCCAAAGGAGTCGGACGTTGTTCCCAATCTGATGAAGGGATTTGATCTGTCCGAGGCACAGGCAGAGTATATCGCGGAGATCAAGCTGCGTCATCTTAACCGAGAGTACATCTACAAACGCCTCGAAGAGGTGGAGACTCTTCAAGCCGAGATCGCTCGCTTAGAGGAGATCCTGGCAGATGAGCTGAAGATGAAGGCCGTTCTCATTGAGCAGCTGAAGGAGATCAAGAAGAAGTATGGCAAACCGCGTAAGACGCAGATCATGGATGCTGAGGAGGTACAGGTGTTGGATAAAGACGATTTCGTAGAGAATTATAACGTTCGTTTGATCGCCACAGGTCACGGCTATTTCAAAAAGATCACCTCTCAGTCCTTGCGCGGCAACGACGTGCAAAAGCTGAAGGAGGGAGATTATATCATCAGCGAAGAGGATACCGATAACCTGGCAGAGATCATCGTTCTCACCAACAAAGCACAGCTCTATCGCGCTAAAGTGGCGGATTTTGAGCCTGTCAAGGCCTCCGTCATGGGGGATTATCTGCCCGCCAAGCTTGGTATGGATGCCGGCGAAATACCGTTGCTTTGCAAGGCGGTATCGGAATTCCATCCCGAGCATCAGCTTCTCGTGATCTTTGAGAATGGAAAAGGCGTGCGTCTTTCCATGGAAAACTATCAGACCAAGTCCTTCCGCAGACGCTTGACAAGTGCCTATTCCCATTCCTCTCCCGCAGTTGCGGCCTTCTATTTGGAAAAGCCCTGTGACGTAGTGATACGCAACAATCAGAAAAAGGCCATCCTCATTTCCTCCGAGCTGGCTCCCGCTGCCGCAACCAGAACAGCAGGTGGAAACATGCTGTTTTCGGTTAAGCCTCCCAAGGTAAAGGTGATTGGCGCCGAGCTTGCCACGTCTCCCGTTTTTGAAAATGCCGAGATGTATCGCAAGCGCAAGGTTCCGGCTATCGGCAACGCCATGAGCAAGCATGATTTGGTAGCCCTCGCCGAGAGAGTCCGTCCCGAGGAGACCTAAAAATCCGGAAGGGCTGTCACATTTGGGCACAAGCGCAAACAAAAAACGGAAAAAGAAGCACACAGAACGCAAACGCTTTCTTGCGTTTGCTTAGTTTAGTAGAAAACCGCTTTTTTCGGTTTTCACAACCTCTCGGTCGGGAAGGAAAAATTCTGCTCTAAATCTGACGGGCCCTTTATACGCAACACAAAAATTCAGTAAAAATCGGATCACCTTGAAGGATGATCCGATTTTTTGTGTTTTTTAGAACAAACGCATAATTACTGAATTTTTAACGAGATAGCCTCTCTCTTTTTTTTATTGTGTATTTTTTCATATCATACCGTCCAAACTAACAGTACAAATAGCCGCGTTGGCGGCAAAAGGGAAGCAAAGCTTCCTGTGGAATGGAAAGGAACTGTTATGAAAAAGACTATATTTCTTTTTTTCTTTCTCCTGCTGTTAGGAGTCGCTTTCACCTCTTGCGGTAAGGACGAGGGAGTGTATTTCTTCAACTTTAAGCCGGAATCTGCCGAGGCGTATGAAGAGATCGCCAAGGTGTATGAAAAGGAAACGGGCGTTCCCATCCGTGTGGTGACCGCCGCCTCGGGCACGTATGAGCAAACTCTGAAATCCGAGATCGTAAAAAAGAATGCGCCCGTGATCTTCCAGATCAACGGACCCGTTGGATATGCCGCCTGGAAGGATTATTGTCTGGATCTGTCCGGAAGCATGCTGTACTCGCATTTGACGGATAAATCCTTAGCCATCCGTGAAGGCGATGGAGTATATGGCATCCCGTACGTGGTGGAAGGGTACGGTATTATCTATAATGAAGAGATCATGGATCGGTATTTTGCTTTAGCCAACAAAGCAACCTCTTACCGATCCATGGAAGAGATCACCTCTTTTGCCGCCTTGAAGGCGGTTGTGGAGGATATGACCGCCAAAAAGGACGCTCTGGGAATTGAAGGTGTGTTTGCCTCTACCTCGCTGAAAAGCGGTGAGGATTGGCGCTGGCAGACACATCTTGCCAATCTGCCCGTTTATTACGAGTTTCTCGACAAAAACGTAGACGTGACAGATCCGTCCACCTACGCGGAGCTTTCCTTCAGCTATGCCGAGCAATACCGTAACCTTTTCGATCTCTACTTGAACAATTCCACCACCGATCCTAAGCTTCTCGGTAGCAAGCAGGTGGCAGATTCTATGGCGGAGTTTGCCCTTGGTAAATGTGCAATGGTACAAAACGGGAACTGGGCCTACGGTCAGATCGCGGGTGTCAGTGGGAATACCGTAGAAGCGGAAAACGTCAAATTTCTTCCTCTCTATATGGGCATTGCCGAAGAGGAGGGGCAGGGAATCTGTATCGGGACAGAAAGTTATTTTGCCATTAATAAAAACGCGCCCGCAGATAAACAGCAGCAGGCCCTTGATTTTCTCAACTGGCTTTTTACCAACGAAACGGGTAAGACCTTTGTGAAGGAGAAGCTGGGCTTTATTGCCCCCTTCGATACCTTTGATGAGGACGATAGACTGGAGGACCCGTTGGCGGCACAGGTCAGCGAATGGCTGGCAAAGGAAGAGGTCTATAATATTCCTTGGCAGTTTACCGTGTTTCCCGGAACAAGCTTCAAAAATGATTTTGGCGCCGCACTCCTGCAATACGCCCAAGGAACCAAGACCTGGGACGAAGTAAAACAGATATTCGTCACTCGTTGGAAGGAAGAAAGCGCCGCCATCAAACGGTAAGGCGGTGAAGCGTGATCTATGCACCGTAAAAAGCATCCCTATTTCTTGATTTTCATTCTGCCAACTCTTATTGCCTTTTTTATCGCGTTTTTGATTCCTTTCGTGTTGGGTCTCTATCTCTCATTTACGGAATTTACTACCATTACAAACGCACGCTTCGTAGGGCTTCGCAATTATTTATCGGTGTTTTCCTCGGGAAGCCGATTTTTTGAGGCCTTTTGGTTTACCGCAAAATTTACCGTCGTCAGCACGCTGACGGTGAATCTCATCGCTTTTGCGCTCGCCCTTCTTTTGACCCGAGGAAGGAGGGGAACGAATTTTTTTCGCACCGTTTTCTTTATGCCAAATCTGATCGGCGGAATCGTGCTTGGTTATATCTGGCAGTTGATCATTAACGGCTTTCTCGGCCGTCTGGGAGTGGACATCACCTATTCCGCCACCTATGGCTTTTGGGGGCTTGTCCTTCTCACCAATTGGCAGCTGATCGGATATATGATGATCATTTATATCGCGGGCTTGCAAAGCATTCCCAAGGAATTGCATGAGGTGGCATCCATTGACGGCGCCTCTTCCTTCGGTGTTCTGCGGCACGTGACCTTCCCCTTGGTCATGCCCTCGATCACCATATGCGGGTTTCTGACCTTGACCAATTCCTTCAAGATGTTCGATCAGAACTTTGCTTTGACAGGCGGCGCGCCGGGCAAGGAGACCGCCATGCTTGCTCTTGATATTTACCAAACCTTTTACGGCAACGTGGGACAAGAGGGTGTCGGGCAGGCCAAGGCCGTGATCTTTTTCCTGTTGGTGGCCGCCATTGCGGGCATTCAGCTTTATTTTTCTAAGCGGAGGGAGGCGCGTTCCGGATGATAGCGACAGCAAAGCATATGAGGAAAAAGATAGGAGAAACGGCATTATTTCTTTTTCTTCTGCTTCTTTCGGTTGCCTTTCTGCTTCCCATCGTTATTGTGCTTTACAACTCCTTCAAGGGTCAGTTCTATATCACGGATGCCCCCTTTGCGTTGCCGAATGCTCAAACCTTTGTCGGCTTATCCAATTATGTCGGCGGCATTCGTAAAATAGAATTTTTTAGTGCCTTTGGCTATTCCTTGTTTATTACTGTCTTTTCCGTGGGGGCTATCGTGCTTGGTACGTCTATGACGGCATGGTATTTGGTCAGACACGAAGGAAAGGCATCGCGCGCTTTGTATTTGACCTTTGTGTTCAGCATGATCGTCCCCTTTCAAATGGTGATGTTTACCATGTCCAAGGTGGCCAACATCCTTTCTCTTGAAAATCCTGTGGGGATCGTCGTTTTGTATCTGGGCTTTGGCGCGGGGCTTTCGGTTTTTATGTTCAGTGGATTTATTCGCGGCATTCCGCGCGCCGTGGAGGAGGCGGCGGAGATTGACGGTTGCTCCCCTCTCTCCACCTTCTTCTTCGTGGTGTTTCCGCTTTTGAAGCCCATTACCGTTACCGTGGCGGTGCTGAATGCTATGTGGATCTGGAACGACTATCTTTTACCCGCCTTGGTCATCGGCAGCAAATACCGTACCATCCCCGTGGCGGTGCAATATCTGCAGGGTGGCTACGGATCGCGCGATATGGGTGCCTTGATGGCCATGCTGGTGCTTGCCATCATCCCCATCATCATCTTTTACGCCGTAGCGCAAAAGAGCATCATTAAGGGTGTCATAGCGGGAGCGGTAAAGGGATAAAAAAATACTGCGTCATGCTGAAAGCAAGACGCAGTATTTTTTTTATGGCTCAATAAAACATCGTAAGACTGCAAACAAGTGGCATAGATACGACGCATAAAACCGACGTCAAGGAAACGATCACGCTGGCATATACTGCATCTCCTTCAAATTTTTCCGCAAACATACAGGTGATTGCGGCGGCAGGAGCGGCGGCCGACATGACGAGAACGGAGGCGGTCAAAGGGTCGTGATACACACCAATGAGTGAGATCAGCTTCAAGATACCGAAGACTGCTATCGGCAGCAAGAGAAGCGAAAGAACGAAATTAATATAGAGGCGCGTATCCTTTACGGTCTCCTTCAGCTTCAGCTCAGCCATGCGCAGTCCGATGACCATCATGGAAATTGGCGCGACCAAGGCCTTTAACGTATTCATCAAAGAGTATACGATGCTTCCGGGTGTGCGGAACAGAGGCACGACCACTGCATCGCGCAGGGAGGGGAATGCGGAAAAAACAAAGAACAGGATACCGACCGCGCATGAAATGGTGGCGGGATTTAAAAAAATCTTTTTCGGCGAGATGTAGCTTTTGTCCTTGGTGTAGATATACGCGCCCAAGGACCAGGCGACGGCGTTGAAGGCAAACACATATACCGAGCCGTAAATGGCGATCTCGGGATAGGTCTCGGAGAAAAGTGCCTCCAAAAGCGGAATACCCATATAGCCCGCGTTGGTAAAGACGGTTGAGAAGACCAAAACCTGCTTTTTTCCTTCGGGGGCTTTTTTGAAAACGAGGCTTCCGATGGCAAAAAAGAACAGATGAAAAAGACAAGCCAAAACGAAGATAGCGATCATGCGGATCACGATCTCTCTCGTGGCATCCACCGCTACGTACCCTGCGATAAACAGGGCGGGCTGGGCAATGTAAAAAACAAGATTGCTGAGACCCTTTCCAAAGCCCTCACCGACCAAATGAAATTTGGACAGCAGGAAACCGGGAACGATCAGCAGCACTAACATCAAAACGTTGGGTATTAAAAGGGAAATGTCTATCATGGTTTTATGTATCCTCGAAATTATCGGTTTTGTCTCGTGATCTCGTAAGCGAGAATGGTGGCGGCGGAGGCGGCGGATAGAGCGCCCTGAAACGGGCGACCGTAGCTGATCCTGACTGTTACGTCAGCCAGCTTCTTTAAGGCGGCGGAAATGCCTCTCTTTTCTCCTCCAATGATTAAGAATATGGGGTAGGAAAGGGTGGCCTGCTCCAAGGCCGTATCGGTGTCGGCATCCGCGCACACTACCTTATATCCGCGCGCGCGAAACGCTGCTGCCGCCTCCTCGGAGGAGGCTGTGTACATGGTGAATTGCTCGGAGGCTCCTGCGGAGGCGCGTGCGACAACGCCGGCCGCGCTCATCCAGTTGCGTTCGGGAAGAACGACACCGTCTACTCCCAGGGCATAGAAGGATCTGAGCGCATATCCGAAATTATAGGGGTCTTCGATCCCCTCTAACATAACGAAAAATCCTTTTTCAGGAAGAGCTTCCGCGCGGAGAGGAGAAATGCTTCTGTGGGTGCATTCCGCCACGAGCCCGCCGTGGGAGGTGCCGAGAGTCATGGCGGACAGGGCTTCCATATCCGTCTCCTCCACGGTGAAGCCAGAGCGCTCCCCCTCATGGCGCAAATAGGCAACCTCCTTGCCGATCTTTTTCAGGCGTTCCTTTGCGTAAAAAACACGTGTTATTTTACGGTCGTTGATCCCATCCCTTGCGGCAGTTAACACTGCGCGGATGGAGACCATCCCCTCAAAAATGGCGGAGTCGCAAAATTTATTTTCTTCTTTCTGCATTTAAAAAAGAGACCTTTCATATAGTGTAATAACTGCGGTGGCAGAAAAAATCGATCGGAAGGATCTGAAGATGCTTTATCAGAACAAAGAACGATGTGAGATCTTGGGCGAATATCTTGTGGAGAACAAGGCCACCGTGCGAAGCGTGGCCAATCGCTTTTTTATCAGTAAAAGCACCGTACATAAGGACGTGACGGAACGCTTGCTGCACGTCAATCCCGGACTTTATAACCTTGTAAAGGAGATTTTAGAGGAGAATAAGTCAGAGCGACACCTGCGCGGCGGCGAAGCCACGCGCGCCAAATATTTGGAAAAAAAGCAAGAGCGCAGGGAGAAGGCCGGCTGTTAAGCCTTTGAATCCGCGTACAGAGAATCCACCTCTTTTTGCGTCAGATAACGCCATTTGCCAACGGGTAAGCCCTCCAGCTTTACGCTGCCAACCGAGACGCGGCAGAGCCGCTTCACGGTGAGGCCTACCTGACCGCACATCTTACGAATCTGGCGGTTTCGTCCCTCGCGGAGAGTCATTTTTAAGACGGTCCCCGTTTCGTCCGTGCTGATCACGGAGGCCTCCACGGGAAGGATCGTGTATCCGTCCAGCTCCATTTCGGAGGTCAGGGCGGTGAATTGCTCGTCTGTGACCTTTCCCGCCACCTTGACACGGTAGACCTTTGGTAAATGATGCTTTGGGTGAGTCAGCCGATTGGCGAGCTCGCCGTCATCCGTTAAGAGCAAGAGACCCTCCGAGATATAGTCAAGTCGCCCGATCGGATATACGCGGCCGCTGTGTCCCGTCAAAAGCTCGGTGACACACTTGCGGTTTTGGGGATCTGACATGGTGGTCAAATATCCGCGCGGCTTGTTGAGCGCGATATATACGTGTTTTTTACGCGAAAGCGTGACAGTCTTGTCGTTCCACACCACCAGATCGGAGGCAGGATCGATTTTGTCACCGAGAGAGGCCGTATGACCGTTCACCTTGACTCGACCCGCCAGTATCTCTGCTTCGGCGGCACGGCGCGACAAAACGCCGCAATCGGTAAAAAACTTTTGAAGTCTGATCTTTTCCATAATTTAATGCCTTTTCTAATGAAAGAGTTTTCGTTTTGTAAGAGGGTAAGCGTCTTCGGTAGTGCATAGCGGAACCGTGCCGATAGGCTCGTTATTGGCATAGATCTCAAGCTCGCCAAGGCACTGTCCTGCTTGGATCGGTAACGTGGGATAGGGAAGCAGGTTCGCTACGAAGCGAATTTTTGCGTTTTTGGGTATAACTGCGGACAAGCCCTCGCTGTTTTTTACCGTAATGAAGGGCTTGATGCCGCCAAAAATCAGTATATTTTTGGAATATTCCTCGGCAGAAATCAAATTCCTGTGTTCGTAACGGTCAAATCCGAATTCCCACATTTTTTCATGATCCTGCCAATCCGAGGGGGCATTCAAGGTGACGGAGATCAAGCGCACTCCGTCTCGCTCTGCCGCGCCGACCAAGCACCGCCCGCTTGCTTTGGTAAAGCCCGTCTTTACCCCGATGGCATCCTCCGAAAAGCGAAGCAGCTTGTTGTGATTGACAAAAACAAGCTGTCTTTCGGAGGTAGTCACGCGGTGGACCTTGGTGGCCACGATCTCGCAGAAAAGGGGGATCTCCATAGCCGTGGCAGTAATGATCGCCAGCTCTCGCGCGGTAGTGAAATGATCTTCGGCAGGCAAGCCGTGAGGATTTTGAAAGCGCGTGCGGCAGAGTCCCATCCTCGTCGCCATCAAGTTCATTTTATCCGCAAAGGCCTCCACTGAGCCGCAAGCGTGAACGGCGAGAGCAACAGCCGCATCGTTGGCACTCTGCAAGAGAAGCGCGTAAAGCAGATCCTTAACGCTCAGTGCCTCCTCCTCCAAAAGATAAGCAGAGCTGCCTTCCACCCCTACCGCTATCCTCGGAACCGTGACGGTCTCCTCAGGAGAGAGGAGGTCTAAAACGGTCAGCGCCGTCATGATCTTTGTGGTGCTGGCCATTGGGAGAGGAAGGTCGGCCTCTTTCTCTAAAGGGAATGTGGACGTGTTCGGTTGATAGAGGACGGCACTTTGCGCCGAAAGCCGTGGTGCTGCGTCGGCACTCACAGTAAGACAAAACGTGGGAAAGAGCAGTAACGCGCATAAAAGTATGCCGATACCGCCCTTTGAAATAGCATTTTTCATTTTGAAGCTCCTTTTTGCTTATTTTACGCAAAAAGAAGGGGAAAATGCGATAAAAGCAAGGTGCTAAAATGTGGAAATCAATTGGTTTCGGCGCTCTCCGCGGGATTCTCCACTACAGGTCCTTCGGTCTTTTTCTTTTTGCCGCCGATAACCTCCTTCAAGCGTTCGATGATGTCGGGCGAGCGCTCAATGAGAGCGGCAACCTTGTCCACCGTATCCACGTTTTTGGGGGTCACGATGGGGGTCAAATCGATCTTGCCATCAGGTGCGACGATCAAAAAGGCAATGGGAGTCACGGTAACACCGGTTCCGCCTCCGCCGCCGAAGCGGTCGGGCTTTTTCGTTTCCTTTTCCTCCGTGGCCTTTTTCTGGCCGTAATCAATGCCTCCGGATGCGAATCCCATAGAGACCTTGGATACGGGCAGGATCAAAGTGCCGTTGGGGGTATAGATGGGGTTGCCGATCACGGTTTCCGTGCCGGCCAGCTCCTTGATCTTTTCTAAAGAAACGCCGATCATATCATTCAGTTTGTTCTCAGCCATTTTCTTGCTCTCCCTTCGTTTGAACGTTATTTTTATTTTGCAATTTGTGTTTTAAAAAGAGGATTCCCGACGCGATCGCCAGCCGCAACAGGCGGAATAGGTTGGAGGTAAAGCGAATGCGGACGTGCAGAGAAGACTTGGTTCCGCAAAAGTCGGGAACGACCTTCACCCTTTTCTTACTGCGGTTGCACCACAAAAATCTTTCGCACAGCTCCAAAAGGATCGCCGTTGCTTGTGAAACTGCACCGTAAAGAATGGCTGTCTTTGCGGCATCCTCCGTCGCTACCACGGCGTGAAGCTCGCATACCCGAATACGAAACGCGCGAATCAGCTTCGGGTGTGTTCCTTTTAATATATGCACGAGCAGCTTCACGGTGCCAAGGACGTCTCTTTTCCTCTTTGGATGCGTGGGGGGCTTGCGCGAGGCCTTCCTCGCTTTCTTTATTTCTTTTTTGGTCAAGCGTCTTTTCTTTTTTTGGATCGCCTTTTTGGAAAAATCCTTTTCCCTCACTCGCCTCTTTTTGGGATAAAGAGAGAAGGGAAGAAATAAAACGGAAAGCTTAACGGATAGGCGCGTGCCGTCGTATCGGACGGTCAGCTGCGCGGGAATCAAAAGGAGAAGGAGGAGAAAAAGGGCGATGGCCGCTATTATATATAAGGCTGTCATACCGTCTCCTTTCCTTTTATGCTCTATATCGGTTATTCTTGGGCAGGAGCGGCATCCGTCGCCGCCGTGGAAGGCTCACCATCCAACAACGCTTCGTCCATGGAAAGCTGGTTTTCGTTAACGGAGGGATCCATGGCATTGCGTCTCATTCTGGCCAAAAGATCGGCCGCCTCCTCGGAGGATACACCGGGAAGCTCACTGAGGGAGGAAAGCCCGAAGCAACGGAGAAAATCATCCGTTGTGCCGTACAGCATAGGACGGCCGGGTGCATCCAAGCGTCCCACCGATTCGATGAGACCGCGATCCAAGAGAGATGAGACGGCGTAGGAGCTGTCTACACCGCGTACCGTGTCGATGTAGGTGCGGGTCACGGGCTGATGATAAGCAACGACGGCCAACACCTCAATGGAGGAATTGGACAGCGTACCGTTGCGCTTGATGCCCAGCGCGGCGCGGATGTAGGGCAAATACTGCTCCTTGGTGCAAAGCTGACAGGTGTCGTCGTAGGTCAACAGAATGATACCCTTTTCGGGGTCGCTGTTGTATTTTGAGGCAAAGTCGATGACCTTGTCCTTCAAGATCGAGACGGACATATCAAACAGGCAAGCCAATCTGTCGTAGGGCACGGGATGACCCGCGGCGAACAGAACCGCCTCCAAGACCTCCTCAAAATGCTCTGCCGCGTCCTCAATGGAGGGAAGGGTGCTCTTGTTTTCTTCTTTTTCGATAGAATTATTTTGCGGTGTCGTCATGCTTGTCTCCATTTTCACTGTTTAAATTTGGTCCGTCCCAGCCGTCGATCTCCATATCGGAATCCGTGTCGTAATCGGGATTCAGACGGAACTGACTGGTGATGGAAAAGGGGGTGTCCTCCTCTTCGCAGAAGAGGATGCGGCGCATTTTGATCAATTCGAGGATGCCCATAAAGGTGGCAAGCAGCTCCGAACGGTCTTCGGCGTCCTTCAATAAGAAGAAAAAGGAAGCGGATTCGTTGGCGGTCAGCTTGTCCAAGATCCCTTTTATCTGATCCTCCACGGAAACGATCCTGCGCTTGATCAGAGGATTGATCATGGAAACGGGAACGTCCGTCGTCTGCTTCAAGCGGTTGACCATCACGGTCAGGGCGCGTGAGAGAAGGGCGGGGTCAATTCCGAGAGGGAAGCCTTTTTCGGCGGGGATCTCATCGTTGTCCTTGGCAAAGCGACCGGAGTATTCCGCATAAAGAGGGCGCAAGACCTCGGCGTCCTGCTTGGCCTTTTGATAGATCAAAAGGGCGTCCACCAGCTCTTTTCTGGGGTCCTCCTCCTTCTCGGGATCGCGAGGAAGAAGCATTTTGCTTTTGATGAACATCAGGGTGCTTGCCATTACAATAAATTCGCAAGCAATTTCAAGGTCCATTTGCTTAGCCTCTTCGAGATACGCCATATATTGCTCGCATATGCTGGCAATGGGAATGTTGGCAATATCGACCTTGTTCTTGTCAATGAGAGCAAGAAGAAGGTCGAGAGGGCCCTCAAAGTCGTCTAAACGATAGGTTAAGGTTTCTTCTGTCATAGCTTTCCTGATTCTGCCGCTACGCGGCGAATGAATTTATCTGAAAAAGGGAATCAAGCTCCAAATGCGTTCCATTCCCACGGAAATAAATCCGCTGATGCCGCTTAAAATGCCAAAGCGCGAGCTGGCGAGAAGAAACGCGAGGAATATGAAGGGAAAATATCGCTGATAGCGCATAAGTGCGTTGTAGTGTCTTGCGGGAAGAATGGCAAACAGGATCTGTGAGCCGTCTAACGGCGGGATAGGGATCAGATTGAACAGGGCAAGACCGATGCTCACGCTGTGTAAATAATAAAGGAACAGATACAGCACGCGGAGGAAGGCCGTCAAGGCGGCCTCGCCGTAATGCGCAACATAAGCCTTTTCAACGAGAAGGAAAAGCGGGACGGCCAAAAAGGCGATCAAAATGTTAGCCAAGGGGCCTGCCAGGGCGGTGTAAGCCATTCCGCGCTTCGGATCCCTAAAGTAAGAAGGGTTTACGGGAACGGGCTTGGCCCATCCGAAATGAAAGAATACCATGCAAAGAGCGCCGATGGGATCCAAATGCTTTAAGGGATTCAGCGTAAGCCGCCCGAGATTTTTCGCGGTTGGATCGCCAAGGGCGTAGGCCATATATCCGTGAGCGCATTCATGGGCGATGATGGCCAGTAAAACGGCGGGTAAGGTGATCAGAAGAGAAAAAACGTAAGAAAGGACGTTTTCCATTGTCGCTCCTTTTTTTAAGAGATAGCTTGACAGATTCGGGCGAGGAGCGCCTCCTTACCCAGCCCCGTCTCGGAGGAGAAGGGCAGCATCTCTATATCTACCTCGGAAAAATATTCGTTTTTGATGTCCTCTATTGCCTTCGTCAAGGCAGTCTTGCTCAGCTTGTCACACTTGGTGAAGACCACGAGAAAGGGAAGACCCGTGTCCCAAAGGTATTGGATCATCATAATATCGTCCGCGGTAGGACCTGTACGCACGTCGACCAACTGTAAGACAAGCTTCAAGCCAGAGATCGATCTGTTGGCGGTAAAAAAGCCGTCCGTCACGGTGGCAAAGGCCTCCTGCTCGGCTTTTGAGCGTTTGGCATACCCGTATCCGGGCAGGTCCACGAAATATACCTTTTTGTCGATCTCATAAAAGTTTACCGTTACCGTCTTCCCGGGTGCGGAGGATACGCGAGCGAAGGACTTTCTTCCAAGAAGCGTATTGATCAAGGAGCTTTTTCCCACGTTAGAGCGACCGGAAAAGGCGATCAAGGGAAGGGGATCGGATGGAAACTGCGAGGGCTTACCCGCGCTGATCTTCAGGCTCGCGTTGTTGGTGTTGAGCTTCATGCCTTACTCCTTTAGGGAAAAACGTGCGTCACAGTGCCCTCGCTTGTGTTAGGTAACACGGGAACTGTATGGGTGCCGTCAACGTTCTTGCTTGTTGTATCTAACAAAACGACGTCAAAAGCGTCTTTTATTTCGCGGCAGAAAACAAAATTCAAATGTTCTCTTGCTTCGGCATCGATATCCTCCAGGTCCTTTCGGTTTTCCTCGGGAATCAAAACGGTGGTAATGCCGGAGGCGTAGGCGGCCATGGTCTTTTCCTTCAAGCCGCCGATGGGAAGCACGTGGCCGCGGAGAGTGATCTCACCGGTCATTGCCACGTCGCGTCTGGTGGGCGCACCCGATAAAGCACTTGCCAGGGCACAGCTCATGGCTACGCCCGCGCTGGGACCGTCCTTGGGAACGGCGCCCTCGGGGAAGTGAATATGGATGTCCTTCGTTTTATAGAAATCGGGAGCAATACCGAGTTCCTTGGCAATGGTGCGGATGTAGCTGATGGCCAATGAAGCGGATTCCTTCATTACGTCACCCAACTGACCCGTAAGGATCGTCTGGCCTGTGCCATCCATTACGCTTGCCTCTACCTTTAAGAGATCGCCACCGCTTTGCGTATAGGCAAGACCGTTGACAACGCCGACGGGGTTGGTGCTTTCAAGTGGCTCCTTGGTGTACTTTCTCTTGCCCAGCATCACGTTCACAGTCTGTGCGTTAACGCGAACGCTCCTCGCTTCGCCTTCGGCAAGGCGTACCGCCGCCTTGCGGCAGATGGAGGCGACCTCACGCTCTAAGCTTCGTACGCCCGCCTCGCGGGTGTAGTGATCGATCAGCTCGAAGAGCGCGTCATCGGAAAACTTGATGGCGCGACGGGAGATGCCGTGGCGGGAGAGCTGCTTGGGAACAAGGTGATTTTTGGCAATGTTGAATTTTTCGGTACGGGAGTAGGCGGAAAGCGAAATGATCTCCATGCGGTCGATCAAGGGGAGGGGAATGCCGTCGTAATCGTTGGCCGTGGCAATGAAGACACAGTCCGAAAGATCGAGAGGCAGCTCCAAAAAATGATCGCGGAAATACTTGTTTTGCTCGGGGTCCAACACCTCAAGCAGAGCAGAGGCGGGGTCGCCTTGCATGCTTTTTGCCAGCTTGTCGATCTCGTCGAGAATAATAACGGGATTCATGACACCGGCACTTGTGACAGCCTCGGCAATGCGGCCGGGCATGGCACCTACGTAGGTCTTTCTGTGACCGCGAATGTCGGACTCGTCCCTTACTCCGCCGAGGGAGATCCTGGCGTGCTTGCGCTTCATCGCGCGGGCGATCGAGATGGCAATGGAGGTTTTTCCGACGCCGGGAGGCCCTACAAGGCAAATGATCTGGTTCTTCACACCGGGGGAGATTTGCTTTACGGCGACGTACTCCAGAATGCGCTCCTTGATCTTTTCAAGGCCGGCGTGATCTGCCTCCAGTACCTTTCTCGCCTCCACGACGGAAGGGACCGGCTCGGTGCTCTTGCACCAAGGAATATCAAGACAGGTGTCGAGATAATTGCGAAGAACGGTGCTCTCTGCGGCACCGAATGGCGTTTTGGATAAGCGGGCCAGCTCCTTTCGCAGCTTTTCTCTGACCTGGTCGGGAAGAGCGGTCTTCTCAATGCGGTCGTGATATTCGGCGATCTCGTCGTCCTCCTCACCCAGCTCCTGCTGAATGACCTTGACCTGCTCGCGGAGAAAATAATCTCTTTGATGGTCGTCGATGCGCTGCTTGACCTTGGCATGAATATCGAATTCCAACCGTAAAAACTGGATCTCCTCCTCTAAAACGAGCAGAAGTCGGTCCAGTCGGGTCAAAGGGTGAAATACCTCCAGAATTCTTTGCTTGCTTTTGAAGTTTAAAAGCGCGGAGGCGGCGATAAAATCGCAAAAAAGCCCGGGGGCCTTGATAGCGGAGGCAGCTTTGAGCATTTCGTCGGTCAAAACGGGGTGGATGTCCTTGATCGCCTCCGTCATTTTCAAAACGGTCTCTCTTTTTTCCTCGGAATCACCGGAAACCTCTTCCTCCACGTGCACCGATTTGTAGATCACAGTGGCATGCTGAACGTCTCCGCTTAAATGGAGCTCCGACACCTTTGCGCGGCAAAGCCCCTCAAACACAACGGCGACTCCGTTATCGGAACGGTTAACTCGCTTGATACCGCAAACGGTTCCCACGTGATAAAGATCCTTTTCTGTGGGATCTTCCTCCTCGGGGTTCTTTTGCGTTAAAAGAAATATTCTTCCGTCCGCATCGTTGGCGGCGGCAAAGGCGCGCAGGGAAGCTTCCCTCACGAGCTCCAAATTGATTTGTACACCGGGGAAGGCAACGGTGCCTCGTACGGCGATAAAGGGGAGGGTGATCTCCTTTGCTTGTTCGATGGTTTTTGACATTTTTTCGGTTCCTTATGGGTATAACTGTATTATTGTTCTTAAAAAACAACTTTTCTATTCATTATAACATACTTTTTTGAAAAAAGCCATAGCAAACGACAAAAAAACGAAAAATTATTATTTTCTTTTTTCATTTATTCATTTTTTCATATTTGGCGACGGAGAAAAATGATATTTTTGATTTTTTTCTCATTTTTTTTGCAAAAAGCTCTTGACAAACGGCGAGGAGCGTGTTATACTCATTGGGTAATGAGTTCGACTCATTCAAAAAGCAGTTGCTTTCGGCACTCACCATATCGCCTTCATGCGCATATGGTCACACCTCTTATTCATATTTTTACTTGTTAAAAGTACTATGAAGGATTTGTGCATGCGGAAGGCTTCTGCATGCTTTTATTTTTTTAACGGAGGTGCATAACGATTAGCACGAAAGATTTACCTATCAATGACGAGATCAGGGCGAAAGAAGTTCGCCTGCTCGGTGAGGACGGTCAGCAGATCGGCATCGTTTCTTTAAATGAGGCGAAGGAGTATGCTTACTCCCGCAATCTGGACTTGGTTATGATGTCCGCAACGGCAACGCCCCCTGCCTGCCGCGCGATGAATTACGGCAAGTACCGTTTTGAGCGCGACAAGAGAGAGAAGGAGGCAAAGAAGAAGCAGCAGATCTCCAAGCTGAAGGAGGTTCAGCTCTCTTGCCGTATTGTCGTTCATGATTTTGATACTCGTGTCAATCATGCAAAGGGCTTTTTAAAGGACGGCAACAAGGTGAAGGCAGTCGTTCGCTTTAAGGGCCGCGAAATGGCGCACATGGAGTTGGGACGTGATGTCCTGCAAAAATTCCAAGACGCCTGCGCAGAGTTCGGCGCCGCCGAAAAGGGAGCGGTTCTCGAGGGACGTTATATGTCCGTCGTGATCTCGCCTCTGAAAAACAAGCCTTCCGCGTCTAAGTAAGTTAAAATCGGTAAAACCGTAAACAATTAAAGGAGTGTACCAAAATGGCAAAGGTAAAAACCCACAAGGCTTCGGCGAAGAGATTTTCTCTGACCGCCACCGGAAAAGTTAAGCTCAACCACTGCAACCGTCGTCACAAGCTCGGCATCAAGACTGCCAAGCGCAAGAGACAGCTTCGCGGAGGCGCGACCCTCAGCGAGAGCATGGCTCCCGTTTACAGAACGCTTATCATTAAGTAAGCAACGACGACAGAAAGAATTAGGAGGATAACAAAATGGCTAGAGTAAAAGGCGCAATGATGACGCGCAAGAGAAGAAAGAGCGTTCTGAAGGCTGCGAAGGGCTACTGGGGTGCAAAGAGCAAGCACTTCAAGATGGCGAAGCAAGCCGTCATGAAGAGCGGCAACTATGCTTTTGCAGGCCGCAAGATGAAGAAGAGAGAGTTCCGCGCTCTGTGGATCGCTCGTATTTCTGCCCAGGCTAAGGTTTGCGGCATGAACTATTCTACCTTGATGCACGGCTTGAAGCTTGCCGGCATCAACCTGAACCGCAAGATGCTGTCCGAGATCGCCATCAGCGACAAGGAAGCATTCGCCGCACTTGCCGAGAAGGCAAAGGCTGCCCTTTAATCGTCACCGTCACACACGTGGCTGTGACCTCATAAGTTCAAAATTCAAGGAGTGGGAGTTTCTGTCCCCTTCTTGAATTTTGCTTTATAAGCGGATGCTTTTGTTTTTACAAAATCATCCGTTTTCGCAGATATATACCCCTATTTTCTGAAAACGGAGACGCAAAAATGCAGATCGATCGCATTTCCTCTAAGAGCAACCCAACGCTGATGTGGGCCGCTTCCTTGCATGAAAAAAAGTACCGAGATCGCGCTTCTGCCTTTCTTTTGGAGGGGAAAAAGCTGGTGATGGAGGCCTTTTCCTTGGGCTTGCCCGTGACGCACGTGTTTATTGAGGAAAGCAGGTGGGATCTTTTTTATCCTGCCGTCGCTCCTCTCGTCTCCGATAAAAACGGAGACGCACCCCGTTTTTTTGCTCTCAGTGACGCCTGTTTTCGTAAAATTTCTACAGAACAAGCACCGCAAGGCATGATTGCCGTTGTAAAATATCTTGACATTTTCAAAAGTTGTATTAAAATAGATGTAGAAGAATTGCCGACAACGGACAGCACCGTGTTTCTTTATTCGGTGCGCGATCCCGGAAATTTGGGTGCCATTTTAAGAAGTGCCGCCGCTTTTGGTGTATCGACGGTATTGCTTAGCGGTGACTGCGCGGATCTTTACAATCCCAAGACTCTCAGAGCGGCAATGGGCGGTCTTTTCCGCTTGCGCGTTTTCACCGTATCGGATTGTGAGGGGAGCGTGAATGCCTTGCGTGCCTCTGCCAGGCGCGTTTGGGCCGCCGAGCTCAGGGAAGGTGCTGCGTCACTCACCGACATGGCGTTGCGTAAAACAGACGTATTCGTCATTGGAAACGAAGGACACGGAATAGCGGAAAGCGTTTCCGCTTTGTGTGACGGAAGCGTCTATATTCCTATTTCGGGCGGCGTAGAGTCTTTAAACGCCTCTGTTGCCGCGTCCGTTCTGCTTTGGGAACAGAGCAAGCTTTGATTTTTTCTCCTTTGGAGGACCGTTTTATGGAGACCAATCCACTTTATTGGATCTGGCTGGGGATATCTCTCGGCTACGCTTCTCGCTCTGTAAAGCCTTTGATAGAGGCCTTTGGGGATGCCCAAACCGTTTACGCGGCGGGCGAAGAGGAGCTGCTTGAGGTCAAGGACGTCAACCCCACCGACGTCAAAGGACTGATGAATAAGGATCTGTCCTTGGCCGAGGAGGTCGCAAGCTACTGTATGAATACGGGAGTGGGTGTTCTGCCTTACTGTGATGAGCGGTATCCTAAAAAGCTTCGTGCGATCATGGCCGCGCCTGCGGTGCTGTATTACCGTGGGCAGATTCCCGATTTTGATCATTATCCGGCAATCGGTATGGTTGGAACGCGTGCAATGACGCACTACGGTGCTAACGTCACTTTTGAGATCGCACACGACGTGGCCGCGATGGGGTGCATCACCGTCAGCGGTATGGCACTCGGTATCGACGGCGTTTGTAATGCCGCCTCCATCGCAAGTGGCGGTACTACGGTGGCCGTATTGGGCTCCGGAATCGACCGTATATACCCTTCAGAGCATAAACGGTTATACGAATCCATCGTAAATAGCGGAGGACTCATTCTTACTGAATTCCCGCCTTACGAGAAGCCGGAGAAGTTTCATTTCCCCGTGCGCAACCGTATCATTGCCGCTTTGGCCGACTCTTTGGTCGTGGTAGAAGGAAACGGACGTAGCGGCGCTTTGATCACAGCCAGGCTGGCAAAGACCTTTGGCAAAAAGATTTTTGCCGTTCCGGGCAACGTATTTGAGAGCAATAGCGAAGGGCCTCTTCTTTTGTTACGAGAGGGGGCGCACGCTCTCGCCAATGCCGACGCGATATACGAAGAGTACAAGGAATCTCACTACGGATATATCAACGGCTTTAAGCTGAACGAAGAAAGAAAAATGACCTTAGGACTGTTGATGGAGGAGTACGATCTTCATTGTGAGACTCCGAAATCCAATCCGGATTTTGATATTCAGCAAGCATCTTCCGTTGAAAAACGACGGAAAACCTTCGGCAGACGATCTAAAGAGGAAAAAACGGCCGAAGCAAAGAAAATAATCAGAGGCTTTTTTGAGAGGCGGGGCGAAAGAAGCGAGATCATGCGCGTCGCGCAGGGCGATTCCAGCTTTTACACGGACGGCGCGTTTTGCGATAGGAACGAATTGGACTTGGAGAAGGCAATTGCCACGCGAAACCGGTATATGCTGACACAGCTCGAGGGCAACGAAAGAAAGGTTTTCGAGCGTTTGATGAACGGTCCCAAAACAGTAGACGAGCTCGTAGACGAGGATTTGAGCTACAACGAAGCGAGCGCGGCGTTATTCGCAATGGAAATGGAAAAGTATGTTGAATGTCGTCCGGGTGGCGCATTTTGCATCAAGCAGTAATTTTTCACCATCCGAACGAGAAAGGAAAGGTAATAATGGCAACTACCGTAAAAAATGAAGCGAAGACCACGAGAAAAAAGGGGACGCTGGTAATCGTTGAGTCCCCCTCTAAGGCAACGACTATAAAAGGCTACCTCGGCTCCGGCTACAAGGTTTTGGCCTCTGTAGGACATATTCGCGATTTGCCCAAAAGCACGCTGGGTGTGGACATTGAAAACGGCTTCGTGCCTCATTATATAAACATTCGCGGCAAGGGGGACTTGATCAAGTCGTTGAAGAAGGAAGCAAAGGGCGTGGCACGCGTTCTCCTTGCAACGGACCCTGACCGCGAGGGTGAAGCGATTTCTTGGCACATTGCTTCCGAGCTTGGAATTGATATTCACTCTCCTTGTCGCGTGACCTTCAATGAGATCACAAAGGCCGCCGTCAAGGAAGCCATCAAGGAGCCTCGCGCCATCGATGAAAACCTGGTGGATGCACAGCAAGCAAGACGTATTTTGGATAGGATCGTAGGATATAAGCTCAGCCCTCTTCTGTGGAAAAAGGTGCGCAGCGGTTTGTCCGCGGGACGTGTTCAATCCGTCGCTACCCGCATCATCACCGAGAGGGAGGAGGAGATTCGTGCCTTCATTCCTCAAGAATACTGGACCATTGAGACCGATTTGATCAACGGCGATGGCGAAGTGATCACCGCAAGCTTCTTTGGCGATGAGAACGGCAAGATCCGCCTTTCCTGCGAGGCAGAGGCGAGCGAAATCAAAAACAAGGTAGAGAAGGGGACCTTCAGCGTTCGTGAGATCAAAAAGACACAGCGCTTCAAGCAGCCCGCCCCTCCTTTTACGACCTCCACCCTCCAGCAAGAGGCATATCACAAGCTGAATTTCCGCTCTCAACGCATCATGAAGGTGGCGCAAGAGCTGTACGAGGGTATTAACCTGGGAGCCGAAAACGGCGGTGTACAAGGTCTTATTACCTACATGAGAACCGACTCCATCCGCGTTTCTGCCGTTGCAGAGGCCGCCGCCGCCGCTTTGATTGGCGCGACCTATGGGGAAGAGTATCTTCCCAAGACAAAGCGGGTGTTTAAATCGAAGAGCGGTGCTCAGGATGCGCACGAGGCCATCCGTCCCTCCAACGTCAATATCCTTCCGGCAGATATTAAAAAATATTTGACACCGGACCAGTTCCGCCTCTATAAGCTGATTTGGGAAAGATTCATTGCCAGCCAAATGTCTGCCGCAGTTTACGACGCGGTTTCTATTGATTTTTTGAATAACGGGTACGTGTTCAAGACCAACGGTTATCACTTGCGTTTCCGTGGATATACCGCCGTATACGATGCTACCACGGATAACGGCGCGGATGAAGAGCAAAGCTTTTCTCGTTTGCCTACCGTTCAGCGCGGCGAAGCGTTGCGTATGAATGATCTTCGCGCGGAGCAACATTTCACCGAGCCTCCTCAGCGTTACACCGAGGCCTCCTTGATCAAGTTTTTGGAGGAGAACGGCATTGGTCGTCCCAGCACCTATACTACCATCATTACGACCATTTTGGCGCGCGGGTACGTGAAACGCGAGGGCAAGGCAATGATGCCTACTCCCCTTGGCGAGGTGACCAACAAGCTAATGGAGGAAAATTTCCCCGATATCGTGAACTATGAGTTTACCGCCGCAATGGAAACGGATCTTGACAAGATCGAGCACGGAGGCTTGGAAATGAATTCCGTTCTTTCCTCCTTCTATAAGGGCTTTGACGCGTCGTTGATCGCGGCGCAGGAGAGAATTTCCAAGGAGGATATTTCCATTCCCGCCGAAAGCTCTTCCCACACTTGTGATATTTGCGGTCAGCCCATGGTTTACAAGAACGGTCGATTCGGTCGTTTTCTGGCTTGCTCGGCCTATCCCGAATGTAAAAATACCGTTACCATTGACAAAAACGGTGAGCCTGTCAAGAAGGACGCAAAGAGCCTGGAGATCGCTGACTTCAAGTGCGAGCTTTGCGGCAGTGACGTTGTACTGCGCAACGGAAAGTTCGGTGCCTTCTATGCCTGCACCCGCTATCCCGCCTGTCGGTATACCAAGCAGAAGAACAGTGCTATTGACGCGCCTTGCCCTGCTTGCGGCTCCAAGGTGCTTGTGCGACGTGTGAAGGGCAAAATGCTGTTCTACAGCTGTGAGAAGCACCCCGAGTGCCAATTCTCCTCTTGGGATATGCCCACGACGGAGAAATGCCCTGTGTGCGACAGCATTTTACTGTATCGCAGAAACAAAAAAACGCTTGTTTGTTCAAACAAGGAGTGCAAGTACAAGGCCGATGCCGTTCGGAATGAAGAGACGAACGATGACAAATAAAACGATTAAAATCATCGGTGCCGGTCTCGCCGGGTGTGAGGCCGCTTACGCGGCAGCCCGTCTCGGTGTGCCCGTTGCCCTGTACGAAATGAAGCCAAATCGCTACACCCCTGCGCACAAGTATGCAGGCTTTGCGGAGCTGGTTTGCTCCAATTCCTTACGTTCCGCGCAGGTATTCAATGCCGTCGGGCTTTTGAAGGAGGAGTTAAGTGGACTCGGCTCTCTCATTATGGAGGCTGCCGTGGCTACGGCCGTCCCCGCGGGAAGTGCTTTGGCGGTAGACCGCGTCCGTTTTTCGGATTACGTCACCGAAAAGATAAAGAATCATCCGCTCATTACGGTTTACGAGGGCGAAGAAGTAACCGAGATCAACGAGGATGAGATCACCATTGTCGCCACAGGTCCCTTGACGGACGGTGCTATGGCCGAGGAGATCCATAAGCTGATCGGCAAAAAGGAGCTTTTCTTCTTTGATGCCGCAGCCCCTATTATCGATGCTTCTACCGTATCACTTGACAGAGCGTATTTTGCCTCCAGATACGGAAAGGGTGAGGGGGACGATTATTTGAATTGTCCTATGACGCGCGAGGAATATGACCGCTTTTATTCTGCTTTAATCGAGGCGGAGGAGGCACCGTTACATTCCTTTGATCTACCGGAAGGCGAAAAACTGAAGGTGTTTGAAGGGTGTATGCCCGTGGAGGTCATGGCAAAGCGTGGCTATGACACCTTGCTGTTTGGTCCTTTGAAGCCGGTTGGCTTGCCTGACCCCAAAACAGGCGAAGAGCCATTTGCCGTCGTTCAGCTTCGAAAAGAAAACCGAGAGGGAAGCATGTACAACCTCGTGGGCTTTCAAACCCATTTGACCTTCCCTGAGCAAAGACGTGTATTTCGCATGATCCCCGGTCTTGAAGAGGCGGAATTCCTCCGTTACGGCGTTATGCACAGAAATACGTATTTGGATTCCCCAGGCTTGCTTGACGCCGGATATGGCCTAAAAGAAAAGGCTAACGTGTTTTTTGCCGGACAGATGACAGGCGTAGAAGGCTATGTGGAATCTACCGGATCGGGGCTTGTGGCAGGTGTGTGCGCCGCTCTGTATGCTAAGGAAGGGAAGAGATATACCTTTCCGCGAGAGACGGTGCTGGGGGCTATGGCGTGCTATGTTTCCGAAGGATCCGCCACTGCGTTTCAACCCATGAACGCAAATTTTGGCATACTTCCTCCTCTCGATAAAAAAGTAAAGGGAGGAAAACGTGCCAGAAACGACGCCTATGTTATACGATCACTTGATTTGATCAAGACTGTGCGAGGAGAGCTTTTCGACTAAGAGTATCATTCACGGAGGATGCGAATGAGAATTATCTTGGATGTAATGAGCGGAGACCATTCTCCGCACGAAATCTTGAAGGGGGCCGCTCTCGCCAAGCGGGAGTACCGTTCCTTGGAAATCATTGCTGTCGGCGACGAGACTGTGATCGAGGCCGTGATGAAGGATGAGGCATTAACCATACCCGACCTCACAGTCGTGCATGCCGAATCGGTCGTAACCATGGAGGATAAATCCATGTGCGTCATTCACGATAAAAAGAACTCTTCCATGGGCGTAGGTCTTCGGCTTTTGGCGTCCGGTGAGGGAGATGCTTTTGTCAGCGCGGGCAACACGGGTGCTCTTCTTACCGGTGCTTCGCTGATCGTGAAAAGAATGCGAGGCGTCTCACGTCCCGGTATTGCCACTATATTACCGCTTAAAACTCCTTTGATGGTACTGGATTCGGGAGCAAATCTGATTGTAACGGATGTGGATATCGAGTTGTTTGCCATTATGGGTTCGGTGTATATGAAGAAAATATACAGCATCCCTTCACCGCGAGTAGGACTTGCCAACAACGGAACGGAGTCCACCAAGGGGCTGGAGCTGCAGCTCAATTCGTACAAGCGTCTTTCTGCAAATAAGAGTATTCATTTTATTGGCAACGTGGAGGGAAAGGAGATCCCGTTTTCTCCATGCGAGGTGCTTGTTACCGATGGCTTCACGGGCAATATGATACTGAAGCTGACCGAGGGAATGGCTCGCTTCATGCTTCGCACGATGAGGGATGTTTTTCACGCTAATCTCTCAACCAAGCTGTGTGGCGCGGTTTTGCGCCCTCACGTCGTAAGGATGAAAAAACGATTTGATCCGACCGAGCACGGTGGTGCTCCCATTTTGGGCGTTCGCAAGCCTGTTATTAAGGCGCACGGTAGCTCTGACGCCAACGCGATCAAAAACGCAATTCGTCAGGCAATGAGCTTTGCGAAGGATGGCATTGGTGAGGAAATAGAAAAAATTGCATTAGAATTTGATCAAAAAAAGCGGGCAGAATGCGAAAAGGCGCGTGAAGAGCGCCTGGTTGCTGCGCAGAAAGAGTAACGTATGGCCATAGGAAAAAGCATAGACGAGCTTACGCGATACACCGGTTATCGCTTCAAGTCGCCTTTGTTATTACAAGAGGCTTTGACCCACTCCTCCTTTACGAACGAATGCCGTAAGGAAGCGACGATTCCATGCAACGAGCGTATGGAGTTTTTAGGGGATGCCGTTTTACAGATCATTGTCAGTGCGCATCTTTATACGGCGTTTGCTGACAGTGCCGAGGGATACCTCACCAAGCAGAGACAGAATCTCGTTTGCGAGCATACATTGGCTGAGCTTGCAAGGAAGATCCATCTCGGTGATTTTTTGGTTCTCGGCAAGGGCGAAGAGCAGAATGGCGGAAGAGAGCACGACTCTATTCTGGCAGATGCCTTTGAGGCGGTGCTGGCGGCCATCTACCTCGACTCGGATCACGATATGGAGTTTTTGAAGCTGTTCGTGGTCTCTCTTTTGCGTGACGAGCTGGAAAAATGCGGCAAGGCCGGTCTTGGAGACTACAAAACACGCCTGCAACAGCTGATACAGCAGGCGGGCCACGATAAGCTCCACTACCAGGTCGTAAAAGAAACCGGCCCCGATCATAAAAAGCAGTTTGAGGTGCGTGCCATGCTCAACAGCAACGTGATCGGTGAAGGAATGGGCTTTTCTAAAAAGGAAGCAGAGCAGGCGGCCGCCAAGGCTGCGCTCCTTCTGTTCGGTGAAAAAGACTAAGATAAGGCAGGCACATTATGTATTTAAAATCTCTTGAGCTTCACGGCTTCAAATCCTTTCCCAATAAAACCCTTCTGCAGTTTGAGCGAGGAACGACTGTTGTCGTAGGACCAAACGGAAGCGGAAAATCGAATATTTCCGACGCGATGCGCTGGGTACTTGGCGAAATTTCGAGCCGAAATATCCGCGGCACCAAGATGGAGGACGTCATCTTCGGCGGAACCGATCTGCGCAGACCTATGAGCTTCGCAGAGGTTTCCGTTACCTTTGACAACTCCGACGAGGAGCATCGCATCGACTCTCCCTACGACGAGATCACTGTCACCAGACGGTATTATCGCTCCGGTGAGAGTGAGTATATGATCAATCGCAAAAACTGCCGTTTGCGCGATATTCACGAGCTGTTCCTGAATACCGGTGTAGGCCGTGAGGGATATTCCATTATCGGTCAGGGTAAGATCGCCGAGATCCTTTCAAAAAAGAGCGAGGACAGACGTAATATTTTCGAGGAGGCCGCCGGCATTTCCAAGTTCCGTCAGCGCAAGGAAGAAACCGAAAAGAAGCTACGCGGAACAGAGCAAAATATGGACAGCTTGACGCTCATTTTCAATGAGTTAGATGCCCGTATCGGTCCCTTGGCGCGAGATGCGGAAAAGGCCAAAAAATACCGTGACCTTCTTGAAAACAAGAAACGAGCGGACGTTTCTCTTTGGCTTTTCGACACAGAAAAGATCAAAACGGATCTGCAAGCCGCAGAACGTGCATTTCGCCTTGCCCTTGCTGAGCACGAGCGCGTAAAAGAGACCATTGACACTCTTGAAAAGCAAAGCGATCACATCCACGATCAGCTGACCGGGCGCAGGCTTGCCTCGGAACAGCTGTTGATGGATATCAATACCGCCACCAAGCGTATCAATATGCTGGAAAACGCCTATCAGCTTGCCATCGGTAACATCCAACACCAGACTGAAATGATAGAGCAAAGCCGCAAGCACTTGGCCTCCTTGGATGATGATGATGACCGTGTATCCGTCCATCAAGCCGAAAATGAAGCAAAGAAAAAAGAGTTTCTTGCCCAGATCAAGTCCGCCGAGGACGGAAGGCTTGAAATGATCGTTGCCGCCGAGGCGGTGCTTGCCGAAGCAAAAAAACTGGAAGAGGAGCTTGCGGAAAAGCTTTCTCTCATTGAATCGCTCAATAAAGAGAGCATGGATCTTCGCGTGCGGTTGGACGTCAGCGAGAAGGCAAAGGCAGACGGCGCGGATCAAGGCGCAAACATTTTATCCGAAATCGATAAATATCGCGCGGCAGAAGCGGCATTAAAACAAGAGGTTGCCAGGTGTGAAAAGAACACGGCCTCCTATAAAGAAAAGATTGGCGCCGCTGAGGCGATCATTGCCGAGAACGGAGCCGCAATAGCGAATTTCGCATTGGAGAAGGACGAGAAAAACCAAAAGCTGGTGGACGAAAACGGAAGGCTCAGCGGTCTTGCCCAGCGTATTGATTCCTTGCGTCGCATGGAGGAGCATTTTGAGGGGTATCAGCAGAGCGTTCGCTTTGTGATGCAGGAATACGCAAATGCGCCCTCCCGCTTCAAGGGTAAGATCTACGGCCCTGTTTCCAAGCTGATCACCACCGAAAAGGAATACGTTACCGCTATTGAGACAGCCTTGGGACAAAATCTTCAAAACATCGTAGTGGAGACCGAGGAGACCGCAAAATCCTGTATCAATCTTTTAAAGCAATCGGGTGCCGGACGCGCCACCTTCTATCCCATCAGCGCCATTCGTGCCACGACGGAAACCGATGAGATCAAACGCGCTACCGCCTTAAGAGGCTACGTGGGACGTGCGGACAAGCTTGTTTCCTATGATCCTCTTTACCGCGAGATCATGGAATGGCTTTTGCTTCGCACGCTGGTATTTGAGGATATTGACACGGCCACAGAAGCGGCAAAAAAACTGCAATACCGTGTACGTATCGTGACTCTTGACGGACAGCAGATCAATGCGGGCGGCTCTTTCACAGGAGGATCTGTGCGGCGTGACAGCGGCATTTTGTCTCGTTCGGGCGAGATCGAGAAGCTGATTCAAGCGCAAAATGATCTTTTAAAACAGACAGAAAAAACAAAGCAGGAGCTTTCTTCGATTGAAAAATCAATTGAGGATGCCAAGCTTAAGCTGGCGGATGCAGAACAGACCCGCGATCTTCTCTATACGATGTCTCGCGCGCAGTTTGCCGAGTTAGACCAAGCCAGCGCAAGGCTTGCCGCAAATGAAGAGCTGATCGGAAAGCTGACGGCCGACTATAACAGGCTGGCCGGTGAAGGCGGACGGTATGCCACCGACATCGTCACGGCCAAGGAAGAGCTGGAGAAGGTAGAAGCGAAGATCGCCGCCTTGCGCGGCGACCGTTCCGCCACCGAGGTGAAAAGACAAGGGCTGTTGGACGATTACGAGCAAAAAAACAAGGAGATCGCCGACGCGGCCTTCCGAGTGGCAATGCTCAAAAAGGACATTGAAGCAATCGACGCCCAGACGGCGTCCGATCTTGAATCCTTGCGGGCCCACAGGAACGACCGTTCCGCCACCGAGGAAAATATTCGCGGCTATTCCTTGCGTATTGAGGCTCTTGAACGGGAAAAGGAAGAAAACCGTGCCGAGTGCGCTACCCAAAAGGAGGCACTTCACGCTCTTGAAGAGCAAAGAGTCAATACCGAAGAAGAGGGAAGCGACCTTGACCGTATGGAGAAGGAGCTTCGTGAAAAGATCCGCGCCGCTCAGGACGAGCGCGAGCATATCTTTGCAGAATATACGCGCTCTGAAAATAAGCTGAACAAGCTGAGGGAAGACAACGAGCGTCTTGAAAACAAGCTTTGGGACGAGTATCAGATCTCTTACGAGGAAGCCGTTGCTTTGGATTATCCTGCGGTTACTGCCGCAAACAGAAGCGAAATGGCATCCTTACAAAGCTCTTGCAAGGCCAAGATCAGAGAGCTTGGAAACGTCAATCCCGGTGCCATTGAGGAATACGATCAGGTAAAGGGAAGACATGAGGAGCTGAAGGTGCAGCTTGAGGACCTGAATGCATCCCGTGATGAGCTGTTAGATATTCTCTCGCGAGTAGAGAAGGAAATGCGCGACAGCTTCAGCAAGACCTTTGACGAGATCAACAACAATTTCCGCGCCGTTTTTGCCGAATTGTTCGGCGGCGGCGAGGCGGAGCTGTCGTTGACCGATCCCGAAGACGTTTTGGTCAGTGGCATCGAGATCAAGGCGGCCCCTCCCGGTAAGATCATCAAAAGCCTGTCTCTCCTCTCCGGCGGTGAGCAGACCTTCGTTGCCATTGCGCTGATCTTTGCCATTTTGAAGGCAAACCCCACCCCCTTCTGTATCTTTGACGAAATCGAGGCTGCACTTGACGAGGTCAACGTGGACCGTTTCGGTCAATATGTTCTCGAGTATTCTAAGCAAACCCAGTTCGTTCTCATTACCCACCGTCGCGGTACGATGGAGATCGGTGACCGTCTGTACGGTATTACCATGCCCGAGCGCGGCATTTCCCGTGCTGTTCCGTTGGATATATCCGAGATCGAAAGCAAGCAAAAGGAGCTGCTCACATGAGCTTTTTTGAAAAATTAAAAAATGGCCTTGTAAAGACCAAAAATGCCTTTTTTGGCAAGATCGATGACATCTTTAAGAGCTTTGTTCGTATCGATGAGGATTTTTTTGAGGAGCTGGAGGAGTTATTGATCTCTGCCGACGTTGGTGTTGAGACGACGGAGTATATCTTGGATTCCTTGCGCGACCGTATCCGCGACACTCGCGAGAAGGATACGGAGAAGATCAAGGGCATGCTTTTTGAGATCTTAAAGGAGGCGATCGGAGAATCCGAGCCCCTTCGCCTCACCACCACGCCCTCGGTGCTTTTTGTGATCGGTGTAAACGGTGTGGGAAAAACCACCTCCATCGGAAAGATCTCCGCCGTGCTGAAGCAGGAAGGGAAGAAGGTGGTAGTTGCCGCCGCAGATACCTTCCGTGCCGCCGCCGCGGAGCAATTACAGGTATGGTGTGACCGTGCGGGTGTGGATATTATCCGCCAAAATACGGGTGCGGACCCTGCCGCCGTCGTTTTCGATGCCATCAGCGCCGTGAAAAGCAGAAAGGGCGACGTGCTGATCGTGGATACGGCAGGCCGTCTGCATAACAAGAAAAACTTGATGGACGAGCTTGCGAAGATGAACCGCGTTATCGCTCGTGAATTACCTGATGCCGACGTGGAGACACTTCTTGTGCTGGATGCGGCGACGGGGCAAAACGGTATCAGCCAAGCCAAGGAATTTATGACGGCTGCCAATATTACGGGCTTGATCTTGACCAAGCTTGACGGTACTGCCAAGGGAGGCGTTGTGCTTTCCATCAAGCGCGAGCTTGGCTTCCCTGTAAAATTCATCGGCGTTGGGGAGCAGATCGACGACATGAAGCCCTTTGACGCGGATGATTATATTTCCGCGCTGTTTGCCAATTCTTGATTCTTATTATTACAAATGCAGAAAGAGAACACTATGCAACTCATCTTTGCCAGCAACAACCAAGGAAAAATCCGAGAGGTACAAGCGATCTTAAAGACCTGCGACGGCTTTGAGGACGTGACCGTTCTGTCCTTAAGGGACATTGGCTTTACGGAAGATATCGTAGAGGACGGCACTACCTTTGAGGAAAATGCCTTGATCAAGGCGCGTACCGTGGCTCGCCTCGGCTATACCTGCATTGCCGATGATTCCGGACTTGAGGTAGATGCTTTGGACGGTGCTCCCGGCGTCTATTCCGCACGTTATTCAGGCGGGCACGGAAACGATGCCGAAAACAATCGCCTTGTTTTGAAAAATTTGGAAGGTGTCCCCGAAGAAAGAAGGACGGCGCGCTTTACTTGTGCCATCGCTTGTGCCACTCCCGACGGTACTTCCTTTACCGTCAGGGCCTCTTGCGAAGGAAGGATCCTTCATGCCGAGGAAGGGAATGGCGGATTTGGCTATGACCCTCTGTTTTACGTGGAGGAGTATGGCAAGACCTTGGCTTGCGTGACTCCCGCTGAAAAAAATGCCATCAGCCATCGCGGAAAGGCGCTTCGCCTCTTTGCGGAGCGGTGGCGCCGTAATTTGGAAAGGAGTAATCCATGACGGGAAAGCAAAGAGCTTATTTACGCAGTCTCTCCAATTCTCTTGATGCCATCTTCCAGGTCGGGAAGGGTGGCATTACCGAGGAAATGTGTGAGCAGATCTCCAATTGTCTTGAAGCAAGAGAGCTGATCAAGCTACGCATTTTGGAGAACAGTGGCTATACTGCAAGAGAAGCGGCCGATGAAATCGCAGAAAAAACCGAGGCAGAAGTGATTTCGGTCGTGGGAAGCCGCTTTGTACTCTATAAGGAATCCGTTAAAAAGAAAAAGATCGAGCTTCCAAAATAAAAGAAAGCGAGGAATGCTATGGACACACGGTCTACTGTGCGTGTTGGCATATACGGCGGTACGTTTTCACCGCCTCACAACGGCCATTTGCACGCGGCAAAATGTTTTTTGGATCAAATGCATTTGGATTCTCTTATCGTGATCCCGGCAGGCATTCCCCCTCATAAAACGAGAACGGAGCAGACCTCCGACGGTGATCGCTTAGCGCTTTGCCACGCAGCCTTTTCCTTTTCGGATAAGATAAGCGTATCCGATATGGAGATCATGCGCGAAGGGAAGAGCTACACTGCTGATACGCTTAGTATCCTGCAAAAAGAGGAACAGGAGCTTTTCTTGCTCTGCGGCACGGACATGCTTCTTACCCTTGATAAATGGTATGATCCCGCCCGTATTTTCCGTTTGGCACACATCGTCTATCTCACCCGCGAGGCAGACGAAGAGGTTCTGAACGAGATGAGAGCAAAGGCAGAGGAATATCGCCGTGTCTTTGGCGCTTCGGTATTCGAGCTTATCGTGTCTCCCGTTCCCATGTCCTCCTCTCAGGTACGCGCTCGCATAAAAGCAGGCGCGGAATGGCAGTCCGCCGTTCCCGAAGGGGTAGCCGAGATCATTCAAGAAAAGGGGCTTTATCTATGATCACAGAGGAACGGCTTTCCTTACTCCGTGAGCAGATCAAAACGGAAATGAAGCCCTCACGCTATCAACATACACTGGGTGTAGAGCGCGAGATGCGCGCCTTGGCGCGCTTCTTTCTGCCCGAAATGGAGAAGGAAGCAGCCGCGGCCGGTCTTTTGCACGACATTACCAAGGCTTGGTCAGAGGAGGAGCATTTGCGCTTCTGTAAGGAGCGCGGTCTGGAAGTGACGGAGGATGAGCGCCTTATTCCTGCACTGTTGCACGCCAAGACGGCGGCGGCACTCATTCCCGAATTGTATCCCGATCTTGCCAAAGAAGCGATCTTGTCAGCCATTGCGAAGCATACCGCCGCGTCTCCCGTCATGTCTGTTTTTGATGCTTTGCTTTATATTGCGGATTACACGGAGGCGGGGCGGGAATATCCCTCTTGTCAAGCCCTGCGCCAAGCCCTTCACTTGGGAATGGAACAGACCGTGGAGGAAGAAAAAGCCTTCTTTTTACGCCAAATTTTAATGAATACCTATGATGAATCTCTTGCCGCCTTGAAAAGGCTTGGCCGTAACGTGGCAAACGTGACCGCCGAGGCAAGGGAAGCTCTTTTGCAAGATCCGCACTATTTTTCGTAAAACTTTCCACGCATATGAAGGGTATCACTTCGCATAATAACCGCGAGGTGATACTATGAAAAAAATTATGCTTTTCGTTTTTGCGGTAGCCCTTGCGGCATCGGTGCTGACGGGCGGCGTTTTTTACGCCGTTTGGCGTTATGACAAAAGCACGGCAAACGTCGTTGCCGCAGCCGAAGAAAGTAAGAACTATATTTTGGCAGGGCTCGATGAAGCAGGCGACAATACGGATATGCTGATGCTTGTTTCCGTGGGAGGCGAAAACGGTATTTCATTTATGCAAATCCCCCGTGATACTTATCTTCGAACGGAGGATAGGGCGGGGAAGATCAATCAACTTTTTCGGCATTGTTCCGCGCGGGGAGAGGCGTCATTTCTGACAGAGCTTTCCAAGGCTTTTTCCATTCCGCTTCACGGTTACGTTGTGTTTCGGTTGGAGACCGTTGCGGAAGCGGTTGACGTTTTGGGCGGTATCCCTATCACCCTGAGTGAGGATTTCATCTATACGAATGATGCTACGGGTGAAAAAATTGAGATCAAAAAAGGGATGCAGCGTCTTGACGGACAGGCCGCTTGTCGGTATATCCGCCATCGCGCCTCCTATGCCGAGGGGGATTTGGGACGGCTTGACGCACAAATGCGTTTCTTTTCCTCCGCTTTTACTGCTGTGGCAAAAATTAAGGATCCCCTTGCTTATATAAGACTTTACAGAAAAATTGCACCAAAGCTCTTGACTAATCTTTCGGAAAGGGATATAATAACCCTTGCGACAGCCTTTATCAAGAATCGTAATGGCGAAGCCGTCCGTCTGATGCGCCTTCCGGGCGAAGCAACGCGCGGCGATAGCGGTAGCTGGTATTACGTGGCCAATCGCAAAGAAGCGGAGTGCCTGCTTCGCGAATATTTCTGCCGTGACAAGGCTTATCGGTTTGATGAAAAACAAGCCTTTACCAGAACCGACAGAGAAAATTTCATGAATATTTATAATGATTCGGCTTGTAAAAGAAGGGTATATACCTTGGCAGAAGCCGCTAATATTAAAATTATCAAAAAATAGAAAAAGAAAGGAGTTCCGCACGTGGACAATCCGAAGTCAACCCAAGAGCTCACGTTCTCACCCTCTATCGACGTTGCGAGGCGTGCTGTCCGCATACTTTTGAAGAAGCTTGCCAAGGACGTGAAGCTGATCTATGTCAGGGAAAGCACCGTTTTAGCCGACTATTACGTTGTAGCGACAGGTCGCTCACCCAACCACCTACGCGCCTTGGCGCGTGACACCGAGGACGAGATGGCGCTATGCGGCATTCCTATGAGAAATATTGAGGGTGCCGACGGCGGCGAGTGGGTGCTGGTGGATTTCGGTGACGTGATCCTACACCTGTTTGGCAGAGAAGCGAGAGAGTTTTATCGCTTTGAACGGCTGTTTGATGAAAAGAACTTTTTATCCTACGACGACGTCACAGCCGAGCTTGATAAAGAAATGTCTGTAACAACCAACGATTGAATCATAAATTTAAGGAAGAACGAACATGAAGTACGATTTTAGCGCGATTGAAAGTAAATGGCAAAAAAAATGGGAGGACGGTCACGTTTTTGAGGCCGCCGACGACTTTGAAAAAAAGAAGTTCTACGCTCTCGTAGAGTTTCCCTATCCCAGTGGTGCCGGCATGCACGTGGGACACATCAAGGCATATTCCGGTATGGAGGTTATCTGCCGCAAAAAAAAAATGGAAGGGTACAACGTGCTTTCCCCCATCGGCTTTGCCGCCTACGGTCTGCCCACCGAAAACTATGCCATCAAAACGGGTATTCACCCCCGTCAGGTAACCGACAACAACATCGCACGCTTTACCTCCCAGCTGAAGCGTGTGGGATTTTCCTTTGATTGGTCTCGCGTGATCGACACGACCACCGAGGACTACTACCGTTGGACTCAATGGATCTTTCTCAAGATGTTTGAGAACGGCCTCGCCTTCCGTGATACCACGCTGGTCAACTATTGTCCCAGCTGTAAGGTAGTGCTTTCCAACGAGGACTCTCAGGGTGGCAAGTGCGATATTTGTCACAATGACATCGTACAGAAGACTAAGGACGTTTGGTATCTGCGCATTACAGAATACGCCGACAAGCTTCTTGAAGGCCTTGAAAAGGTAGATTATTTGCCCAACGTCAAGCTGCAGCAGAAGAATTGGATCGGCAAATCCAAGGGTGCCTTCGTCAACTTCTCCTTGAAGGATCTGGACGAAAAGCTCCGTATTTACACCACCCGTCCCGACACCCTCTTTGGTGTGACCTTTATGGTCATGGCACCCGAGCATCCTCTGCTTGAAAAGTATAGCGGCCGTATCTCCAATTATGCGGACGTTGAGGCTTACAAGGAGGAGTGCACCAAAAAGACCGAGTTTGAAAGAACACAGCTGGTGAAGGATAAGACGGGTGTTCGCATTGAAGGTCTTACCGCCGTCAACCCCGTAAGCGGCAAGGAGATCCCCATCTACATTTCCGACTACGTCATGATGGGCTACGGCACCGGTGCCATTATGGCAGTACCTGCTCACGACGAGAGAGACTATGACTTCGCTAAAAAATTCGGCATTGATATTATCCCTGTCATCAAGGGCGGTGATATGGACACCGGTGCATATACCGGCGACGGCGAAATGATCAACTCCGATTTTCTCAACGGTCTCACCAACAAGCAGGATTCTATCGCTCGCATGATCGCTCATCTTGAAGAGAAGAGTATCGGCGAGGGTGGCGTACAGTACAAGATGAAGGACTGGGCCTTCAACCGCCAGAGATACTGGGGTGAGCCTATTCCCATCGTGCATTGCGCGAAATGCGGTATGGTAGCCGTTCCTTACGAGGAGCTGCCTCTCCGCTTGCCTCCCATGAAGGATTTCCGTCCCGGCGAGGGAGGCGAGAGCCCCTTGGCATCTCTGCCCGAATACGTAAACTGCAAATGCCCGAAATGCGGCGGTGACGCAAAGAGAGAGACCGATACCATGCCCCAATGGGCAGGCTCCTCCTGGTATTTCCTGCGCTATATCGATCCTCACAACACCGTTGCGCTGGCAGATAGCGACAAGCTGAAATATTGGCTTCCCGTTGACTGGTACAACGGCGGCATGGAGCACGTGACCCGTCACCTGATCTATTCTCGCTTCTGGCATAAGTTCCTCTACGACATCGGTGTAGTTCCTTGCGACGAGCCTTACGCCAAGAGAACCGCACAAGGCCTTATCCTTGGTCCGGACGGTGAGAAAATGTCCAAGTCACGCGGCAACGTGGTTGACCCCAATGCCGTAGTAGATGAGTTTGGTGCCGACGTTTTGCGTCTGTACATTCTCTTTATGGGCGACTATGAAAAATCCGCACCTTGGTCCGAAAACAGTGTAAAGGGATGCAAGCGGTTCCTTGACCGTATCGCAGGCTTGACCGAAATGGTAAGCGGCAAGGGCGAGAACGAAAAGCTGACCTCGGCAACGCATAAGACCATCAAGAAGGTCACCTCCGATATCGATAACATGAAGTTCAACACCGCTATCGCTACCATGATGGCCTATGTGAATGAGGTATATGAGGTCGGAAGCATCACGCGTGACGAGCTCTCCGCCTTCGTACGCCTGCTGTCCCCCTTTGCTCCTCACCTGGCAGAGGAGATCTGGAGCGAGACCTTAGGCGAAAACGGCTTTTGCGCAAAAGCACCTTGGCCCTCTTACGATGAGGCAAAGACGGTGGACTCTACCGTAGAAATGGCCGTACAGATCAATGGCAAGCTGCGTGCGACCGTCAGCGTTCCCATGAACGCCGACAAGGATACCGTCAAGGCGGCCGCTATGGCCGAGGAGCGTGTTTCCTCGCAGGTAGAGGGCAAGACGGTGGTCAAGGAGATCTTAGTTCCCAATAAGATCTACAATATCGTCGTAAAATAAACCATTTAAGAGCCCGTAAACGTACTTTGCGGGCTCTTTTACTTATATTTTTCCATTTTTTCGTATTTTTTTAATTTTTTCTATTGACAAATGAGAATATTCGTGATAAAATAATATGACGCTTATGGGCAGGCTTAAAGTATGGCGTTGTCATCGCCTGTCATAGCGATTTTTGAAAGAAAGCGAGGTGCTTTTCGTGTTCGCAGTTATTGAAACGGGTGGAAAGCAGTACAAGGTCAGCGAAGGTGACGTGATCTTCGTTGAGAAGCTGGGCGTTGAAGATGGCGCGGAGTATACCTTTGACAAGGTTCTGGCTATCGGCGGCGAGAGCTTCGTAGCAGGCGCTCCTTACGTTGAGGGCGCAACCGTTACCGCAACGGTAGTGAAGTCCGGTCGTGGCAAGAAGATCTACGTTCTGAAGTACAAGGCAAAGAAGAACGAGAAGAAGAAGATCGGTCACAGACAGGATTACACGAAGGTTCAGATCAACAAGATCGTAGGTTGATCCATGACACGCATTACCTTTTACAAGTCCGGTGACGTCTTTTACGGATACGAGGAGACGGGGCACGCAGGCTTCGCTGAGGAAGGCGAGGACATCGTTTGTGCGGCAATATCCGCTATGACGATGCTTGTGATCAATGCCATCGAGGTGGTTTACGCTTCGGGTGTTGATTACACCATTGACGACAAAAGCGCAACTGTGTTTTTGATCGCGCGCGGTGCTTTGTCTGCATTCGAAAAGGACGAAAAAAAGCGTTTTGCCGTTGCCGGTCTCATCAAAGCATTTTATTTGCAGCTTTTAGACCTGGCGGAAGAGTATTACGATTATCTCTCCGTTGACGTGGTTGAAAAGGCATGTAAGTAAGCACTAAAAAATACGGAGGTAACAACCATGCTTAAACTGGGTTTACAGTTCTTTGCACATAAAAAAGGTGTAGGTTCTACCAAGAACGGTCGTGACAGCGAATCCAAGCGCTTGGGCGTCAAGAAGTCTGACGGCTCCAAGGTCATCGCCGGCAACATCATTGTTAGACAGCGCGGCACCAAGATCCATCCCGGCAAGAATGTCGGTCTGGGCTCTGATGACACTTTGTTCGCATTGGTAGACGGAAGAGTAAAATTTGAATACTTTGCCAAGGGCAAGAAGTGCGTTAGCGTATACGCTGACTAAACAAGCAAAAAAAGAGTGGATTTTTCACTCTTTTTTTGTCATTTTGGAATTCATTGCAAAAAATCAACAAGCGAAAGGAGCATTACTATGACATTGGTAGTTTTAGCCGCCGGTATGGGGTCTCGTTATGGCGGTCTCAAGCAGATTGACCCCGTAGGTCCTAGCGGTGAATTTATTATTGACTATTCTATTTACGATGCTGTACGAGCGGGATTTGACAAGGTGGTTTTCGTGATCAAAAGAGAAAACTATGAGGTGTTCCGTTCCACCATCGGCTCCCGCATTGAAAACGTGGTCGCTGTGGACTACGCCTTCCAAGAGGCAGATGCCGCTACCGCGGCAATTTTGCCTCCCGATCGCGTGAAGCCTCTCGGAACCGCGCATGCGCTTCTTTGCACACGACCTTACGTGAAGGGGCCTTTTGCTGTCATAAATTCCGATGATTATTATGGGGCAGAAGCATATCAGCTTGCCGCTGACTACTTAAAGCAGGCAAACGGTGAGGACGACTGCCATTTCTGCATGGTGGGCTACCGTCTCGCCAACACCTTGACCGAGTACGGTACTGTTTCTCGCGGCATCTGTGTATCGGATGAAAACGGCTTTTTGCAGTCTGTCACCGAACGCACCAAGATCCGCAAGCAGGGCGAAAACGACGCGGCCTATTTAGAAGGAGATGAATGGATCGACCTTTCGGGTGAGTCTATTGCTTCCATGAACTTCTTTGGCTTTACCGATAAGATATTCGATTATGCTGAAAAGGGAATGGCTGCTTTTTTGAAAGACCCCGCTACCGACCTGATGAAGGGAGAATATTATCTCCCTACCGTAGCGAGTCAGTCTATTGAGAGCGGCGATTGCGACCTGAAGATCCTTCCTACGAAGGACTTGTGGTTTGGCGTTACCTATAAAGAGGACCGCCCCGCTGTTGTAGAATGCTTTAAAAAATTGACCGAAACGGGTGTATATCCCAAAAACGGTCTGTGGAATGCATAAGGAGAACACCATGTCTATACTCGTTACAGGCGGCACGGGCTTTATTGGCTCTCATACCGTCGTAGAGCTTTTAAATGTCAACAAAAAGGTCGTCATCGTAGACAACCTTAAAAATAGCAAAAGGTGCGTTCTTGATCGTATCGAAACCATCACGGGCAAGCGTCCTGATTTCCACTGTGTAGATCTTTTGGATAAGGATGCTCTTGACGGTGTATTTGCGCAGTACGATGACATTGAAGCTGTGATCCACTTTGCCGGCCTCAAGGCAGTAGGTGAATCGGTAGAGAAGCCCCTGCTTTACTATCATAACAATCTGACGGGCACCTTTAATCTGTTAGAGGTGATGGAAAAGCATGACGTAAACCGTATTGTATTCAGCTCCTCCGCCACGGTGTACGGTATGCCCAAAAGCGTTCCGATCTCCGAGGATTTCGCTCTTTCTACCACCAATCCTTACGGCGAGACAAAGCTGATGATCGAGCGCATCCTAAAGGATGCTTGCCATGCGCGCCCATCACTCGCGGCTTGTGTTTTGCGTTATTTCAACCCTATTGGCGCACACGAGAGCGGCTTGATCGGTGAAGACCCTCGCGGTATTCCCAATAACCTTTTGCCTTACGTGGCAAAGGTTGCCGCCGGTAAGCTGCCTTGTCTCCGTGTGTTCGGCAATGACTATCCCACTCATGACGGCACAGGCGTGAGAGACTATATTCACGTGGTCGATCTGGCCATTGCGCATCTTCGCGCCTTGGACAGAACGGAAAAGGCAAACGGTATTGAGTATTACAACATCGGTACCGGAACGGGCTATTCCGTTTTGCAGATCGTCAAGGCGTTTGGCGAGGCTTGGGGAAGCAAGATCCCCTACGAGATCGTCGAGCGCAGAAGCGGTGATATTGCCGAGTGCTACGCAAATCCCACAAAGGCTTACGAGCTTCTCGGCTGGCGCGCTGAGCGCGACCTCGCAAAAATGTGCGAGGATGCTGCCAATTGGCAAAGAAAAAATCCCGACGGGTATCCCGATGACTAATAAAAAAGTGCTTCGCTTTTGCGAAGCACTTTTTTGCTTAATATGACATTTCTGTCTCGGATTACCTTGTTTTTTTGTTAGAAAAAGAAGGATACTAATAGTATAAAAAAACAAGGAGAGTCTATGAAAACAAGGGTTTCTTTTCTGATCTGTATTTTGCTTTTTGCTCTTTTTTCCCAATCCGTTACGGCGGAAAGCACAGCAAAAAGCTGGTATATCAAAAGAGGGAAGGCTCACACGCCTCCTACTTCAGAGCTCAGCTCCATGCTGGGCGACAGTGCTTTCTATTTCAACGCATCGGCGGCAGATAGGGGAGACAAGGTCATCTACCTCACCTTTGACGTGGGGTATGAAAACGGAAACGTAGGTAAGGTTCTTGACATTTTAAAGGCAGAAGGGGCACAAGGCGCGTGTTTTCTTCTGTCCCACGTTATAAAGGCGGAGCCTGCCCTCATCTCGCGCATGGAAAAGGAGGGGCATTTACTGTGCAATCATACTGTCAGACATAAGGATATGAGTGGCTTTACGGCAGATGCGTTCAAAAAGGAATTAAAGGAGTTGGAGACAATATACAGCGAGGCGCGGGAGGGAAGAACACTTTCCCGTTTTTACAGACCGCCTGAAGGAAGGTTCAGCGCCGAAAATTTAAGCAACGCCAGGGAAATGGGGTACAAAACGGTATTCTGGAGCTTAGCTTATGCGGATTGGGATGACAAGATCGCCCCCTCCGACGAGAAAGCAAAGCAAATTTTAATGGACAATACGCATAACGGGGCTATTGTTTTGCTGCATCCTACCTCTGATATAAACGTACGAATCTTGCGCGATATGCTCACTTATTGGAAAAATCAGGGGTATCGCTTCGGTTCTTTAGAGGAATTATGAGACGTAAACAAAAACGTTGGACTGCGTTGGTGCTGTTTTTGTCATTGCTTCTTTGCGTGTTGTCTTTCCCCGGCAGTGCGCAAGAAGCCTTTTGCCACGGAACGCGGGAAAAGAGATGCGTTGCCCTTACCTTTGATGACGGTCCGCATCCGCGATATACAGAAAAGATATTATCCATCTTAAAGCAATATGGGGTCAAGGCTACTTTTTTTATGATAGGGAGCAACGTCGCACACTATCCGGACGTTGCCAGGGCAGTGCATGAGGAGGGACATGAGATCGGGTGTCATACCTACTCACACCCTCACATGAAAAACCTATCGGTAAAGGAATTGTCCGTTGAACTGGACAAGTATGAGAGACTGTTTGATTCCTTGGCACTTCCCGATCCGGTTTTGTTTCGCCCACCGGAGGGCTTTCGCTCACAAGAGCAGGTTCGCTTATTGGAGGAAAGAGGGTATCACGTGGTCATTTGGAGCTTTGATCCGAAGGACTGGCGCGGCACCCCCTCATCTCAAATGGTATCCGGTGCTTTGTCAGGAGTGCGTGGCGGTGATATTCTTTTGTTTCACGACTATATATCCGGGCAGAACAATACAATAGCCGCCATCGAGCAGTTGATTCCCAAGCTGCTGGAAAGCGGCTATCAATTCGTAACGGTATCCGAGCTGATGTTGGAGACAAAGGGTCAAGCGGTGGGGGCTTCCGCCTTTTCCGCTTGCTCCTTTTGGTAAGGATCGATCATGATCTCCTTGATTTTGAAATATGCGGCGTACGTGCTCATATAAGCACCGTTGGCAAAGAGGATCAACAGGGGAAGGACGATCGCCAAAGCCAGCATGACACCGGAGTAGGCAAGCACCACGGTGATGAACAGGAGCAGCACTTTACCAAGGAATGCGAGGAAATTGCGCTTAAAACCAATGATGGAAAAGATCAACGCATTTTTAAGGATCTTATAGATCGACAGCTCAAAGGTGATCATTTGCAGATAGATATAAGCGCGCATGGCTAAATAGAGAAGACCGAACACGATATTCAACCAAAACAAAATGCCGTTAAAGAACCCACCGCCTTGGCTGAGGATCATCACGTTATAAGGGATCAGAACGATAAGCAAGAGATCAATAATACCGAAGAAAAAGCCTTGTTTGAAATTGCGGCGGATGGCATACCAAAAATCGCTCCACATGAAGACAGGCTCTCCCTTTACCATGTTGCGCAAAATATAGGTAGTTCCCACGTTCACGCACCCAAAGGTAAAGAACATCAGTGCTCCAAGTCCAAAAAACAGGTAGGTTATGGGAGTGTAGGCACTTCCGGTCCCTATGCTCCCCAAAATACCGTTTAGAGCCAACATGGGTGCGGAATAGCCCTCGATCTCCAGCATCCCGGCAAAAACGCCGTACGCGTCGTTGGTGGGATGAACGAAATCGTTACTGACCAAGCCGCTCAGTGCCAATATCAAAAAGAGAGCGGGAAAGTTTCCCAAAACCATGAATATGTTGACCGATAACAAGCGAGTAAAATCTCGTTTGTATAAGATAAAGAATTTTTTGAGATAGGGAGGTAGATTTGCCTCCTCCTTGCTTACGCCCTTTCCTTCGCGTTGCGAATCAAAAAGCTTAAAGCGTTTCTTTTTCGTTTTGTTGTTTTCTTCGTCGTGCATAGCATCCTCACCGAACAATATGATCTATATTATTTTACCATCTTTTTTCGTTAATTGCAAGAACATATCATAAACTTTCACAGAATAGTTCAACTTTTATTTCTTAAAAGAGCAATTTTGTTGACATTAGCGGTTCTGTATGGTAAAATAAGGATAGCTTATACCGCTTGGAGGACGCCATGACGCTTGAGGCATTACATAAGATCTTTACTCATATTCCCGCCCTGGAGACGGAAAGGATGATTTTACGCCGTATTTTGCCGGAGGATGCCGCCGATATGTACGACTATTCCCGCAATGATACCGTTACTAAGTATTTACTATGGGAAACCCATCCTGCCGAGGATTATACAAAGAATTATATCGGTTATTTACAAGAAAGATATGACCTTGGAGATTTCTACGATTGGGCGCTGGTGGACCGTTCCACGGAGAAAATGATCGGGTCTTGTGGGTTTACGACGATCGATCTTCCCAATAATTCTGCCGAAATAGGGTACGTCCTTCATCCCGATTTTTGGGGAAAAGGATATATGACCGAAGCGGTCAAGGCGGTTTTGGATTTCGGTTTTCAAAGGCTGATGCTGTCTCGCATTTCTGCCGTCTGCATGAAAGAGAACAAAGCCAGTCTGCGCGTCATGGAAAAGTGTGGCATGACCTGCGAGGGTCTCTTAAGGCAGGCTGTCTACGCAAAAGGACGTCACCGCGACGTGTATCTTGCCGCAATTACCGAAATTGACTACTATAACGCCCTTCAATAAAGCTTATACTTCAGACGGAGATTGTCAGCGATCATGGCGATAAATTCGCTATTCGTAGGCTTTCCACGGTTATTTTGGATCGTATAGCCAAAATACGAGTTTAACGTATCGATGTCCCCTCTGTCCCAAGCCACCTCTATGGCGTGTCGGATCGCTCTTTCCACACGCGACGTAGTGGTGGCATATTTTTTCGCGACGGAAGGATAGAGTATCTTTGTTACGGAATTGATGATCTCATTGTCTTCAATGGTCATCAGGATAGCACAGCGAAGATATTGATACCCTTTAATATGAGCAGGAACGCCAATTTGGTGAATGATCTTTGTGACCTGTGATTCTATGTCGAGCTTTCCCTCGCGTCCCGTTTCGCCCATGGCGTTACCTCGTTTCGCGAGTAAGGCCTCTACGTGCAGCGCGAGACTTGCTAAGTCTAAAGGCTTTTTCAGACAAATGTCCGCACCTGCGCGTACCCCTTCCACAAACAAGCTGTTGCCTGACACGAGTGAGGTTAAAATAAAGAAGGGAGACGGACACTCCGCTTGCCACGTTTCTTTCACTTTTCTGATGACTCCCACACCGTCAAGGCGTGCAAGCCAAGTGTCAATAATAACCACGTCCGGGCGCACGCGGTTGATTTTGAGAAACGCATCCTCGCCGTTTGCCGCTTCATCAATGCTGTGGTATCCGCTATGTAGTAAATAGTCCCGAATTCTTTTTCTTTCCTCCGCTCCTTCTTCCGCTATCAGAATTTTTGCTGTTTTTTCCATTTTTTCTCTCCTTTTTAATTGGTAATTTCTGGAAGCTATTATATTCTATCAGAAATACCAAAAAATGTCAATCATAATAATGGAAAAATATGGTACAAATTTCAGCCACTCATTTTGGTAAAAAGCACCAATTTTCGCAAAAAGGCAAAAAATGACCCTTTTCCTCCATAATGAAGCAAAAGGGTCATTTTTTTATTTGGGCTTCGTATGATGCAGAATACCGTTTTCCATATACAGAATACGGTCGGCCTTTGCCGCGATCTGCGGGTCGTGAGTGACCATCATAAGAGTTTGTCCGAATTCCTCCCGCGTTTTTAGCAACAGTGCCAGGACCTCGTCCGCATTGGCGCGGTCCAGGTTACCTGTAGGCTCGTCGGCAAACAGGATCTGCGGACGGTTCACCAAGGCGCGCGCAATGGCAACGCGCTGCTGTTGTCCGCCTGACAGCTCGTCGGGAAGGTGATGGAGTCTATCGCTGATCTTTAAGGTGTCGGTGAGCTTTTTCAAGCTGTGCTCATAGCTGTAATCACTCTTTTTCATCATCAAGGCGGGCATCGTAATGTTTTCAAGAGCGGTAAATTGGGGAATCAGATTGTGCTTCTGAAAGATCATACCGATGTATTGACCGCGAAACGACGCCAATGCGTCGGGCGACATGGAGGTGATCTCGTTACCCCTGATGCGTATAGAACCTGAGTTGGGACGCAAAAGTCCCGCGCAAAGGTGTAGGAAGGTAGATTTACCCGAGCCGGACGTACCCATGATCGCCACGAATTCGCCATCCTCAACGCGCAAGGAAGCACGGTCTACCGCCGTAACGACGGCATCGGATTGTTTATAGAGCTTAATGAGATCGGTGACCTCTAAAATAGGACTTGCCATATTTTTTCCTTTCCTATACTGTATTACGAGGCGTCGGTGAAATCCGCGGCGGCTCTTTCCGAAACGTAGCGCCTGTGCCAAGTTAAATAAGGGAGAAGCGCAGAAAGAAGAGAAGAGATCAGCGTGACACCAAGACAGAGAATAAATACCCAAACAGGCGGCGTGGTCTCACGCAATACGTCACCGCCAATGGAAAGCACGTTTGGCAAGAAGCGCTCGACAAAGAGATAGACGAGAAGGGAAGCGAGCAACGACAGTAGCGTTGAGAAAATTCCAATCGGTATTTGTACAAGGCAACCGCTCAAAAACAGGGAACGGATCCGAGCGGGCGATGCGGAAATAGCGCTAAGGACGTAAAATTCGTTTTCTCTTCTGCGGAAGAAAAGCGCTTGGGAATAAAACCAATGCAAGGGCACAAAGCAAAGAAATGCCAAACCGGCAATTGGTAAAAATCTGTCGTAACAGAATTGAGACGTGACAGTATCGTAAAATCTTGTGTGATAAGTGTGTACGGTACCGTTTCCAAGCTTGGTGGCGATCTGCCTCAAATATCCCTCCGTGGTCGTCAGCTCATCAAAGGAAATGTCCTCCTCCGCATAGACCAAAAGAGAATCGGAGACGGGCGCGGTACAGGTAATCGCCTCGTACATCTCACTATTTAACACCACGGGAACGCCTTGCACACCACTGGGGAAATCCTCAATGATCGCAACGATGGTGAAGCTCTCGTATCGCATAGAAAGCTTTTCGTATTGCTGTTCCCACAAAGAAACGGATTTTGCCGTTTCCTCAATAGGTCCCTTTCCCTCAACACGAATAGGTTCGCCTTTTTCGTCCAGCTCCGGGAATGCAATTTGAACGGTGTCACCGATCTCAAAAGAAAACGCGTCGCGGTTTTGGTATGTAGCTCCAATGATAATGTTGTTTTTGTCTTCCGACAGCGCACCCACGTCACCTCTTACGGTGTAGGTCTCGCCAATAAACTCGGCTAAATTTTTGCTGCTGGGAGAACCGAAGAAAAGTGCGTCTCCCGTATAGAACACTCCCTTTTCCGCATCCTCGGCCAACCCGCCGCCGGTGGCTATATTCTTGTCGTTGATCATCAGCAGGGAAGCGATCAGCTCTGCTCTTTGGGTGGAGTAGGATGCGTGAATACGTTCCACTCCGTCAGCCTGCTCAAAAATATCTATGTATTTTTCATCAGAAATGCTGCTATTGGAGAAGTTGATCGAAAAATCGTAATCCGTTTTTCGCTGAATATCGGCATTGTTTTGATACATCGCCGAGAAATAAAACCCAAGAACAAACAGTACACACAACAACGCCGAGGGGACTGCCAGGGAAATGTGATGTTTTTTGAAGCGCCAAGCGGAAATGAACTCATACCCGACAGGAAATTTTCGTTTCAACAGATCAAGAGAACGGTCGGGGGAAGAAACGAGATTGGCGTTATTGGTGGAGGTGATCAGCTTCATCGGCTCCATTCTCGTTGCGTGTACGATCGGAATGGTGACGGCAAATGCCAGGATAACAAAGGTGATCGCAACGGCCAAAAGCCACATTCTTATATTGATGATCGAAAAAGAGAAGGAAACGTCGTTCCCCGTATAGACCAGCCTGCAGATCAGAGCGGAAATAAAATAAGAGGGAAGAAGCAGTAGCACCGCCATCAACGTCATTTCAGTCAGCGCGTGTGAGCATATAGTGCGCGTTGTGCCACCGAAAGCACCGTACAGACCGTACAAATGCTTTTCATTTTGCGTATAAATGGAATAAAAGGAGGTCAAAACTAAAACGGAAACGAGAGAGAGAAGAAGAAGCGTTACGTTACGTTTTGCTTTGATCGCGGAGACCTCATCCTCCTCCGCGAACAGTGGTGTTTCGGTTACTGCCAGGTTTTTACTCTCAAAAATATTACTATGTCGAATTCGCATCGCTTCATAATTTACATCCAGAGAGTCATCAATGAAGGGGGTGAATATTCCATTCTCCTTGTTTCCCGTCATCAATTTTACGTAAACGGCATACGTAGGATCAAAATACGCGCTGTCGTATCGCATGATCCTTACAATATCATAGCACATTTCCCTGCGAGAAGTCGTAAGATTATCGTTTTTCAACTTCAGCATTTGTATTTCTGTGAGACCCGAAAGCACAAGATGATAGTCATATTCCGCTCGAACCGTTTCCTCGTGTATCCTTACATTGTTATCAAATGACAGAAAAACGGTGAAGATAATGCATTGGATCAGCAATAGAGAAAGAAAGAGCGGCAAGAATCGCTTTTTGGATTTCCCGACGGTGTGAAGGGCTTTTTTGATCATTTTGCCCCAATATTCAGCCAGTTTTTCAAGCATATCCGATCCTTTCCGCGTATAAGAATATTAACACGTATAATTATAACATGTAGATATTGCCATATAATGAACATCAACTTTGTATTTGATTTAATCACATACGTATCATTATTTCAAATGTGAACTTCTTGTTAAATATGCTTTTTTTGCTTTTCCTTGTTGCAAAACAACACGAATTATGTTATAATGATATAGGTAAAATATTAGCAAAAAAAGGAGTAAAAACATGACACCTACAACCAACAAGTACGTGCTCGATTGGATCGATGAGATGGCGAAAATGACGCAGCCCGATCGCATCGTCTGGATCGACGGCAGTGAAGAGCAGGCAAAGGCTCTTCGCGACGAGGCTTGCGCCAGCGGCGAGATCATCAAGCTCAATCAGGAAAAGCTTCCCGGTTGCTATCTCCATCGCACCGCCGTAAACGACGTGGCGCGCGTGGAGGGAAGAACCTTCATCTGCACCTCCAAAAAGGAGGACGCCGGCAATATCAACAACTGGATGGATCCCGCCGAGTGCAAGGCAAAGCTGTCCAAGCTTTACACCGGCTCTATGAAGGGTCGCACCATGTATGTGATCCCTTACTCCATGTCCGTCGTAGGCTCTCCCTTTGCCAAGTACGGTATTGAGCTGACCGATTCCATTTACGTCGTTCTGAACATGCTCATCATGACCCGCGTGGGCAACGACGTTTTGGAGGCTCTCGGTGGCAGCCCCGACTATATCAAGGGTCTGCACGCAAGAGCGGATATTGACGAAGAGAACAGATATATCGTTCATTTCCCCGAGGAGAACACCATTTGGTCCGTAAACTCCGGTTACGGCGGAAACGTTCTTTTGGGCAAGAAGTGCTTCGCGCTTCGTATTGCTTCCTTCCTCGGCCGCAAGGAAGGCTGGATGGCAGAGCACATGCTCATCCTTGGCGTTGAGTATCCTGACGGCGAGACCAAGTACGTCTGCGCCGCTTTCCCCTCTGCTTGCGGTAAGACCAACCTTGCCATGCTGATCCCGCCCGAGATCTATAAGAAGAAGGGCTACAAGGTATGGTGCGTTGGCGACGATATCGCATGGCTTCGTGTGGGCGAGGATGGCAGACTGTGGGCCGTTAACCCCGAGAACGGCTTCTTTGGCGT
>JAZRGD010000118.1:0-6297 GCA_045644045.1 Eubacteriales bacterium
TCTCGGAGGGGGCCTTTGGCACAAATGCCTTCCGCACTTGTTTGGGTGAAATTTCTGTTCATCGGCAAAGCCTCTTTTGAACCCCGCCACTATGGCGGGGTTTTCGTTATACAAAAAGGACGGGGAGAGCTGACAGCTCCCCGTCCTTTTCCCGTTTACGCAAAAAAATGCCATTCCGTCGCGGAATTTAAAAATATGTCCCCTTCCGCTCTTTACTTTTGTCTTGATTCGTGATACAATAAGACCGATCGGCAAGCAAATGCTTGCCGCCTCGCGCGCGGCGGTATCGCGGCAGACCCCCGCCGACGGCGGCCGCGCGAAAGCCCCCCGTGAAAGGAATACCGACCGTGAAACTTTTATACTATATCGCCCAAGGCATCGGCTTTGTGGCGGTGACTCTGTACCTGCTGGGCTATCTGCAAAAAAAGAGAAAGAGCATCATTGCCTTTAACCTGACCTCCCGCGTCATGTACATTGCCCAATATCTGCTCCTCGGTGCCTTCGAGGGGGCGGTGCTGGACGTGGCGGGGGCTCTCTCCTCCGTCTTCGCGGGGAAAAAGGATAGTTCCTTTATCAAAAAATACAGGATTCCCGTCATCATCGTAATGAACCTGGCCATCATCGGGCTTGGGCTTTTGGTGTACGAGAGCCCCCTCAGCCTCTTGCCCATCGTGGCGGTGATGCTGCACACAGGTGCCTTTTGGATCAGCGATGAAAAGTGGGTGCGCCGCGTTTCCCTTCTCGGCTGTCCCCCTTGGTTTATCTACAATTTTATGAGCGAGGCGTATTTCTCCTCGGTGGGCGATGCGCTCTCCTTCCTCTTTATCCTCATTTCCATTTTCCGCTACGACGTCCCTCGTAAGACCCCCAAAAAGCAAGGCGCAAAGGAGACTCTTCCCATGACACTTTCCCCTCTCTTTACCTCTCACATGGTTTTGGCCATGGACAAGCCCATCCGTGTCTTTGGCACGGGCGAGGGCAAGGCTACCGTTCGTTTTCTTGACCACGTGGCCGAAGCCGAATGTAAGGACGGCAAATGGCTGGCCACCCTGCCCCCCGTGGCGGCAGGCGGCCCTTATGACATGACGGTAGAGCTGGCAGGCGAGACGGTCACCCTCACCGACGTATACGTGGGAAGGGTCATCCTCTACTGCGGTCAATCCAATATGGTGGTTCCCTTAAAGGAATCCGCCACCCCCGAGGAGCGGAGAACGCCCCCCTCCTCTCTCCGTCTCTTTTACGCCGCCCCCTCCCAGCATCCCGGTGTGGCCTACACCCATTGGCGTGTGGCGGACAGAGAAAGCATAGAGGAGTTTTCCACCGTCGGCGGCCTCTCCGGTGCCGCTCTTGCCCGTGAAACGGGAGTTGCCGTAGGCGCCGTCCTGTGCGCCCAGGGCGCGTCGATGATCGAGGCCTGGCTGCCCGAGGGTACCATGGATGCCTTGGATATTCACCTGACAACCGAGCAAAAAAGCCGCAATTTCACCGTTCACCCCTACTGCACCTGGAACGGTGACGGCTACTTATACCACCTGGATTTCCTGCCTCTTTGCCCCTTCGTCTTTTCCGCCGCCGTATGGTATCAGGGCGAAAGCAACGGCGCATCCGTCGCCGCCTCCGAGGCCTACGAGGCACAGCTCACCGAGCTGATCCGCCGCTGGCGCGCCGACCTAAAAGACGAGTCCCTGCCCTTTGTCATCGTTCAGCTGGCGGACTATGACAAATGCGAATGTCCCGCAGGCTGGCGCAAGGTGCAAGAGACCCAGGTGGCCATCACGAGCAAGGTGTCCGCCACCGTCTCCGTCGTCTGCCGCGACGTCTGCGAATCCACCGACATCCATCCAAGAATCAAGCATCTCTTAGCCGATCGGGTAACCGAGGCACTGAAGGCACTCTGAGCGAGCGGCCAACCGCTCTCCGGCCTCTCCTCCAACCAAAAGGAAAATTAAGACCAAAATGCAACGAACTGTTTGCAAAAAGGAGAATATATGATCCATTCTTTTCTTTTAATCGGGCAATCCAATATGGCGGGACGGGGCTTTCTTAACGAGGTCGTTCCTGTGAACGAGGCGCATATCAAGGTGCTTCGCAACGGCCGCTGGTGCAATCTGCACCGCCCCGTCCACCACGACCGTCACTTTTCGGGGGTCTGCCTTGCCGAGAGCTTTGCGGAAAAATACGCCGAGAAATACGGCGTGGACGTGGGGCTCATCCCCTGCGCCGACGGCGGCACGACGCTCAATCAATGGATGCCGGGCACCATCCTCTTTGACCACGCGGTGTATATGACCCGTCTGGCCCAGCGCACGTCCACCGTGGCAGGGGTGCTGTGGCACCAAGGGGAGGGCGATTGCTTCCCCTCGCTCCGCGCAACCTATCGCACGCGTTTCGAGACCATGATGGCGGAGATGCGTCGATTGCTGGGGCTTCACGACGTTCCCTTTATTGTCGGCGGATTGGGAGAGTTCCTTCCTCTGTGCGCAAAGGAATACGAGCTGGAAAGCGCCAACCTTACGGCCGTACTGCGAGAGATGGCCGAAAGCAACCCCTTGATGGGCTTTGCGTCTGCGGAGGGGCTCACAGCCAACCCCGACAACCTGCATTTTAACGCCGCCTCTCTGCACGCGTTCGGCTTGCGCTATTTTGAAGCGTACGAGCAAAGCCATGACAAAAACAAGGTGTTTCCCGAAATGCCCGCCGAGGACGATACGGTGCGCACAGCCTTGGAGCTTCTCTAACGTAAGAGCATCGTAAGAGCGAAACGCATTGCGTTTCGTCTTACAAGTACAAATGCCGAATGGCATTTGTACCGCTCCCCGTCCGAAAAAATTTCTTTTTTGAAATTTTTTCTGCTGTGAGGGATAGATTTTATTTCATAGACAAAATTCCAAAATCGGAATTTTGTCAAAAAGGAACCTCATCCACCGCTAAAGCGGTCCCCCTTCCCCAAAGGGGAAGGCTTGCTTCCGCCGTAGGCGGATGCGACGGTGACCGCATACATACGGATGACTGAGAAAAGTGGGAAACGAGTCTTGTGTATCGAAAAGCCATAAGACTTGCGCTTTTCTTTACTCTCGCTCACTCCTTCCGCCACGGCGCATTTTTGTTAAAGCAGACAAAAATCCAACAAAGGATTTTTGTCGAAAAGGGCGCGGTGTAAACGCCATTGGCGCTTACACTTACAAGACGAAATGCAATGCATTTCGCTCTTGCTAGGCACCTCCCTCTCGGAGGGAGGCTTTAAAAAATCGCGAAGCGATTTTTCGCCTTCCCCTTTGGGGAAGGGGGACCGCTTTAGCGGTGGATGAGGTTCCGCTTTCTGCCTCCCTCTCGGAGGGAGGCCCAAAAAATCGCGCCGCGCTTTTTGGAGGGCAGAAAAAACGCCCGCGCACGAATGGATAAGCGCAAAAAACAGCGAATAAGGTTTTGCTCAAAGCCGTTATTTGCGGTTGCTTTCGCTACCGCCCACTCCTTCCGCCTCGCTCACGCTCGGCACCTCCCTCTCGGAGGGAGGCTCTCTAAAATCGCTCCGCGATTTTTGGGGAAAGGTCAAACCGCTCCCGTCAAAAGATAAAAGAGCGAAACGCATTGCGTTTCGTATTATTACCATCCAAACATCAAGGAGAGCATTATGAAAATCACCTACTACGGCACGGCCGCGGCCGAGGGACAGCCCGCGCTGTTCTGTTTTTGCCCCGTCTGCGAATACGCGAGAGAGCATGGCGGCAAGGACGTGCGCACCCGCTCACAGGCACTCATCGACGGAGAATTGCTCATTGATTTTCCCGCCGACACCTACCACCACGTGCTGGCTCACGGTCTGCCCTTGCACAAGCTCCGTCATTGCATCGTCACCCACAGCCACTCCGATCATCTGTACCCCGCCGACCTGGAAATGATCAGCGCGGGCTTTGCGAGCGGACGCGCCGAGGCCTTCCATATGTACGGCTCGGCGGCGGTCAAGCGCGCCATTGCCGAGGCGGTATATCATAGAGATTTAGAAAAGCAGGGACGGTTTTTCTTCCACGAGCTGAAGCCCTTCACCCGCTATGAGATCGGCCGCCACACCGTCATTCCTCTGCCCGCGCGCCACGACCCCACCGCCATTCCCTATATCTACGCCATCAGCGACGGTGAAAAACAGCTACTCTACGGCAACGACACGGGTCTCTTGTTTGATGAGGTCTATGATTTTCTCGAGGGGGAAGGCATCCGCTTTGACTTCGTCTCCTTGGATTGCACCAGCGGCATCCGCGAGATCAACTACGATTCCCATATGAATTTCGAGCGCAACCTCGCCACCCGCGACCGTCTGCGCGCCACGGGCGCGGCGGATGAAAAAACGGTATTCTGCTGTCACCACTTCTCCCACAACGGCGGTCACGTGCTGTACGACGATTTCAGCGCGCAGGTGGCCAAGGAGGGCTTCCTCACCTCCTACGACGGAATGGAATACGAATTTTGACCCGCCCGAAAACGCGATAAGAGCATACAAAAACCCATAAAAAGGAGACCGTCATGGACTATAAAACCGTTCCCGTGAAAAAGCCCCTGTCTAAAAAAGAGGTGTACCCCGATGGCGCAAACGCCCCCACCGTCAAGACCTACTATCGCTGTGCTTGCGGCTTTGGCAGACTGCTCCACGTCTGCGTACCCGGCTTTGACGACGAGTATTACGAGATCAAGTGCCTCTTTTGCAGAAGAAAATACGATTACGTGTCCCGTGTGGGCTACGATTTCGAGTATTATTCCAGCAAAAAGTAAACCTTTGTTTGCATTTCGGAGGCTTTTGCTATGATCGCCGCCATCGTCCGTCACTCCCCCACGATATAAGACAAGGAAAATTTTATTTTTTTCGCCAAACCCCTGTACAAACGAAAAGAAATCTGCTACAATAGGAGCAGATAGGGATCTTTCCGTATCATATTCTTACATAGGAGGTTTCAACATGACTTGGTTTAACAAACAAAGCCGCCTCGTTCAGCTTCTTCTGCTTATCATCCCCTTCGTGAACTGGGTTACAGAGGTCGTGGTGAGATGGTCCACCTTCCTCAAGAAGGGCGGTATCGTCCGCTTGATCTTCTGTCTGATCGCCACCTTCGGCGGCGGTATCATCCTGGGCTTCTTGGACTTCGTCTGGGTATTGCTCTTCAAGCAGCTTTTCATGCAATAAGAGAAAAAAACGGTTGTCTGCGACAACCGTTTTTTGTTTTTGCTTTCGCCCGCTTTTTTTCACGCACGAAGGGGGCACGAATCCCGCAAGGGTTCATTTCATTGCGTAGTGCCAAAGGCACTACGCCCCCCTTCTTCCTCTTTTCGTCAAATCACAAATATCCTCGACACGCCTGCGCCAAGCGTTCCTCGGAGGCGATGAGCCTTTTTGCCACGTCCTTGGTCTCCTCGCTGGCCGCCTTGTACTGATTGAGATAGCGAGAGAGAGATTTCACCCCCATGTTACAGCCGTCGGTCATCAGGTCGGCTACGGTGCGATCGGTGTCGTGGTTGGCCAGCTTCCACTCTGTCTTCAGGTGGGACATGGCCTTGGCCATGGTGCTCGGTGCCTTGCCGTTGTCGGCGTAGCGGTCAAGGAGGGTGCGGATCTCCTTGTCCAAGGCCTCATGCTCCCTCTTGCAGGCGGTGAGGCAATCCTTTAGGCCCTCGCTCTTCACGTGCTCCATCACCTCGTCGATGGAGGACACTCCCATTTTTACGCCGCTATCGCACTCGCGCAGCAGTCTTACGGTATCTTGCTCGATCATAAAAAATCTCCTTTTGCCTTTTTGAGTAGTTTGGCAAAAGGAGAGGGCTTCTATACGCGAGATACAAGGCGCAAGGCGGCGCAAAAGCTCCGCCGTAAATAAATATCCCCCGCATAGGGTGGTATTGCATTTTCGGGCATAGCCTAAACGCTACCGGCGGCGCACAAGTGCGCTTTATATTGGCCTGCCGGCCATGCAATTGTTACGCACGCCCGCTCGAGCGGGATCGAACCCAAGCCTCCCTCCGAGAGGTAAACGAGCAAAAACAATTATCAATTGTTTTTGCGAAGTGTGTCACTGAAACAAGGAGAAATGAAGCAAATCTGTGATTTGCGCGCATTTCGACTATATGAGAAGAAGGGCGGTGCCGAGCGAGAGCGAGGCGGAAGGAGTGATCGAGAGCAAAAGCAACCGTGAACCAACGGCTTTACGAAAAGCTCTTATCCGCCGTTCTTTGCGCTTGACCGCGTGTTTACGGTCGCCGCCACTACCGCACACTCCTCCACCCGCCTCACGGCGGGAGCATACTTCCTGAAAT
>JAZRGD010000119.1:0-3992 GCA_045644045.1 Eubacteriales bacterium
ACGCGCTTCAATGAACCGCATAAAAAACGCTATAACGTCATCGCAGTATTTTGTTCTGTATCTCGTTTTTGCCAAAATAAACCTCCATAATTGGGCGACATTTCCGCCGCCTCTCTTTTTTTAGCATAACAAAAAACATCCTGCCAAATACCATCATCTTTTGACGCAAAACGGGGGTTTTGCTTCACGGCATAAAAAAAGCACGGCAAAAAGCACCTCTTTGGGTGCCCTGCCGTACCATATTTACCTATTCAACCCATCACGCACGCGCATAACGCGCATAAAGTCGGGGGAAAAATGACTATACCAACCCCAGCATAGCCGCAATCATCTCTATTGCCTCGTTCTTTCTGCGATCAAACGTGCTTCTCGATGCATAATACTCCTTCGAGCATGCCTTGATATATCCGCGCTCGTTGGCAATATCGGAAATAAGAGCAGACTTGGCCCGCTCGCTTTCTCCGTCGCACACCGCGCAGATCGCGTTTTCAATCGCCGAGATCTTCCGCGTAAAACTGATGATCTGCTCGCGCGTTAAATTTCCCGACTCAACCTTGCGCTTCATTCGCTCGTAATCACCAACCTCCGCCACAACAAGACGGTAAACGCTCTTCTCAAGTCCTTTAGACATTTGTCTCCTCCCAAACAGTATTTTTGTTAAAATGCTCCCACTTATTCGCAGGATTAGAAAGCCCCTCGGGCTTGTATAAAAATATGCTGATAAAAACTCCCCACTTGGGAAGCCGATATTCGCCCGTGTCCTTGTCGAGCGTGTGCGCGATCTCGGGCATTGCCGCAAGCTCCCAGCCGGGATACATGCGTCTGATCTTCTCGATCTCGCCGTTCATAATGTTGTTAACGTCTCTTTGATGCACGCGGCAATCGCTTTTGTATATGCACTTGTCACGTCCCGACTCTTGGGGACGTATGAGATTTTTGCAGCAGGTATAGGAACGGTATGTATATTTCGCCTTGACGAAGTAGGACGCGAGCTCGTAGCATCCCTTCTCGTTAAAGTAGAGCTTGCGCATCCAAATACCGCCATCGGTCCAAAGCGCGCGGATCTCCTCAAAAGAAAGTCCCGCGTTTATAATAACGTGATGGTGAGAGAGATGTCCCCTCGCGCCAAGCTCGGTGCAGTATATGTACTTGAGCTCAAGGCCCGCACGCTGATATGCTCTCTTGAGTCGGCGGATAAAGTTGCGAATAGTCTTCACAACTTCGTCGGGCTCGGGATTTCTGCCGTGCTCCTTGCGGAATGCGGTATAGTCGAGCTTGATCTGAACGTCCTTCTTGGTGAAGTTCAGATTGACCATGTCGGAAAGACGACGAGCTGCCATCTCGCGGTTAAGCTTCTCCTGGGCTGCCGCAGTCGGCTTGCTCTTCTTCTTGCGTCCGTATTGATACTGTCTCACCGGGCAAATATGTACTCTCGCAAAATTCCCCGTGATCACCTTTGTCTCTCTATATGCCTGCGCCATTGCTTATCCTCTCTTTTTTGTTTCTGTTCTCTCCCTACGCGGGGGTTCTATCCAAGGCGGCGGACTTTCCCACAGCTCGGAGGCTGCCCTCGACCTATTCGGTCTGCGGGTCGCTAAGGCGATGGAAAAGATCCGCCGCTCCATAATTCCTCAGTGTAAAGTGCCGCACCTCTCCTACACCCTCTCCCTCGTGGTCGATTACTTAATATATATACACGAGCCTACTTGCAGACAGCTCCTCGCGCTTTCGCGCCAAGAGCATGCCTGCATAGGTTTATATATATAAATGTAACCGTTACGTCAAATGAAATATTTTTTCTTTTACAGTTTTTTCGAGCTCGTCTATAGTCTCTTTGTCAGCATCAACCGAAGAATAGATTGTGACTCCTTTACGCGGATTGGCAAAATCATTGAGCACAAAGAGAAGCGCCTCGTCCCCATCAAAACCATAAATATTTTTCGGATGTGACGTTGAGTCAATCCTTACCTTTACTTTTTTATCCTCTCTGTCGGGATTGCCATGAAAAAGCCAATGGATCCCGCCTTCCGGATCATTTGCATAAGGACTCTTTTTTTCCTTTTCTTCTGACTCGTTATTTATCGTGTCCTTCAGCTCTTCCGCGACACCATTCATCGCTGCGCTCATCACTTTGTCGTCCTGCGCATTATCTTTATAGACCGTATAAAGTGCGTTAGTAAGATCTTCAACAAGCTTTTCCTCAAGACCAAGCCCGTACATATCAGACACCGCGTGCAGTACCTCGTGCAGCAACGTAGCGCAAAGCTGATCGTGCGTTGAAGTTCCCCTCAGCGTTATAACCTGCGCATCGTGATCGATCTGCCCGTAAAGCTCCGCTCCGCTGTTCAGCCTCGGCTCGGTCAATACAACGTCGTAATTTTTCCAACCAACCTTAACACGGTCGGGAATTTTGTTTTGATGTATCATTCTTCATCTTCCTCATCTATCTTGTATTTTTCATCTATCTTTCTGCGTATTTCTTTTTTTCTTAAATACTCTTCCATTTCTATCTGTGCCTGGCGACGCCCCGCGCATTCACAAAATACCTCAATCGCTTTGCCCAGAATCAAGAAGAGAATAATAATCTCGCATCCGTTACAAATCATTTTTTTCTCCTTTTTATTTTTTTGTTCTGTCATACAAAGCACAATATCCGCGATCAACCCTATAAAATGCGCATGGCTGTTCATCATCACGAACTGGCTTTTTGATTTTTTTACATCGTGTGCGCGACAAATAGCAATCTGAAAACGGTGCATAGGTTGTCTTATTTAGCATTGGAAGTCCTGTAGATCTGCAATATTCAGCCGTATACCAGCCATAAGCATTAGTTTTTTTCACTCGGCGCCACCTCCGTAAACCGGATAATATCTTTTTTGGTGAAGATACAGAGGTATGACCGAAAGATATGTATAATTTGTTCAATTCTCTTTTCGGGTGTTCTATTCCACATAACGAACACACTTCGGTGTAATATCTATAACTCATTCCTCCGCACCGCCTTTCATCTTCGGGGCTTCGGGAAGAGGCATCCAATGGGTGACAACAACGCGCATATACTTTGTCAAATAGCACGTTCCGTCAGCATCTGCAAGCGACCAAAAACCGCCACCGTATGAGCCTATTGCTATAGGTGCGGCACCACCTATCGTCAATCCTTCACACGCAACCAAAACAGGTCCATAATTTTCAGGCAACCTCTCCTCAACGCTTATCCACTCGCTCTGCTTGCGGTAGCCTACGTTGTAAAGAGTTCTGCAATCCTCCTCTACGTAGCAATCGTGGCTACGACAACAATCTTTGTGGCAGTTTTCGTTATAAACACCACAAAGCACTTTCGCCATCTCCTCAATCTGCTTCTCTTTGCTCATTGTCTGCTCCTTCCATATCAAGTGCGTACAGAGAATTTTTGGTTTTCACCACGCCGTTCCTGAAGTCGATGAACTCCACCTTTGAAGTGTGAATGTATGTGCCGTCAGGGAATCTGCGACTTGTGTCATTGTAAATGTATCCACAAATCACTACCGAACTACTCCATCTTTTAATAGTCCAATTTTTTATCAAATTCAGTTTATGTTCGTTAGGTATTTTCATTGTCTGCCCTCCTGTTCCAAGCGTTAACTGCGGACTCTCTCGCCCAATCTTTTCGTGCCGCCCATCTCTGTATCTCTGCACCGCAATGTAATGTATTGCTACACCTTGCAGTTGCTTGGCAACCGTCATCTCCCGTGGGTATACCAATTTTCATGGTGTAGAAAATGCGAGCTTTCCCCCCGCAAAACGGACACGGCTTCAATTCAATCTCACTCATAAACTCGCACCAAACGCCTTCATCGCCGCTTCAAGCCTTGCGGCAGTCTCGGGGTCCTCCGCTCTCACGACCTCGATCTTAGCCTTCATTTTTTTGGTGATCTCTTGCACCTGATCAAACAACGCCTTAAACTCGGTAACAGTGGGAGATGCCATCTTGAGCCTCTTCTGTACGTCGGTAA
>JAZRGD010000120.1:0-3306 GCA_045644045.1 Eubacteriales bacterium
CTCTCGGAGGGGGCCTTTGGCACAAATGCCTTCCGCACTTGTTTGGGTGAAATTTCTGTTCATCGGCAAAGCCTCTTTTGAACCCCGCCACTATGGCGGGGTTTTCGTTATACAAAAAGCGCGGCGGCCTCCGAGAGGCCGCCGCAGTTAATATTCAGCAAAAGAGACTCAAAGCAGCTCCTTGTCGGGCTCGAACATGGGCATCATTTTGAGCTTAAAGAGGTTCATGCGATGGAGGCGGTCGATGCGCTCCTTCTTTCTCTCGTCTGCGATCTCGCCGGTGCGGATGTAGGTATCCAGCTCGGCGTAGGTAAAGCCCAGGTTATCCTCGTCGGTCTTGCCGCAGAGGCCGTCGATGGGGGTCTTGTCCACCAGGTGGCGGGGCAGACCCATCAGGTGACCGATCTCCTTGATCTCACGGACGGTGAGCTTGGCCATGGGGCTGAAATCGCCTGCGGCATCGCCGTAGCGGGTGGAGTAGCCCACCCAGTCCTCGGACAGGTTACAGGTATTGACCACGCGGCCGTTCACGCTTTGGGAAACGGCGTAGAGGGTGGACATGCGAATACGGGGGGGCAGGTTTACACAGGACTGCTCGCTGAGAGCCAGCTCCTTCGGGATGGCATTCTTCACACCCTCCACGGCGTCCTTGATATTGACCACGTAGTGGCGGATGCCCAGGTGATTGACAAGATCGTAGGCACAGGAGATGTCGTGCTGCTCACCGCAGGGCATCAGAACGCCCACCACGCGATCGGCGCCAAGGGCCTCCACGCACAGAGCGGCGGCGATGGAGCTGTCCTTGCCGCCCGAAATACCCAGCACGGCGTTACAGCCCTTGCCGTTCTCCTCGAAAAATTCTCTGATCCACGCCACGCAGGCGTCCTTTACTTTTTTTGCGTCAAACATATCGCTTTTCCTTTCATTCGTTTGATTTATTTGATTCGTTTCATTCGTTTGATTTACTTGATTCGTTTGACCGTTTTTTGCTTTTCGCTTCGGGGCGGTTTTCGCTTTTGGTCGATTTTTCGCTTTTCGCTTCGGAGTGGTTTTCGCTTTTCGCTTTTGGCCGTTTTTTGTTTTTCCGTTACCGTCATACCGTCTTGTCCTACGGCGGTACGGCGTTTTCGCTTTCATTCTAACACGGCGCGGGGATTTTGTCAAGGGAGAGCATGGTTTTAGACGCGGCGGGGCGGCTTTTTTGTGCGGCGGCGCGGCTTTTTTGCGCGGCGACTCGGCTTTTTTGTGCGGCGGGGCGGCTTTTTTGTGCGGCGGCGCGGCTTTTTTGTGCGGCGGGGCATAAAACCCGGGGCGCGTGACGATACTATCATCAAAAAAAGAAAAAAGGAGACACACCTTATGTATTGCGAAAAGAAGTGCCACACGAAAACGATCCTGATGATCGCCGCAGCCGCCGTTCTGGCGGCAGGCGTCGCCGCCTTTCTCATGGGCGGCAGTAAGCGGGGACAAAGATTGACCCGCAAGGCGCGCCACATCGGCCGCGAGGTGGAAAGCCTCATCAAGGACGAGCTTTAAAATAGAAAATATAAAACCAACGGTTGCTTTTTATAGCGTTTTTGCTAACCGTTGGTTTTGTTTTTGGCGCAAGGGGATTTTTAAAAAGCCCCCTTGCACTTCTCATAATTTATTAATTACCACCAGCACCATCGGCTTCCTCTTGGTCATTTTAAAGAGCAGCTTCGACAGCTCGGCGGTGGCGATGCTTTTCAGCTCCATGTGGTCGGTGATGCCGCGAAGGAGGGCGTATTCCAATGCCTGCTTGGTAGCGGCGCGGGCTTCATCCATGAGGTCGCCCGATTCCTTGACGTAGACGAAGCCACGGGAGACGATGTCGGGGCCGGAAATAAGCTGGCCCGACATGGTATCCACCGAGGCGACGGCCACGATGAGGCCTTCCTCGGCCAGGCTCTTGCGGTCACGAAGCACCACGGCGCGGACGTCGCCCACGCCGGAGCCGTCCACCAGCACTCTGCCTGCGGGAACAGTGCCCGCAAAGGCGGCGTTTCCGCCCTTCAGCTCCAACACCTTGCCGATCTCCGAAACGAAGATATGGGACGGGGGCATGCCCATGTACTCCGCCAACTGCTTGTGGGCATGGAGGTGACGGCTTTCGCCGTGGATGGGCATGAAGTATTTGGGTCTCGTGAGGGCGTGCATGAGCTTCAGCTCGTCGCCGCAGGCGTGACCCGACACGTGGACGTGCATATTGTTGTCGTTAATGACCGAGATGCCGCCCTTCACCAGGGCGTTGACGATCTTACCCACCAGCTTTTCGTTGCCGGGGATGGCGGAGGCGGACAGGATCACCAGGTCGCCGCCGGGGACCAGCTTAACGCGGTCATGCTCTCCGAAGGCCATGCGATAGAGGGCACTCATGGGCTCGCCCTGGCTACCCGTGGTGATGAGGGTGATCTGCTCGGGCTTAAACCGCTTGATCTCGGAGACGTCGATGAGGGTGCCGTCGGGCACCTCCATATAGCCCAGCTCCTTGGCCGCGCCGATAACGGTGACCATGCTGCGGCCGAGGACGGCCACCCGTCTGCCGCACCGCGCGCTGGCGTTGATGATCTGCTGAACGCGGTGGACGTTGGAGGAGAAGGTGGCAACGATGAGTCTTTTATCGGGGTTGGCGCGGAAGATCTGCTCAAGAGAGCTGCCCACCACTCTTTCGGAGGGAGTAAAGCCGCTCCGCTCGGCATTGGTGGATTCGCAAAGGAGCAATTCCACCCCTTCTCTGCCCAGCTCACCCAGTCGGGTGAGGTCCATCATTTGTCCGTCGATGGGGGAGACGTCCAGCTTGAAGTCGCCCGAGTGGACGATCTTGCCCGCAGGGGTATCGATGGCGAGGGCACAGGAATCCGCGATGGAGTGATTGACGTGGATGAACTCCACGGTAAAGCCACCCGCGCGCACCGTTTCACCCGCCTCCACGCGGCGGAGATCGGGCTTCTTCAGGGGATGTATCTCCTCTAATTTCTTCTCTAAAATACCGAGGGTGAGGCGTGTGCCGTAGACGGGGGTGTGGAGCTGGCGAAGCAGATAGGGCACGCCGCCGATATGGTCCTCGTGGCCGTGGGTGAGGAAGACGCCGCGGAGCTTGGACTTGTTACGCTCCAGATAGGTAAAATCGGGGATCACCAGATCCACACCGAACATCTCCTCGTCGGGGAAGCCCATGCCGCAATCCACGAGGATCATGTCCTCATCGGTCTCGATGAGGGTGACGTTCTTGCCGATCTCCTCAAGGCCGCCCAAGGGAATGAAGGCGGATCGTAGCCATGTCGT
>JAZRGD010000121.1:0-7684 GCA_045644045.1 Eubacteriales bacterium
GACGGTGATACAATAAAGGCGGAATATGTTTCGGCTGCCGATCCGACAGAGAAATCCTCGGATAGAAAGGAGCAGAATGGAGAGAAAAACGACAGCGAAGCAAACTGAAAATATAGGTATTACCGCGCTCTATTGCCGACTTTCCCGTGACGATGGAACGGAAGGTGATAGCAACTCGATTGCCAATCAAAAAAAGCTCCTCGCGAAGTACGCAAAGGAGCACGGATTTTCTAACACCAAGTTCTACGTGGTCGACGGCTACACGGGAACGAATTTCAACCGCCCCGACTTCCAACGTATGCTTGCTGATATGGATATGGGATATATCTCAACCGTCATCGTCAAGGACTCGTCGCGTTTGGGTAGAAACTACCTTGAGGTCGGACAGTACACGGACTATTATTTTCCCGAGCACAACATCCGTTTTATTGCTATTAACGATTGCATTGACAGTGAAAATGGTGAGGATGAGTTAGCACCCTTCCGTAACGTAATGAACGAGATGATGGCAAGGGATATTTCAAGAAAGGTTCGTTCCTCACATCGACTTCGCGGCAACGCAGGTGAGCCGTTAGCACCTCCGCCGTATGGCTATATGAAATCTCCCGAAAATAATAAGAGATGGATCATTGACACGGAGGCGGCAGAGGTAGTCAGACGGGTGTACCGCTTGTGTATCGAAGGTAAGGGCAACGAAACCATAGCGAGAACGCTGCAAGAGGACAAGGTGTTAGTTCCGATGGCATATTGGCAGAGCAAGGGACTTCCGCGAGGTGGAAAGAAAACGCAAGCCGATCCGTACAAGTGGTGCAAGACTACGATTGCCAAGATGCTCGCACAACAGGAATACTGCGGTGACATCATCAACTTCAAGAGCACTTCAAAGTCCTTCCGCAACAAAACGCGCGTTGAGAACCCAAAGGAAAATTGGGCAATCTTCAAGGACGTACACGAGCCGATCATTGACCGCGACACTTGGGAGCAGGTACAGAAGTTAGTTGAAAAGACCAAGCGCAGACCGCCAAAGGACAAGAACCTAAAGAAAAGCATCTTCACGAGCTTTCTTTACTGCGGAGATTGTGGGCATAAGCTATGGTTCAACTTCAATCAGAAGAACCCAAGCATCCGTTTCTTTAGTTGTTCAAACTACAAGGGAATGCGCGGCACTTGCGAGAACACCCACTATATCCGCGAGGATGCCTTGGAGCAGATCGTGCTGATGGAGCTACGAATGCTTGCGGACTTCCTTGAAAGCGCAGAGGGTGACTTTGCAGAGCTTTTGGAGCAGAAAACCAACAAGGATATGATACGCGAGAGAACAACTGCGGAAGGGGCGTTATCGACAGCGAGAGCGCGAAGCAAAAAGCTTCTCGGACTCTTTGAAAAGCTCTATGAGGACAACGTGGACCGCAAGGTCACGGATGAGTGGTTTATGAGGCTATCTCAAAAGTACGAAACCGAGCAAGAGGAACTAAAGCGGCAGATATTTGAGCTTCAAGAGAAGCTTGATAAGATCGACCAAATGCAAACGGCAAAGGATGACTTTCTCTGCGCTATTCGCAAGTTTATGGAGATGCAGACATTAACGCCGATACTACTGCGAGAGCTTATTGAGAAGATCGAGGTCTTTCCCGTGGAGGGAACAGGCAAGGACAGAACGCAGCGAGTTATCATCCACTACCGTTTTGTCGGCCGGCTCGACATACCCGGCATCATTCAGCGACCACACTATATCCTCGACTCCCGTCAAGGCGTGGCAATCGAATACCTACCCAACGCAATCTAAAAGAAAAAGAGTAGCAAAACGCTACTCCAAACAACAAAATATAAATGCAGACATAAAAATATCGAGTGTCCATAACTGAAATCTGTTATGAACACTCGATATGGTCTGAGTGACAAGACTTGAACTTGCGGCCTCTACCACCCCAAAGCGGCGCTATGTCAGCTGAACTACACCTGGATTGCTCCAAGGCGATCGCCCCGGAGCACGTTTGCACGAATTGCATAGTTTTGTAAAAGTGTGTGGCTCCGAACCCGTACCGTTCGCCCGACACGCTTTTCTCTTTTTTACCCCTTGCGTAGCAATCTGCGTAACAAAGGCTGAGTGACTGCGTATCGGTTTGAACTTGCGCGTAAGTGGTAGGTGGTAGGTGGTAGGTGGTAAGGGGGAAGTGGTAGGCGTATTTGAAACTAACACGGATATATGTGAAAGCAGATTGGTACTCATATTTATACCGGAAGTAAGGTTTCTCGGTTTCCTAAAATTCGCTTTTCTCATAACTTGCTGAAGGAAAAAAGATAGCAAAAAGATAGCAAATAATGGAAAATAGCATTGACAACGCAAAAAAAGTGTGTTAGAATATTAATAAGTTCTGATTTATACCTATAAAAAATATATCGCTAAAAAACATACCGCACGGTGTACGCGCGTGCGGAAGAGGGGAAGCACTATGGAAATCACGCTTAAGGAGCTTTGGTCAGTTTTAAAAAAGAGCTTTATTTTGATGATCGTCTTCGCTTTACTTTTCGGAAGCGCTTTTTATGTGTACAGCGACAGGTTTGCCACCAAAACGTATTCTTCTTCCGTGGAATACATCCTTATGGTAAAGGACGGTACGGTGGCGGATGAGGAAAAGCTACACAATTATTTGGTGGTGGGTGCGGAATGCATCCCTACGCTCCAAAGCGTGCTGATGTCCGAGAGGACGATGGAGGGAGTGCTTGATTACATAGAGCAAAGCCATGCGCTGGAGCCCGACAACGAGGATTACGTGCTGGACGGAAATTATTCCGCGCGCGGTCTGGTCAGCGCCTTCAGCTTCGGTACCAACGAGAACACCCTGGTCTTTCGCGTGAGCTGCCGTGCCGGCTCCGCCAAGGACTCTCGCGTGCTGCTTCACGCATTCAGCGCGATCATAAATGAACGCAGTGAGGACGTGCTGCACGGCGTTTTTGTCATCGAGCAGAGTCTTACTCCCACGAATGGAAGCAAGGTATCCCCCAACACGTCCCAGCAAACTCTTTTGGGCGCGGTTTTGGGCGCGGTGCTTTGCTACGGACTGATGTTTGCCGTCAACATCCTTGACACTCGCGTGAGACAGGAAAAGGATTTGAGAAGCCGATTTGCCAAAATCCCCGTGCTGGGACAAATTCCGCGTATCGATTGATTTTGCAAAGGCGCAGAGGGTAGCGCGAAGAACGGAGAGAATTTATGAGAAAGCTTTTGAAGAGAATGTTCCATCTTGATTTTCTTGGTCGCTCTAAGGCGAAGAACGTTGCTATGGCGGATCGCTTGATCAAGGAAAATGAAAATTACAGGGCGCAAGAGGCATACCGTATGGCCCGCACCAATCTGCTGTATTCCGGTGGCGGTAAGGATGAGCGTATGGTATTTGGTTTTACCAGTGCCGCACCGGGCGATGGAAAATCCTTGACCTGCGCCAATATGGCCATCTCCTTCGCCACATCGGGTAAGCGTGTTCTGCTTCTTGACTGTGATATGCACAAGCCTACGCAGGATATGGCATTCGGTGTGTCTACGGAACGCGGTCTTTCCGAATATCTGGCCGCTATCTGCGATGCCCCCGAGATCCTTCCTACGTCAAGGCCCAACCTGTATCTTCTCACCGCGGGACATTGCCCTCCCAACCCCGCCGAGCTGCTTTACAGCCCTCGCTTTGCCGAGCTGATCGCAAAGGCGCAAAAGGAATACGACTGCGTGTTCCTTGATCTGCCGCCCGTTAATCTTCTGTCTGACGCGACCGTTATCGCTCCGCACGTGAAGGGATACGTTCTCGTCGTGCGTGCGTCCTATAGCGATAACCGTGCCGTTCAAGCGGCTGTTGACGCGATCGAGGCGGTGGGCGGAAGTGTCTCCGGCTTTATCCTTAATGACGTAGACTTTGAAGAGGGCGGCTACTATGGCCGTTACGGTAAATACAAGCGCAGAGGCTACGGATACGGCAAATACGGATATTATCACTACGGGCCCAAGGGCAACCGAGACGAAGCGAAAGTCCCCGCAAAAGAGGATGAGACGACCGTGGCATCTGACACGGAAAAGACCGGTCTGACGGCCATGGAGATCGCCGACAAGGCGGAGGAAACCGCCGTAAAAGAATCCGACGAAGAGGCTGTGACCAATACGGAGGAAAAGGCTGCGGTAAACGGGGAGGAAGCGGAGAACGGTTCCGCGAAGCCCAAGCCCGCGCGCAAGCCTCGTACCTCCAAAAAGAAGGAAAGCACCGACGCTTCCGCGGAATAACACGAGAGGAATTTGCTATGAAGATCAAATACCACGTGGAGGGCCTTGATTGTCCCAACTGTGCCGCTCGATTAGAGGGCATGCTGGGCGACGCCGAGGGCATCACCTCCGCCAAGATCAATTTTCTGACCGAAAAGATCACCGTGGAGAGTGAGCTGGAGGAGGCCGCTCTGGACGCGCTGGTTGCCCGTGTGGCAAGGGAGTTCAGCAAGAGTCTGACCGTATCCCGCGCGTAAAGCAAAGCCGTCGGTCGTCTTTGACCGACGGCTTTTCTATGGATGTTTTGGAAACAATGAAGGAAAGGAGCGACCATGGTAAAAATAACGGCTGTGGAAAAAAACTCACTCGCCGCGCGTGTGGGTATAAGGGTGGACGACTGCCTCGTGTCCGTCAATGGGCACGCGGTACGTGACGTTCTGGATTACCGTTTTTACCTGGCGGAGCGCTCCTTGACCCTTCTTTGTCGGCGCGGGGAGGAGGAAGTGACCTTCTCCATTCGCAAGGGGGAGTACGAGGACGTAGGTCTCGATTTCGAAACGCCCCTTATGGACAAAAAGAAGACCTGTCACAACAAGTGCATCTTTTGCTTTATGGACCAGATGCCCAAGGGGTACAGGGAGACTCTGTATTTCAAGGATGACGACTCCCGTCTCTCCTTCCTGCAGGGCAATTACGTGACCATGACCAATATGACGGAGGAGGACATCGACCGCATCATCGAAATGCGTATGTCGCCTCTCCACGTCTCTATCCATACCACCGAGCCCGATCTGCGGGTGAAAATGATGAAAAACAAGCGAGCGGGTGAGGTGCTTGCCTACCTCGACCGTCTGGCGGAGGCAGGCATCACGCTGAGAGGACAGATCGTTCTTTGCCGCAGTGTCAACGACGGAGAGCATCTTGCGCGCTCCTTGCGTGACCTTATGCGCCTTGTGCCGCAGCTTGACAGCCTTTCCGTGGTTCCTGCGGGCTTGACCAAGCACCGCGAGGGGCTGTACCCCTTGGAGCCCTTTACGCCCGAGGAGTGCGCGGCGGTGATAAAAACGGTGGAGGCCTTTGCCACCGAGTGCTACCACACCCACGGCACCTACGTATTCTCCGCCGCCGATGAGTGGTACCTGAAGGCAGGACTTCCCCTGCCCGATGAAGAAAAATACGAGGATTACCCCCAAATTGAAAACGGTGTGGGTATGCTCACCTCCTTTGAGAAGGAATTTGCCTTTGCCCTTGACGGCATAACGGAGGAGGAAAAGGAAACGGCGCGTACCGTCACCGTTGCCACGGGCAAGGCCGCCGCACCCATGCTCACCGCCCTTTCGGAGAAGCTTTGCGCTCTTTGTCCCCACTTGACGGTGAGAGTGGTAACGGTGGAAAACGACTTTTTCGGCCCCGAGATCACCGTGGCGGGGCTTTTGACGGGCGAGGATTATTTGCGCACCCTCGGCGGACAGACCTTGGGGGACGCGCTTCTCATCTCTCGCACCTCTTTGCGCGCGGAGGGAGATTTGTTCCTTTGTGGGAGATCGTTGGCGGAGCTTGAGAGAGAGCTTGGCGTACCCGTGACGCCGGTTGAAAATGACGGCTATGCCTTTTTTGAGGCATTGCTTGGAATCTGAGGAGGTATGAAATGGCAAAACCTGTTGTAGCCATCGTGGGTCGCCCCAACGTGGGAAAAAGCACCCTGTTCAATAAGCTGATCGGTGAAAGACGAAGCATCGTGGAGGACACCCCCGGTGTGACCCGTGACCGTATCTACGGCGAGTGCGAGTGGCGCGGCCGCCGCTTTATGCTCATTGACACGGGCGGTATTGAGCCCAAAAGCACCGACACCATCCTGTCGCAAATGCGTCTTCAGGCGGAGATCGCCATTACCTCGGCGGACGTCATCATCTTTATGTGCGACATTCGCGTGGGACTCTTGGCGGATGACCGCGACATCGCCGTGATGCTCAAGAAGAGCGGCAAGCCCGTGGTGCTTTGCATCAACAAGGCCGACCGTATCGGTGACGTGCCTGCCGAATTTTACGAGTTTTACGAGCTGGGCTTTGACCGTGATCCCATTGCTCTTTCCTCCCTCCACGGAAGCGGTAGCGGCGACGTGCTGGATGCCGTGATGGAGGAGGTCGGCGAAAGAGAAGAGGAGGAGGTGGACGACGACGTGATCAACGTGGCCGTCATCGGAAAGCCCAACGCGGGCAAGTCCTCCATCATCAACAAAATGCTGGGAGACAATCGCCTCATCGTGTCAGATATTGCAGGCACGACGCGCGACGCGGTGGACACTCGCCTCGAAAACGAATACGGCAAGTTTAACCTGATCGACACGGCGGGCATCCGCCGCTCGGCAAAAATCGAGGACAAGATCGAGAAATACAGCGTTCTCCGCGCCAAAATGGCGGTGGAGCGCGCCGACGTCTGTCTCATTATGATCGACGCCAAGGAGGGCATCACCGAGCAGGACGAGAAGATCGCGGGCATCGCTCACGAGGCGGGCAAGGCGGCGATCGTTGTAGTCAATAAGTGGGACGCCATCGAAAAGGACAACGCCACCACGAACGAGTACACCAAAAAGATCACGAACGCCCTGTCTTATATGACCTATGCGCCGTTGGTCTTCGTGTCCGCTCTGACGGGTCAAAGACTCAAAAACATCTTTGAGCAGATCGTTTACGTCCACGGCCAGTCCAAGACCCGTATCACCACGGGTATGCTCAACGAGCTGTTGAACGCGGCCATGGAAAAGGTACAGCCCCCATCCGACAAGGGCAAGCGCCTTAAGATCTACTATATGACCCAAAGTGCCGTGGCACCGCCCACCTTCGTATTCTTCTGTAACAACGCGGAGCTGTTCCACTTCTCCTACCAGAGGTATCTTGAAAACTGTATTCGTGAGACCTTTGGCTTCCGTGGAACACCCATTCGCATCGTGGTGAAGCAAAAGGGCGATCAGGATTAAGGTCGCGGGGCGATTCCCATCCGCATAGCGCAAAATATGAAAAAAGGTTTGGGGTGTGGGGGGTTCCTTAAGATCCCCCACGAGCATTCCCCGAAAGGCTGAATATGTTTATTGATAGAATTGCAATTGATATTAAGGCAGGCGACGGCGGCAACGGTGCCATCTCCTTCCGCCGCGAAAAATACGTGGCGGCGGGCGGCCCCGACGGCGGCGACGGCGGAAAGGGCGGCAACGTGATCTTCCGCGTGGACGAAGGGGCAAATACCCTCCTCGCCTTCCGCTACAAAAGAAAGTTTGTGGCAGAGAACGGAGGCAATGGCAAGGCCTGCAAGATGCACGGTAAGAACGGCGCCGACGTGATCGTTATGGTCCCCCCCGGAACGCTGCTCAAAGACCCCGAAAGCGGCAGGATCAAAGTCGGAGGCCAAGCGGTCTTAGGAAGACAAATCCTTGATGCAACT
>JAZRGD010000122.1:0-4147 GCA_045644045.1 Eubacteriales bacterium
CCCGGTGCCGCTTGCGGTCAGGTCGTATTCTCCGCAGAGGATGCCGAGGCTTGGAAGGCTGAGGGCAAGAAGGTTATTCTCGTTCGTCTTGAGACCTCTCCCGAGGACATCACGGGTATGAAGGCTTCTCAGGGTATCCTCCCCGTTCGCGGCGGTATGACCTCTCACGCGGCCGTTGTTGCCCGTGGTATGGGTAAGTGCTGCGTTTCCGGCTGTGGCGACATCGCCATGGACGAGGAGAACAAGAAGTTCACCTTGAACGGTAAGACCTACATCGAGGGCGACTTCATCTCCATCAACGGCTCTACCGGTGCCATCTACGACGGTATCATCCCCACCGTTGACGCTGAGATCTCCGGCAACTTCGGCACCATCATGGGCTGGGCTGACGAGTTCCGCAAGCTGAAGGTAAGAACCAACGCCGACACGCCCGCCGACGCCAAGAAGGCTCGTGAGCTGGGTGCTGAGGGTATCGGTCTCTGCCGTACCGAGCATATGTTCTTCGAGGCTGACAGAATCGCCGCATTCCGCGAGATGATCTGTGCCGACACCGCTGAGGAAAGAGAAGTGGCTCTCGCCAAGATCCTTCCTTACCAGCAGTCCGACTTCGAGAAGCTGTACGTGGCTCTCGAGGGCACTCCCGTTTGCATCCGTTTCTTGGATCCCCCTCTGCACGAGTTCGTTCCTACCACCGAGGAGGACATTGCTCTTCTCGCTAAGGCACAGAACAAGAGCGTTGAGGACATCAAGGCTATCATCGCTTCTCTCCACGAGTTCAACCCCATGATGGGTCACCGTGGCTGCCGTCTGGCCGTAACCTACCCCGAGATCGCCGCTATGCAGACCAAGGCCGTGATCCGCGCCGCCATCAACGTTCAGAAGGCGCACGCTGAGTGGAACATCGTTCCCGAGATCATGATTCCTCTGGTTGGCGACGTGAAGGAGCTCAAGTATGTGAAGAGTGTTGTCGTTGCCACCGCCGACGCTGAGATCGCCGCCGCAGGCGTAGAGCTGAAGTACGAGGTTGGTACGATGATCGAGATCCCCAGAGCTTGCCTTACCGCCGATGAGATCGCCGCAAACGCCGACTTCTTCTGCTTCGGTACCAACGACCTGACCCAGATGACCTACGGCTTCTCCCGCGACGACGCCGGCAAGTTCCTCGAGGCTTACTACGATGCTAAGATCTTCGAGAACGATCCCTTCGCTAAGCTGGACACCACCGGTGTTGGCAAGCTGATGAACATGGCGATCACCCTCGGCAGACCCGTAAATCCCGACCTTCACCTTGGTATCTGCGGCGAGCACGGTGGCGACCCCACGTCCGTTGAGTTCTGCCATACTCTCGGCCTTGACTACGTGTCTTGCTCTCCCTTCCGCGTGCCGATCGCTCGCCTCGCAGCAGCTCAGGCCGCTCTGAAGGACTAATTCCGCGTAACGCGCCTCTGCGCAGACCGCAAAACAAAAAAGGTACACTCCTCGTGGGTGTACCTTTTTTACTTGCTTCGTGGCTTTTCGGCGCATTCAACATATGAAAATACGCCTTCGCGCGAAGAAGCCACGATCTGCATCCAAAATCGCTCTCGCGGTTCGCAGGAGCTTTTGCGCTCTCTAAAAATATTTCAAAAAAATCAAAAAAGGTATTGACAAGTATACTTGGCGATGGTATAATAATTGCGTGCCAAGTATACTTGGCGAATCAATTCGAAGGGGATGTTCTAATGGATAGAGATTCTATTTTGCGGTTAAGCCGTCAAGAAAATGAAAAAAAGCTGGATGAATATGAGTTGGCTACACAAGCTACAGCCAATAAAGTATCCTATCTGATTGGAGGCCATATAGCGGCCTTGCTATCTATATTGGGGGCGGTGCTCTTTGACTCGCTTGCCCTAAGTGCAGGTGTTTGCACCTTGCTCTTTTCAATGAGTGCGAGCGGAAACATTGTCAAATATGTTAAACTCAAGAAAAAGAAGCATCTTGCTTGGGGTATTGTCGACGGTGTTGTTTGCATTGCTGCGTTTCTTTCCTTGTTCCTTACATTGAGGTAACCACATGGATGAAGCACTTGTATTAAAAAACAATTTAAAAAAGGTTAGGCAAGAGCACAATCTTTCTCAGCAACAATTGGCAGATATGATAGGAGTTTCTCGTAACACCATTAGTTCTGTTGAAACAGGCCAATTTGTTCCAACTGCCAAATTAGCCCTTATTCTTTGTACGGCTCTGGAAATAAAATTTGAAGACATGTTTTATTTCTGAGTAGACTATTAGTAGTGTTAATTGATTTATTCTCCAATGACCCTTTAGCCTATTTGCTTTTGGGGAGAGGATAACGAAGAAACTGAAGGGCGAGGACGGACACAAGGTTTTTTCTATTCGCATTAAGGACGAAACGGTGGCGAGATTGGATGAGATCGCGCTAAAAAGCAACCGTTCGCGGAATGATTTGATCAATATGCTGTTGGATTACGCTATGGACAATTGCGAGGTTCATGAAAAAGAATAAGCCGACAAATGCCGAAAAAAGGAGCACTCCAAAGCGGGCCTTTTCGGTTGGGGGAAAAATATTGTCCCGTTGCTTTTGGTTATAATAATCGCAATACGATTACTGTAATCGGTATAAGTCCTTCATTCGTAATCGGTTTACGGTTATACTAATAGTAATCGATGGAAATGAGGGCGGGAGCATGACACGAAAAGCGGTTGGAAAAAGAATACAAAAGTGCAGAAAGTCGAAAGGCTTTACCCAAGACGAGCTTTCGGAGCGGTTGGGGATCAGCACGCATTATCTTTCCGCGTTGGAACGCGGGGTATATAATATAAAGCTCGACCTGCTTGTGGAGATATTAAATGCTCTTTCCTGCTCTGCCGACGAGGTTTTTTGCGATGTGGTGGATAGATCCTCTGCTTGTGTGGCAAACGCACTGTCCGAGAGGCTTTCGGCTCTGCCTGTTTCCGATCAGAGAAAGATACTTGATGTGGTAGACACTATGATCAAGGGCGTCGAAAACTAACCTAAAAGAACAAGAAAACCCATGTTTTTTCATGGGTTTTTCTTTTTTTCCTTGTTTCAACAAAGTTCGACACGCCATATGCTTTATAATAATCGCAAAGCGATTACACTTTGCTGATTTTTGTTGCGAAAAGGAGAAGAATATGAAAAGCATTACGAGAAAAGTGGATAATCTTGGACGCATCGTTTTACCTATTGACGTGAGAAGGGCCATGGGGATAGGAGCCTCCTCAGAGATCGTGATGGCCTTGGAGGGTGGTGCATTGGTTATCAAAAGAAGCGAGAAGCGGTGTAAGCTTTGCGGCGGAGAAGGCTCACTTCATGATGATTTTGAGATCTGTTCGGTTTGTATCGAGAAGGTGCGAAATTTGTAAACACATCTTTGCACCGCAGAAGCCGTGATCGGCATCCCAAAACGCTTCCGTGGCGCGCTTTTTCGGCGCATTTGACGGATCAAAACAGCCTGTCGGATGGGCCAAATAGGCCAATTTGATTTGCAGAGGCCTGCCTCTTGCAATTTTCGACGTTTTTTGTTATAATGGTGGTATCATCTGGGCTTGCCCCGAAAAGGAGACTGCTTATGCACAAAAAAATTTCGAAGATCTTTAACGTTGTCGTACATATTCTCGAATATCTGATCGCCTTTCTCACTCTCGCGGTGCTGGTGTTTTTGATCGGGAGCGAAATATACAAGATGTTCACCACCGAGGGGTATTTCACTGCGGCGGACGTTTATCTTAAAAACATTCTGACCATTGTCGTCGGGCTTGAGTTCGTGCGCATGCTGATCAACCTCACGCCTGCCAACACCCTTGAGGTGCTGATCGTGGCTATCGCAAGACAGGTTATCGTGGATCACAGCAATCCCCTTAACAACGTCGTTTGCGTGATCTGCATCGGAGGCCTGTTTGCCATCCGCCGGTTCTTGATCTCGAAAAAGGATCTTGTCCGCGAGCTTTCCGAAGGAGACACGAGCGAGAGCGACGCTTAACTGAATAAGAACACCCTTGAACGAGCAACCTCGAACAAGGGTGCTCTTGTTTTTTTGGTGGGCAGGGTAAGATTGTTCCTTTCCGCGTGGAGCTGCCTTGTAAACAAAAAGAAAAACAAACGCGCCCCGTTTTCGAATGAAAA
>JAZRGD010000123.1:0-21841 GCA_045644045.1 Eubacteriales bacterium
GCATTGGCAACGGGGCCGGAAGGGTTATGCGGTGCAAAGGGGATATAATAGGTTTCCGCCATTGCCGCGATCTTTTTGAGCTCCATAATTCCGCCCGCGTGGCTGACGTCGGGCTGAATAAAGTCGGCGGCGCGCATTTCGAAGAGATCCTTGAAATCCTTGAGGCAGTAAAGTCGCTCACCCGCCGAAATTGCAACGGGGGATTTATCGCGAACCGCCTTGAGGGCTTCGAGATTATCGGGCGGCGTGGGTTCTTCAAAGAACATCGGCTTGAATTCCTCGATCAGCTTTGCGATCTTGATGCCCGTGGGCACGTTGAAGCGACCGTGTCCCTCAATGAGAAGGTCAACATTCGGTCCGACGGCGCGGCGCACCTCATCCACGCACCGAAGTGCCTTATCCAGATCTTGATTGGATATGTTCAGATAATTTTTGCCAAAGGGATCCCATTTCATGGCGGTGACACCGCGCTTGACCGCCTCGGCGGCTTTTTGGCCGAACTCCTCGGGCTCCTTCGCCCCCGCAAACCAGCCGTTCACGTAGATGCGCACCTTTTCGTGCATCTTGCCACCGAGAAGCTGATAGACGGGCGCACCGAGGCTCTTGCCGAGAATATCCCAAAGAGCCATTTCCACAGCCGACAAAGCACTCATCAAGACAGGGCCGCCGCGCCAATAGGCATCTCTGTAGATCGCGTGAAAATGCTTTTCGATGGCGCGAGGGTCCTCGCCCACCAAATATTCTTTAATATGCTCTACCGCACCAAGAAGAGCTTTTTCCTTGTATTCAAGGGTGGCCTCGCCAACTCCGTCAATGCCTTCATCGGTATAGACCTTCACAAAGACCCAGTTGGTGCGGAAGCAATCCACCACAAAGGTTTTTACGTCTGTTACTTTCATTTTTATTCTCCCTTCATTCCCCCTTCAGCGAAAGGGGTTGACATTCTTCTGTTTTTATTCTATAATAGTTTTTAGCAAATGTATATCCAATTTTTACTTTCTTTATTTGAAATCTTACTATTTTTTGAGAGGAAACGATGATTTTACCCGAAATTGTGGCGGTAGGGATCTACAATTCCGCCGTGCATATGAAGAACAAGAAAATATCCGCCAATCGCACGGTGACGATGTATGAGATAGAGCTTCCGTTAGAGGAGGGCGGCGAATCCTTCATCGGCAAGGAGAGACGCGCCATCTCGCCGCTGACTATGGTTTGCGCAAAGCCGGGGCAGGTCAGGCATACCCGTTTCCCTTATAAATGCTATTACATTCATATGATCGTTCGTGACGACGCGCTTTGTGAAATGCTCAATCGCATTCCTCATTTTATCTCTATGGAAAGCACCGAAAAACACCGTCAGCTTTTTGCGAGAATGTGCCGTCACTACGACACGGCGTTAACGGAGGACACCGTTCTTTTGGGTGGGCTGGTGCTTGAGCTTATCTACACGCTGTCAAAGGATTCCGCCCGCTACCTGCGCCTTGAAAAACGGAAAAGCAATCACGAAAAAATGATAGAGGACACTCTGGTGTATATCAAGGAGCATCTGACGGAGGACTTGTCCTTGCAAACGGTGGCGGAAAAAATGTCCTTCAGCCCTATCCATTTTCACAATTGCTTTCGCGCCTCCACGGGAAAGACGCTCCGAGATTACGTGGAGGAAAAGCGTGTGGCAAGGGCGATCAATCTTTTGGTCAGCACCAACCAAAACCTGACGGAGATCGCTTACGAATGCGGCTTTTCCTCCCAGTCCTATTTCAGCTTCGTGTTTAAAAGACGTATGGGCTTCACCCCAAGAGAATACGCCGAAAAGGTGGCAAAAAGATACGAGCCGTAAAGACAAGCGCGAGAGACCGGAAAGTGATGTCCTTAACGGAGAATTCACACTCCACGCAAAGTGCAAGCCCCGCATTTGACCGATCAAACGCAAAAGGGCTGTGCCCAAACCCATATACAAGCAGAAAGAGCAAACACAAAATCGTGTCTGCTCTTTTCCTGTTGGTTTTAGTTTAGCGTTATGTGGCTCGCTCCGCTCACCGTTATGGGCTTGAACAATGCGAGGCATTTCATCACGCATACCTTGCCCGAAGGGCGATCATAGCGTAGCGTGAATACGCCATTAAGAGCATTTACGCTACCCCTCCCGCACTTGTTTTTTTTGATAATCGCCCGGCTTTTTCCCCGTAACACGAAGAAACGCCTTGTAGAAATTGGAGGCGCTGGAAAAGCCGCACCGCTCCGCGATCTCCAGCTTGGTCATATCGGTGCTTTTTAGCATTTCGATGGCCTTCTCTACTCTTTTAATGGTGATATACTCCCAAGGTGACACACCGTTGTATTTTTTGAACAGGGTTGAAAAATACCCTGCCGTCATATGGGCCACGTCGGCAATCGAGGATAGGGTCAGCTTGTTTTCCAGGTTTGCATTTATATAGTCAACGGCATCGCTGAGCCCCTCCGTGGAGGCGATCAGGTGTCCGTCGTTCCCCCACTCGATCACCCCATACGCGCGCATGATATGAACGAGGGCGGACAAAAGCGCGCACACCGCCTCCAAGCGATAGCAGGTGCCGCGTTCCCTTAATTCCTTTTCCGTCTGCAGCAAGCGCGCGGCAAGTGTCTCATCGTTTTCAAAGCGATGGATGCGCGGTCTGCGGTCATCAAAGAGGGCAAGAAGAGGTCTGTTTTCGGGCTGCTCCCATAAAATACGCGGCTCGAAATGAATGTTTAAGATGTGCGTTCTTGCCGTTACCTCCGTGATGGAATGTGCCTCGTTGCTCCCGAAAAGAAAGACGTCGCCCCCTTTGTAGGGATAAACGCGCTCTCCCACCGTGTATATGCCCTCCCCCTCTATAAAGAGGGAGATCTCGCTCTCCGTATGATGATGCTCCCGATAGGGTCGGCTTTGCGGCTCAATGGCAGAATGGTAGGCCTTCACAAGCGTACCGCCGTGAAGCCCCGAAAGCAGATGCTCTTCAAATCGCATTTTTCTCCTCCATCGTAAAATAGTGGACAAACAAAGTAAAATAGCGGTGGTTTTATTTTTTCTTTTGTGTTATATTACACACAGAGAATACCACAAAAAAATAACTTTGTCAAGGAGAAACGACGATGAATACCTCTCTGAACGAAAAAATTTCCGAGAATGTCCGCATGGCATCCTCTCCGTCCGAGCTGAAAATAACGGACATCAGAGTTGCCAACATCAACGGTGCCCCCAAGCACTGCCCCCTTATTAAGGTATATACCAATCAGGGTCTGGTCGGCTACGGCGAGGTGAGAGACGCCTCCAGCGCCACTTATGCCTTAATGCTCAAATCCCGTCTGATCGGTGAAAATCCCTGCAACGTGGATAAGCTCTTCCGCCGAAACAAGCAGTTTGGCGGTCCTTCCCGTCAGGGCGGCGGCGTTTCGGGTCTTGAGATCGCGCTTTGGGACCTGGCAGGCAAAGCGTGGGGTGTTCCTCTTTGGCAGATGCTGGGCGGCAAGTTCCGTGACAAGGTGCGCGTGTACGGCGACACCGACGTGGACGGCAAGCACACGGGCACGGATATGGGTCACGCCATTAAGAAAAGAATTGACATGGGCTTTTCTATCGTCAAGATGGATCTGGGAATTGAGCTTCTCTACGGCGAAAAGGGTTGTCTTTGCGCCCCGCTCGGAATGCTTGAGGATATGGAAAAGTATTCTGCCAAGGCCATCCGTCACCAAAGCGGCTCTATCGACAAGTCCTTGATGCGCGGCAAAAACTATGAGATTTTTACCATTCCTCATTACGCACAGGCATTCACATCACAGAAAAGGGTCTTGATTACCTTGAGGATTACGTGAAGCAGGTGCGTGACGTTGTGGGCTATGAGATCCCTCTTGCCATCGATCACTTCGGCCACGTTTCCATGGAGGACTGCATCAAGTTCTTGAAGCGTCTCGAAAAATACAATATCGCTTGGGTGGAGGATATCCAGCCTTGGCATATGACCGACCACTACGTTCGCATTGCGGAAAGCTGCTCTGTGCCCCTTGCCACGGGCGAGGACATCTATCTTGCCGAAGGCTTTGAGCCTTTGTTGTCTAAGCACGGCATTGCCATCACCCACCCCGATCTTCTCACCATCGGCGGCGCGCTGGAAACCAAGAAGCTGGGCGATCTTTGTGAAAAATACGGTGCGGGCATGGCTATCCACATGGCAGAAAGCCCCATTGCCTGCATGGCCGCCGTGCATACCGCCGCCGCCATTCAAAACGTGATGGCAATGGAATTCCACTCGGTGGACGTGCCTTGGTGGAACGATCTGGCATATGGCATTGCAAATCCTCTCTTTAAGGACGGCTTTGTGGAAGTGCCGAACACCCCCGGCATCGGCATCGAGGCACTCAACGAGGAGTTGATTGCCGCCCATATGCACGAGGATTATCCCGACGCATGGGCGCCCACCACCGAGTGGGATAGGGAATGGGCAAACGACCGCGAGTGGAGCTGATATCTGATTTTTTGCTACATGAGCGAAAAATCATTGTTTTTGATCGAAAAAACCGTTGCAATATGCGAAAAAAAGGTGTAAAATGGTCTTAACAGTAAATACGGAAGGATAGTCCTTATGTTCAATCTACAAGAAAAGACAGCACTCGTAACCGGCGCGACCCAAGGAATCGGCCTTGCGATTGCCAAAGCGTTGGCAGCGCACGGCGCTAAGGTTTTTGTAAACGGCGTTTCGAGCTTAGAGAAATGCAAGGCGGCTTGCGAGGCAATAGGAGAAAACGCCATTCCATTAGTTGCCGACATTTCCAAGCACGCAAGCGTTGATGAAATGTACGCTGTGACGGGTGACGTTGATATCCTCGTCTTGAATGCTTCCATTCAATATAAGGAGGCTTGGGATGCGTTTACCGAGGAGGAGTTTGACAAGCAGGTAGATTGCAATCTGAAAAGCACCTATTTCCTTATGCAAAGGTACGCCGAGGGAATGAAGAAAAGAGGGTGGGGACGCATCGTCACCATCGGCAGCGTCAACCAAAGCAATCAGCACGACCGCCTCGCTCTCTACGGCATGACCAAATGTGCCCAACTGAAGCTGACACAGAATATCGCTCCCTATCTTGCCCCCTACGGTGTGACCGTCAACAACGTAGCCCCCGGTGTGATTGAGACGCCAAGAAACGACAAGGCCTTGGCCGATCCCGCCTTTCGTGAAAAGGTACTTGCAAAGGTTCCCTGCGGCTTTTGCGGCACGCCTGAGGACGTCGCCCCCATGGTGCTTTTGCTTTGCTCCGACGAGGGCAGGTACATCACGGGCGCGGATATTTATATCGACGGCGGTATGTCCCTCTTATAATTCTCAAAAACCGACAACTTTAGGAAAAAGTTGTCGGTTTTCTTTCTTGCTTTTTTCTCGTTCCTACGCTATACTATAGAAAAACACGCAAGGGAGCGCCACCATGGACGAAAGAAAAGAACTGTTTTTCACCCACTTAGAGGAATATTTCGAGCCCAAAAAGGCCTTTTCTCCCTATGGCTTAAAAAGCAAATGGCGCGTCGTTCCCGTTGGTACGGCGGAATACGACGGAAGCATGCTTTCCTCCTTGGGCGGAACACCCATGGACGTGCGCTTCGATCCCAAGCTGAAGGGCTGGTATAAGATCTATATTCACGCCCCCGGCGGAAGCGTGTTGGGGCTGAAGCTGACGAAGGATCCCGCCCCCTTTGCTGTGGGAAGCACCGCAAAATATGACTCCCAAATGGAGGAATTTCTTTGGCGTGCAGCCGATATGACGGGACAGGCCATCACTCTCACCCGAAGCATGTACGACGAGGAATACGTCAGCATGCTTACCGCTCTGCGTTTTGTGCCCATGGGAGAAGAAGAGGTCGCCGGCTTTTTGCGAGAGGCCGCGCGTCCCGACACCAAGCGCATCTACGCCACCGACGATATGCACGCCCACTACTATTATACCAAGTTAGAAAAGGTGGAGGATTTTCTCCCTGCCGTTTTGCAGTATCAGTACTCTGACGTGGAGTGGCTTTCGGTGGAGCAGATCAAAACCTTTATTTCCTTATACCTTCCCACGGAGGATCCCGATGACTTTTGCTTTCCCTCCCCCGGCGACAAGAGGGTGCAAAAGCAGTTTGGAAAATTTGATTACGACGAGGTGTTAAAACGCGTCGTCGCCCAAGGCAAGGAGATCGGGTTAAAGATGAGTGTCTCCCTACGCATGGGCGCTTGGGGTATGCGCTACCGTTACGATCAATTTTATTTTGAAAACAGCTTTATCCAAACCCGCCCCGAGCTTCGCACCCACGACAGAAACGGTGACGAGATCATGGCCATGTCCTACGCCTATCCCGAGGTGAGACGTTACATGATCGACACCCTGCTGGACTCTGCCCGTTCGGGCTGTGACGCGGTCACGCTGATCGCCCACCGCGGTATCCCCTACGTTCTGTTTGAAAAGCCTGTGGCCGATCGTTTTTACGAGCTTTATGGCGAATATCCCTACGAGCTTCCCTTGGATGACCCCCGCTTGAACCGCCTGCACTGCGATATTATGACGGGCTTCTTCCGCGAGGTGCGTGAGGCATTGGACATGGCCTACGGAAAAGGAAAAATTCAGGTTCATTTGCGTACCAATTATTCTGTCCACAGCACAAAATACGTGGGTATCGACGTGGAGGAGCTGGCAAAAGAGGGCCTGATCGACGCCATCATTTCTTATCCCCACCGCATTTACGAAAAGCTGGACGGCGACGTATGGCAGGACGAAGGAAAGACACGCATTGATTTAGAAAAATACAGCAAGTACGTGCGCCAAGTGGATTTTGCCGTTGCCCGTTCTTGCGATTTTACAAGCCTCCCTCCCTTTGACAATCAGCGTGGCGAAAAATACGGCCCTGCCGATTTCGACGCCTGCGTCCAAGAATGGATGTCCATAGAAGAGCGGTATGGCACCAAGGTCTATATCGACATCATGCCTCGCCACATGGAGAACGAGGAGTTCAAGCAGCGTGCCTTGCGGCTCTATAAAAGCGGAGCGGAGCGCATCGGTCTTTGGGACACCTACGAGCGCGTCTTTTTCCGCGCGGCATGGAGCACCTCGGGCCGTCTCGGTCACAAGGAGGAGCTGGCAAGCATGGAGGTGGGCGAGGGAGAATACTACCGTCGCTTCCGCATCTATCGCTACGGAGAAAAGGATTTTAACCGCTACAGCCCCAACTTTGGCGGATGACCACCCTAAAAAGGATATTCTCACGAATATCCTTTTTCTTTATTTTTTTATTTTTTGCGCTTCCCTATTGACAAACGCAAAAAAATGTGTTATACTTCATTTAGCATTTAGGTTAAATGTTAAACAAGGACGGAAGGAGATAAAACTTTGGCTTTGCAAGCAACAATGCGAGCACTCGCAGACCCCATCAGACGAAGGATCCTGCATTTGCTCAAAAAGGGACGTATGCACGCAGGGGAGATCGTTGCGAAGTTTGACGTAACGGGTGCTTCCATTTCAAGACATCTTTCGGTACTGAAGGAGGCGGACCTTATACGTGACACGCGAGAAGGAAAATTTATTTATTACGAGCTGAACGCCTCGGTTTTAGAAGAAATTTTGCTGTTTATATCAGATCTAAAAGGAGAAAACGACGATGATCAAACGAAATAAATGGAAGATCCTGCTTTCTTGCCTCGGAACGCTTTTACCGATGCTCTTCGGTCTCATTGTGTGGGACCGTCTGCCCGAGCAAATGGCGATCCACTGGGGGCTTGTGGGAAATGAAGACGGCTACGGTTCCGTCGCCTTGGTGGTATTCGGAACGCCCGTTTTGCTCCTTCTCATCAATCTTCTTTGCATTTTTCTCTCTTCTCTTGACAAAAAGCTGGCGGCACAGGACGGAAAAGCCTTTGGCATCGTCTTTCTCATTATGCCGCTTTTGTCCCTGTACGTTCACGGTCTGCTCTACGCCACCGCCTTTGGCTTGCAAGTAAACATGGGGCTCTTTCTCACCGTGTTTTTAGGACTTTTGTTCATCATCATCGGCAACTATATGCCCAAATGCAAGCAGAATTTCTCTATGGGCATCAAGGTAAAATGGACGCTGACCAACGAAGAAAACTGGTATGCAACCCACCGTTTTGCGGGAAAGGTCTACTTTTTCGGCGGTGTTTTCCTGATGCTTCTCGCCTTTTTACCCATGCCCTTTTCCGTCATCCTTGCTCTTGTTGCCGTATTTCCTATTGCCTTGTCCCCTGCCATTTATTCCTATGCGTATGCGAGAAAGCAAATCGGTGAGGGACGTGCGTGCCCCGAGGACTTTAAGCGATCTTTAAGCAAAGGCAACAAAAAGGCGACGATTGCCGGTGTCTGTATCACCTGTGCGATTCTTGTGGGCTGCCTGTTTCTTATGATAACGGGTGACGTCAGCGTAAGCTATGGAGACGAAACGTTTACGGTGGACTCGATCTACCACGACGCGCTAACCGTTTCCTACGAGGATATTGAGAGCATTTCTCTTTTGGAAAACGCCCCCGATGCCTACCGTGTGATCGGCTTTGGCTCTGCCCGTCTTTCCCTGGGCGTTTTCGAAAACGCCTCCCTTGACACCCACACCCGTTATACCTATACGGGCTGTTCCTCCGAGGTCGTCTTGACCGTGAAGGGCGACACGCTGGTGCTAAACGGCGAGACGGAAGAAGCGACACGCGCCATCTACGAGACCCTGCTTGAAAAAATAGAAAAATAAAAAAGCGAAAGGGTGCTGACTTGTGTCAGCACCCCTTTTTCATATTCGCGTTTAACCCGACGGTTTTTCTTCTGGTGGAAAAATAGATCACCAACCAAACCAAAGCATAGCCGAGGACAAAGATAGCGGTAAAGACGAGAAACGGCGCAAGCCCATTCTTCAGCCATCCGTTCAAAAGATAGATAAAAAGATAATCAAGATATAGGACAACACCGTGCAAAAGGGCGGCAGTGAAGACGGGAAGCCGCTCGATTCCATACACCGTGGTGATGCCGCCGGCAATAAAAGCCATGAGAGTGATACTGAGTATGCCAAGGCAGACCTCATTTACCGTCAGGGTCTCTGTCACGCCGCTTTGACCGAGGCAAAAATAAATGATCGCAAGCACGATGGGCCCAAACGCGGCGGCGCAAAGCCCACGCAGTACGAAAGAAAGAATATGCTGTTTCATTTCTCCGAAAACCTCCTTTTGATCTCCGCAAAGCATCGACGGGAGACGTATTCCCTGTAACCGCTGAGAAAAACGGCATCCACACCGCCGCCTAAGGTAGCGCGGAATCGCTCGATTCGTTTTTCGTTAGCAATAGCGGATTTGTTGATACGGATAAAGCCGTAAGGAAGACGCGTTTCAAGCTCGCAGAGCTTTTCTTTGATCCGAAAAACCTCTCCGCTCGCGTCTACCGCCGTACACCGCCCGTCCCTGACGGAAAGGCACTCCACCTCCGACAAGGCGAGACGCTTAACGTCCCTTTCGCTGTAAACGGTCAACGCATCGAGAACGTCCTCCTCTTTCACCAACCGTCTTAACGCGTCGGTCAGCTCGCCCTCGGCGCGGACAACAGCCGTTACCCGTTCCTCGGACGTGGGGTCTATGATAATATCCAGCTTCATACGATCCCCTCCTTTCCTTATTATTATTGTAACACACCTTATTCGCTTTCGCAAGTCTTTTTCCTTCATCGGTCATCTTTTGCGCGCAAACGGCAGTCTTGACAACAGGCACAAAAGGTGATACAATAAAAGCATCAAATCAAAGGAGAATACCTATGACAGAAAAATTAGTCACCACGGCAAAGGCGTTACAGCAGCACGGCTTTACCGTTTTCGTTTGTGAAAATGCCAAAGAAGCCACAGAAAAGGCCCTGTCTCTTTTGACGGAGGGATGCTCGATCACCTGGGGCGGTTCTATGACCATACGCGACATGGGCTTAACCGAGGCGGTCAAAAAAGGCCCTTATCAGGTGTTTGACCGTGACCTCGTTCCCCCTGCCGAGCGCGCCGCCTTTGCCAAGGAGCATTATTTTTCCGATTGGTATTTTATGAGCAGCAACGCCATCACCGAGGACGGTACTCTTTTAAATCTTGACGGTCTCGGAAACCGTGTGGCTTCCCTCATCTACGGTCCCGACAAGGTGCTGGTGGTGGCAGGTGTCAACAAGATCGCCGCCGATATAAACGAGGCGTACCGTCGCGTGCGCGAGGTAGCCGCCCCCACGAACGCTCAGCGCTTCGAGATTAAGACACCTTGCAAGAAAACGGGGAAATGCGGCGATTGCCTTTCTCCCGACACCATTTGCTGCAGTATGGTACACACCCGATACTGCAAGGTGCCCGGCCGCGTCACCGTCATTTTAGTGAACGAGGAATTTGGATACTAAACTATATCGAAAGCACGATGCCAAGGCATCAAACAGGAGGCAATTATGATCTATACGGGTGCAAAAACGAAAAATATATCCTTCCCCCTTGGTGGCATCGGTACGGGCTGTATCGGTCTTGCGGGAAACGGAGAATTAAACGATTGGGAGATCTTTAACCGTCCGAACAAAACCACGCGCAACGGGTATTCCCATTTTGCCATTAAGGCGACCGTGGGCGAAAAAAACGTCACCAAGGTGCTGCACGGCGACACCTTGGAAAACCTGATGGGCACCTCTTGCGCCAGCTACGTGCATTCCGGCTTTGGATACGGTCCGCGCATAAACTCTCTCGTTGGTTTTCCCCACTTCAAGGACGTGACCTTCGAAGGCGATTTCCCCTTGGCAAGACTTACCTTTACGGACGATGAGTTTCCCTTAGACGTTCGTCTCGTCGCCTTTAATCCCTTTATCCCCCACGACGAGTTCAACTCCAGCCTTCCTGCGGCATTTTTCGAGTGGGAGATCAAAAACACCGCAAGCGAGACGGCAAGGGTCGCTCTTGCCTGCACCGTCCATAATCCTTCCCCCGTCACTCGCAACAGCAAAGTGGAAGCAACGGAGGGGCGCGGCGTATTTTTGGGAAGCGAGGGGATCTCTACCGACGAGACGAGCTACTCCGACCTGTGCGTTTTGACTGACGCACCCGACACGGTCACCCAAGAATATTGGTATCGCGGCAATTGGCGTGACGCCCCCACGACCTATTGGAACAACCTTACCCTACTCGACCGCATGCCCGAAAGAAGCTACGAGAAGGCGGCACGGGGCGACCACGGTACGGTGGTATCGTATACGGAATTAAAGGCGGGCGAGACGGCAAAGCTCCGTTTCGTGATCGCTTGGAACGTCCCCACCGCTTACAACTATTGGACGCCGAGGAAGGAGGGCGAGAAGCGCGCCACCTGGCGCAATTACTACGCCACGCAGTTTGAAGACTCCTTCGCTACCGCGAAATATGCCCTTGGGCATTTTGAGACCCTGCTTGATAAGACCTCTCTCTTTGCGGAGGCGTTAGCGACCTGTACCCTGCCCGACGCGGTGAAGGACGCTGTCAGCGCAAACCTTTCGGTTATCAAGACCCCCACGGCACTCAGGCTTGAGGACGGCTCCTTTTGGGGCTGGGAGGGGTGTGCCGAGAGAGCAGGCTCCTGCTTCGGGTCTTGTCAGCACGTTTGGAACTACGCATACGCTATGCCCTATCTTTTCCCACGTCTTGAGCGTTCCTTGCGCGAAAACAACATAAAATACGGATTGCAAGACAACGGAGCCACCAGCTTCCGTTTGGATCTTCCCTTAAAAAAAGTGATGTCAACCCTGCGCCCCTGCGTAGACGGTCAGATGGGCGAGGTCATCAAGTGCTATCGTGAATGGAAGCTTTCGGGAGACGACGCGTGGCTGAAAAAGCACGCCGAGGGCATCTTCAGAATGCTGGAATTTGCTTGGTCCAAGGACAACCCCGATGCTTGGGATGCCGATATGGACGGAGTTCTTGAGGGGCGACAGCACCACACGCTGGATCTGGAGCTTTTCGGTCCCAGCGCATGGCTTGAGGGACACTATCTGCTCGCCTTGGATTGCGGGCGTGAGATGGCGGAGCATCTTGGCGACGGGACGCGCGCGTGCCTCTACAAGCGACTTTACGACAACGGCAAGACGTACTTGAACGAGCAGCTGTTCAACGGTCGGTATTTTTATCAAAGGGTCGACCTTGGCGACAAGGAAACGGTAGACCGCTTCGGCGCGGCGGACGGGTATTGGAACGAGGAGGCAAAGGAGATCAAGTACCAGGTAGCGGACGGCTGTATCATCGACCAGATGCTTGCCGATTGGCACGCGCACCTCATCGGTAAGGAGGGCGTTTTCGACCCCGAAAAGAAAAAGACGGCGCTTGCTTCCCTCTACAAAAACAACTTCAAATCCTCCATGCGTGGGATCGCCAATATGTGGCGCACCTTCTCCGTGAACGACGAGAGCGGCACCGTCATTTGCTCTTATCCCGACGGCGTGCATATTCCCGCCATCCCCATCTCCTACTGCGAGGAAACCATGACGGGATTTGAATACGCCCTGGCGGGGCTGATGATCGCCGAGGGGTACGTGACGGAGGGCGAGACCGTGGTAAGTGCCATTCGTGACAGATACGACGGTGAGAAGCGCAACCCCTGGAACGAGATCGAATGCGGCAGCCATTACGCCCGTTCCATGGCGTCCTATGCGCTTATGGCGATCTACAGTGGCTTTACCTTTGATATGACCAAGCACCGTATCGGCTTCGCCCCTATCGGCGGTGAAGGAAAATATGTTTTCAGCGCGTGTGAGAGCTGGGGCTGTGCGGAATTCAAGGACGGCTCTTTCCGTCTTTCTATCCTTGGCAATCCTCTGACCTTATCCGCGCTTGCGCTTCCCGGTGCGGAAAGGATCAAGAGCGTAACGGTTGACGGTCGCGCCGTGGAATTTTCCGTTTTGAATAACAGTCTTGTGTTCGAACAGACCGAGATCCATAAGGAAATGCTCTTGAAATAAGAGCATTTCCTCACCGACTCAAACGATGAAAATGAAAAAAGCACTTGCTCTCGCAAGTGCTTTTTTACGTAACTCCCGCCATGCCGTGTAAAGCAAGTTTTAGCCCTGAAGTCCAGGGAGGTGCCCGCTCCTCTCTTCGTCGCTCCCAGCGTCCCTGTCACAGCGGCACAAAGTCGGCCATGAAGGGGAGGTCTGCGCCCCGAGGCGGAATATGGGCTCCATTTATCTGCGTGTAGGCCCAAATGTGCTTTATCACGCACAGGGCAGGATGAAAAATCAGTTGTCGCTCTCGGCGTCGTAATCGACCTCGTTAAAAAGCTGATCCTCGAAGAAATCGGCAACCTTGTCGAACTCCTCGTCGTCCTCAATGTCGATGAGGTCCACGTTGCCCTCTTCATCAACCACCTTTTTGAGGATCACGAACTCCTGGTTGGGGTTCTCCTCAGGCTCGAGTGCCATGTACTCGCACCCGTCCATCTCCACCTCGCCAAGGAAAACGAAATTCTCCTCCTCACCGCTCTCAAGGTCGGTCAGGGTGATGATGTCCTCGTACGCCTCTTCGTTCTCTACGGGCTCTGCGCCCTCTTTTTTGATCTCGTCTGCCATTGTATTTTCCTTTCGTGCGCTCTACGCTTTTATTCTGTCCTTATTGTATCAAAGATAAACGCTTTTGTCAACACCTTAACTCAAAAAATCCACAAGAATGGCGTTAGAAAGCCGCATTCCCTTCTCCGTCAGGCAAAGGTGGGTAGGTGTGACGCGCATCAGCCCAAGGGCTTCGTATTTTTTCACCCTGTCGGCGTAGCGCGTGAGCAGGTCGGTGCCAAAGGTCTCACGGTATGCCGCAAGGGGTACGCCCTCGGCAAGACGAAAACGAAGCATCAGCCATTCGTAGGCTAAGCCCTCCCCCTCTATGCGCTCTCTGTCCGCGATCTGTCCCACGGGGTCGGCAAGATAGGCGGCAAGGCTTCGTCCGTTTCCATATCGCTCGCCGCCAAAAAAGGAGTAAGCGGACACGCCAAAGCCGAGATAGGGCTCGTTTCGCCAATAGTGCAGGTTGTGCCTGCACTCGCACCCTTCCCTTGCGTAATTGCTGATCTCATAATGGCGATAGCCGTTTTGGGAAAGCGTTGCCTTTAAATAAAGGTCGAAGGCGTCCTCCTCTTCCTCATCGGGAAGGACGAGAGCGTCTTTTTTTTCGGCAAGTGGCGTCCCCTCCTCCAGGATCAGGCTATACGCCGAAATATGCGAGGGAGACAAGCACCCCGCCTCCTCCAGCGTCCTTCGCCAGCTTTCCGCCGTTTGACCCGGAATGCCATACATCAGGTCGATATTCACGTTGTCAAAGCCCGATGCACGGACGGCGTCAAGAAAACGACGGGCATCGTCGGCGTTATGCACACGCCCGAGGGCGAAAAGCTCCCGGTCGGAGAAGCTTTGCACCCCCACGCTCAGGCGGTTAAAGCCCATCTCGCGCATAGCGGTCAGCTTTTCCCTCCCTGCAGTGGCGGGGTTGGATTCTGCCGTTACCTCCGCGCCCTCCGCAATGGAAAAAAGGCGATGGGCGGCGTTCAGAATTTCGGCAATCGAACGCTCCGACAAGAGGGTTGGTGTGCCGCCGCCGAAAAACAGCGTATCAAAGACCGTCCCCCTGGCCCTTTCCGCATAGCCCTCCATTTCGGTGATAAGAGCGCGCGTATAGGCATTTTTTTGCGCCTCATCCATCCCCGGAAAGGAGCAAAAATCGCAATAATCACATTTTTTGAGGCAAAAGGGGATGTGAAAATAAAGGCCGCCCTTATTCATCGTCCAGCTTGAGGACAGCCATAAAGGCCACGGGGGAGACCTCTACGCTACCGAGCTTACGCATCTTCTTCTTGCCTTCCTTTTGCTTTTCGAGCAGCTTCTTCTTACGGGTGATGTCACCGCCGTAGCACTTGGCAAGCACGTCCTTGCGCATAGCCTTGACCGTCTCACGGGCTATGACCTTTGTTCCGATGGCCGCTTGAATCGGGATCTCGAACATCTGTCTCGGGATATTCTCCTTCAAGCGCTCGGTGATCTTACGGGCGCGCGCGTAGGCGTTCTCCTCAAACACGATAAAGGAAAGGGCGTCTACCTGCTCGCCGTTCAGAAGGAAGTCCAGCTTGACCAGCTTGCTGGGACGATACTCGTCAAACTCATAGTCCAGCGAGGCGTAGCCCTTACTGCGGCTCTTGAGTGCATCAAAGAAGTCGTAGATGATCTCGTTAAGGGGCAATACGTAATGTAGCTCCACGCGGGTGGTGTCGATATACTTCATATCAAGGAACACGCCGCGACGGTCCTTACACAGGTCCATAATGCCACCAAGATAGTCGGTGGGGGTGATGATGCTCGCCTTCACGAAGGGCTCGTAGGCGGTGTCGATCTCGTCGGGCGCGGGATAATTGGAGGGGTTATCCACGTACACCGTCTCGCCGCCACGCTTCTCTATCTTGTAGATAACGCTGGGGGCGGTGGTGATCAGGTCAAGCCCAAACTCTCTCTCAAGACGCTCCTCGATGATCTCCATATGCAAGAGTCCAAGGAAGCCGCAACGGAAGCCGAATCCAAGAGCGGCCGAGGTCTCGGGCTCATAGCTGAGAGCGGCATCGTTGAGCTGCAGCTTTTCGAGGGCATCACGCAGGTCGGGATATTTAGCGCCGTCGGGGGTGTAGATACCTGCGTATACCATCGGGCTTGCCTGACGGAAGCCGGGGAGCGGCTCCGTCGCGCCACCCTCGGCAGAGGTAACGGTGTCACCCACGCGTGTCTCGCTGACCGTCTTGATGCTTGCGGTGATGTAACCCACGTCGCCGGCGGAAAGCTCCTCGCATTTTTGCAGACCAAAGGGCTCCATCGTCCCCACCTCGGTCACCTCAAAGACCGAGCCCGTGCTCATCAGACGGATCTTTTCCCCCGCGTGCAGGGTACCGTCCATCACGCGCACGTTGACCACGACACCAAGGTAGCTGTCGTAGTAGGAGTCGAAGATCAAGCACTTAAGAGGGGCGTTTACGTCCCCCTTGGGGGCGGGCACGTCGGTGACGATCTTCCTTAATACGTCCTCAATATTCTGCCCTGTTTTTGCGGAAACCGCGGGACAATCCTCGGCAGGAAGTCCAATGATGTCCTCAATTTCCTTGCGGCAGTTCTCAATATCCGCCGAGGGGAGGTCGATCTTATTGATGACGGGAACGATCTCAAGATCATTGTCAATGGCAAGGTAGGCGTTTGCCAGGGTCTGCGCCTCCACGCCTTGGGTGGCATCCACCACAAGAAGTGCCCCCTCGCAGGCACTGAGAGAACGAGACACCTCGTAGCCGAAGTCCACGTGGCCGGGGGTGTCGATCAGGTTCAGGTGATAGTCCCCATCCTCCGCCTTGTAGGTCAGACGAACGGCGCGGGCCTTGATGGTAATGCCGCGTTCACGCTCCAGATCCATATTGTCTAACAGCTGAGTCTCCATATCTCTCGCAGCGACGGTTTGGGTCGCCTCAAGGATACGGTCAGCCAGGGTGCTTTTGCCGTGGTCGATATGGGCAATGATGGAAAAATTTCGGGTCCGTTGTTGCTTTTCGGTCACTTTTTTCGTTTCCTTTCGGGCAAGGAATGCTTGCCTGTTTTAGACGGCGGCAAATGCCTCCGCATCCTTTTTATACGCTTCGATCTTCTCTGCCAGGCTTGCTTCGTCCTCGCCGTGGCAAAGGAAATAAAACTTGATCTTAGGCTCCGTACCGGAGGGGCGTACCACCACCTTGTCGCCGTTCTCAAGGGTATAGTACAAAACGTCGCTGGCGGTCATGCCCGTGGGGGTCTCACTGCCATCCTCAAGGCAAACGGTCGTTTGCTTTTCATGGTCTGTAACGGCAGTCACCTTCACGCCACCCAAGGTCTCGGGCGCGTTTCGTCTTAACCCCTCCATCACACGCACGCGGCGCGCGATGCCGTCGAGACCCTCCATATAAATATCGAGAACGCCTTCCTTATATAGGCCGTACTCGCGGTACAGTCCCTCCAAGGCGTCGGACAGGGTCATTCCCTTTTTGCGGTAATACGCCGTCATTTCCACGATCATCAGCGCGGCACCCACGGCGTCTTTATCTCTGGCATAGCTGCCAAAGAGATAACCGTAGCTCTCCTCGAAGCCGAGGATAAACGAATCCGCCTTGTCTGCTTCCTCGTAATTCTTAATGACCTCACCGATGAACTTGAAGCCGGTAAACACGTCGTGAAGCTCCACGCCCTGTGCCCGGGTAATTTTTGCCGCCAGGTCGGTGGAAACGATGGATTTTACGGCATACGCCGCCGCGTCGAGCTTGCCAACCGCACGACGGGCACGGATCACGTAATCCAAAAGTAATGCCCCCATCTGGTTGCCCGTAACGGTAGCAAAGCCGCCGTCGCGGGTGCGGCTCATGACACCCACACGGTCGGCATCCGGGTCGGTGGCGATGATCAGGTCACTTCCCACCTTCTCCGCTACCTTAACGCCCAAGGCGAATACGTCGGCGTATTCGGGATTTGGCTTTTTTACCGTGGGGAAATTGCCGTCCAGCACCATTTGCTCCTCAACGGGATAAAGCTGCGTCAGACCGACCCTTTTCAAGATCTCGGGAACGAGGCGATAGCCCGCGCCGTGCAGGGGGGTATATACGATCTTTAAGTCATCAGCCACGGATGCGATGAGGTCGCGGTCAATGGAGGTCTTGGCAACCGCCGCCAGATAGATCTCGTCAAAATCCTCACCAAGCATGGTGACGAGCCCCGCCGCCAAAGCCTCGGCAAGGGGCATTCTCTTAGTGCCTCCCAGCACGTCGATGGAGGAGATAGCATCCGCCACAACCTGAGATTGCTCGGGCGAGATCTGCGCGCCGTCCTCCCAATAGGCCTTGTAGCCGTTGTACTCCTTAGGGTTGTGGGAGGCGGTGATATTGATGCCTGCCATGCAACCGAGGGCACGAACGGCAAAGGAAAGCTCGGGGGTGGGGCGCACGCCGTCAAACAGATAGGATCTGATGCCCGACGCCGCCAGCACCTCGGCGCATACCCGCGCGAAGGTCTCGGAATTGTTGCGGCTATCGTAAGCAATGGCTACGCCGCGTGTCTCGCCCTCAGCACTGAGGATCAGGGCGGCAATGCCCCCCGTTGCCTGTGCCACTGTGTATTCGTTCATACACGCAGGCCCCATATACATCGTGGAACGAAGCCCGGCAGTACCAAAGCTCATGGCTCTGCCAAAGCGGAAGGCGACCGTCTCCTCATCCTCGCGGATGGATAAAAGCTCTTCCCTTTCCCCGTCGGTCAATCCCTCGTAAGCCAACCATCTCTCGTACTCTTGTTTTGCGTCCATAGTATTCCTTTCTTATTCGCCGTCCTCAGCGAGGCAAAGCTCGATCGCTTTGGCAAGCTGATCGGGACAGGAGGTTGTCTTGAAGCCGCAACGAATGCCACTGAGGCGTTCGATGGCCTCGGTAGCCTTCATGCCCTTCACCAAGCTGCTGACACCCTTGGTATTACCGGCACAGCCGCCCTCAAAGCGAGCCTCCTCGATCACGCCGTCCGTCAGGGTGACGAAAATGCGGCGCGAGCAGGTGCCCTTCGCAATATATTCGATTCTTTGTTTCATAGTCTACTCCTTTCAGTTTCCGTTGTCTTGCTCTAAAACGGGAAAGAGCCCCGTAAAGGAGAAGCTTCCCGCATAAAGACACAGATAGAGCCACAGGGCTGTATGATTTCCTTTTCCTTCCAAAGCCGCTCGTCCCTTGACACGTCCGTAATCCTCGGGTATAGAGACCAGCTCCTTCACCGTAAAGCCCAAGGCGGCAAAGGCGGTCAGCATCCGCCCGAGATGGGAATGAGACTCTGCGGTAAAGCGCAGAGACAAAAGCATTTCTTCCCTTTCGGCAAAGGGGGCACTGTATGCGGAAAAGAGACCGTAGGTCACCTCTCCCTCCTCCTCGCGCAGACGGACGGTGGCGGCGGTGTACAGGTCGTATCGCTCCACCAGACGCTCGGTGGAGACCAGCCGCGTGCCCAACGCGCCCGCATAAGGCAAAAGCAGATAATCCGCATCCCCCGCGGCAAGTGCCGCGCAGCCAAGCTCGGCGTTGTCCGCCAAAAGCAGACTCACGTTCTCTCCGTTACTGAGGCAGACGGCATACGCCGCCTCGGCATGGGCAGAGGGCAGGTAGCAGATGCGACAGCCCTTTGGCCGCGAAGCGCGAAAGGCGGTCACGGGGTCGATCTCCTTCTCCAGCCGCTCTGCCAGAAAAACGGAAAGGGCGACCAGGTCGGAGGCACGCGCGTCCTCTCCTCTCGCTTCCATGAGAGGAAGATACTCGGCGGGCATATCCTGCCCCACCTCCTCCGCCTTTGTCAAAAACGCCTGTGCGGGCGTTTCCTCGCGCAAGAGTGACGCCTTTGCCTCCTCGCTGACGGCCTCCGCCAGCTCGGACAGGGCAAACAGGCGCAGGCTTCTCCGTGCGATCGCTTCCTTTTCCAGGTCGCGCAAGCCCTCACGCAAAAGCGCGTTACCGTCCCTCTCCGTCATACGAGAAGAGACAAAAGCTCGTAGGTGTCGGCGAGGAAGGCCTTCATCTCATCCGCCTCAAGGCTTCTGCCCGAGAGGACGGCCAGGTGATAGATCTGCTTGGCCACCTTTTCCTCCTTGTCGCCAAAGCCGCCCTCGGCGAGACGGGAAACGATGGGAGAGGCACTGTTCAAAACCAGCACGGATTCCTTGGGCATTCCCGCCATATCCATGCCGTACATCTTCATCATTTCCTCCATACGGCGTGATTCCTCGGACAGATTGAGGACGGCGGGAACGGAGGCGTCGGCAAAGCGCTCCACTCTGACGGTCAGCTTTTCCTTTTCGGTGGCAAGCCCCTCAAAGAGAGCGGTCAGCTTCTCGTTCTTTTCCTCCTCTGCTCCCTCCTCACGGAGAACGGAGGTATCGGCATCCACGCGCATAAATTTGAGTCCTGCCTCCTTTTGCTCAAGGAGCTGGAGGAAGCGGTCGTCAAGCACTGTTTCGGACAGCACCACGTCGATGCCGCGCGCCTCGTACATGGCGATATACTGTGCTTGCAGCTTCAAGTCGGAGGCGTAGTATACCGTCTTCTTGTCGCCCGCCTTCTCTATACATTCCGCCACCGTCATCTTTTTGCCGTCGGCGGTGGTGAGAAGCAGAGCGTCCTTAACTCTGTCGTAAAACTTATGCTCGCATATCGCGCCATATTCCACAAAGGTCTTTAAATCCTTCCAAAGACCCTCGTATTTTTCTCTCTCGTTTTTGAACATTCCCGTCAGCTTATCTGCCACCTTTTTGACGATATACTGAGATACCTTGGTAACGTAAGCGCTGTTTTGCAGGTAGCTGCGAGAAACGTTGAGGGGCAGTTCGGGGCAATCAAGGACACCGCGAAGCATCAGAAGATACTCGGGAATGACCTCCTTGATGTTGTCCGCCACAAACACCTGGTTGTAATAAAGCTTGATCTTCCCTTCGAGACTCTCGTAGTTCTCCTTGATCTTGGGGAAATACAGAATGCCCTTGAAATTCAAAGGATAATCGGCATTTAGGTGCATATGGAACAAGGGCTCGTTATAATCGTGGAAGACCTTGCGATAAAATTCACCGTACTCCTCCTCGGTGCAATCGGAGGCTTTCTTCTGCCAAAGGGGCGTCACGTCGTTGATGGGCTTAGGCGCTTCCGGCGCCTTCGCATCCTCACCTTCCTTCGGCTCTTCCTCTTCCTTTTCCTCGTCTGTCAGGTAGATCTCAACAGGCATAAAAGCGCAGTATTTATCCAGCACCTCACGAAGCTTGGTCTCGGTCAGGTACTCCTCGCTGTCGGCGTTGACGTGCATAATGACAGAGGTTCCTCTGCCTCTTTCCGCATCGTGATATACGGTGTAGCTACCGTCCTCCTCGCACTCCCAACGCACGGCAGGGGTGTTCTCATAAGAGGCGGTGACGATCTCCACACGATCGGCCACCATGAAGGCGGAATAGAAGCCAAGACCGAAGTGACCGATAATGCCGCTCTCGCTTCCCTTTTCCGCGCTCTCGCCCTCGTATTTTTCCACGAACTCCAAGGCACCCGACAGAGCCATATTGCAAATGTATTTTTCCAGCTCCTCCTCGGTCATACCGATACCGTTGTCGGAAACGGTGAGGGTCTTTTCGCTCTTATTGAAGCTAACGTCGATGCGATAAGGCACGCCGTCACTCTCGTACTTACCAAGAGACGACAATCTCTTTAACTTGGTGATGGCGTCGGAGGCGTTGGAAACGATCTCACGAAGGAAGATCTCCTTCTCCGAATACAGCCACTTTTTAATGATGGGGAAAATATGCGCGGTCTCAACGGAGATGCCGCCCTTTTTAACTTCTGCCATAATAAGTTCCTTTCCGTTGTTCTTTTTTTCTTTTCACAAGGGTGTTTAACATTACTATTATATATAAACTTTCAAAAAATCGCAAGGGGCTTTCCGAATTTTTTTATTTTTTTTAGATGTTTTATCTCCCAAAAGGTGGGAAAGCACACGAAATTATGCTTTTCTGTTGTTTTTTCTTTTGCTTCGCATGAAGTTTGTCTTCTATGGAAAAAGCGACAGGTCGAAACCTGTCGCTTTTCGTTTGGTGCCGGTGGTGGGACTTGAACCCACACGCCCTTGCGGACAATGGATTTTGAGTCCATCTCGTCTGCCATTCCAACACACCGGCGTGAACGAGTGATATTATAGCAGATGAAAATAAAATTGTCAAGTCTTTTTTTAAAAATATTTGCTCGTCGGTTTTTTAAGGGTATTCGCTCATCAAAATTTTTCCGTTCAAGGATAAAAGTACGCGCGACGG
>JAZRGD010000124.1:0-3421 GCA_045644045.1 Eubacteriales bacterium
ATTATCAATTGTTTTTGCTCGTTTACCTCTCGGAGGGGGCCTTTGGCACAAATGCCTTCCGCACTTGTTTGGGTGAAATTTCTGTTCATCGGCAAAGCCTCTTTTGAACCCCGCCACTATGGCGGGGTTTTCGTTATACAATTAAAAACCAAGGTCAAACGAAACGAATGGCCTTGGTTTTTTGTTGCGCCTCCGCGCAAATGAGGAGGTGAAAAAAGGCGAACAGCCTTTTTTCACAAGAATAACGGTCTCAACTGCTTCCCTGTCAGGGCGGCGGCAAGGCAATCCGAAAGATAAGTAAAATCCGCCACCAGGGAATGGGGCTTTTTGTCGGGATCGTCCTGGCGCATGGGGACGAAATAGACCTGCTTTCTGAGAAGCAGCTTAGAAATGTTGGCGAGATTTGCCGACAGGGAGTCGTTGGAGGCAAGGGCGATGAGCAGGGGTCTGTCCTGCCTCAGGTGGGCCTTGGCCGCCATGGTGACGGGGGTGTCGGTGATGCCGCTCGCGATCTTGGCTAAAGTATTGCCCGTACAGGGGGCGATGACCAAGGCCTCAAGGGGAACGGCAGGGCCGAGGGGCTCGGCATCCACGATGGTGTGAATGATCTTTTTTCCGCCGCAAAGCCCCGTCACCGCGCCGTAAAACTCCTCTTTTTTCCAAAATCGGGTGTCGGTTTCGTACACGCTGTCCGAAAAAATGGGCAAGACCTCCGCCCCGTCCGCCCGCAGGCGGCGCAAAGCGGCCAAGGAATGGGACAGGGTACAAAACGAGCCGCAAAAGGCGTATCCGATCATAAAAGAAACCTCCTTTCCGCCTCGCACGGGGCTAATGTGGGCACCACCTCACCCATGGGGAAGCCCTCCTCTCCCGTCTCCGTGGCGGTGGCAAGATAGGGGAGGAGGGCGGCGTAATAGATCTCCGCCGCGCCCTGCGGCGCAAACACCCCCGGAACGCCGCGCATGGTCTCCACCTTCACCTCGCCCCCCGCCGTGTCGGGCAGAGTGGCGGGCAAAGCTCCGCCCAGGTCGTAGCATAGTGCCCCTTCGGGCAGTTTCAGGCTGTGCGTGACGGCGGGCGGCAGAGTGTCAAGCACCACTCTCTCCTCCACGGAAAGAGGGAAAACGGCCTCCCGCGCGCCGTACCCCATGGCACGTGCCTCCGCCAACGCGGCGGGACGGCGGGCGTAAACGGTCACCCGCCCGCCTACGGCGTTCAAAAGGCGGGCAAGCTGCTTGCCAATACGCCCAAAACCCACAACGGCTACGGGCAAGCCGTACAGCCCTCTTTCGGTGGCGTTCAGGACGGCGGCAAGCGCGCCCTCCGCCGTCAAGCGGGCGTTTTCCCACAAAAACCCCTCTTGTCGGGCAAGATCAAAAAACAAAACGTGCTCTCTATGCCAATCGGCAGGGATGTCGCCCCCCACCACGGTGACCCCCTCCTTCAAGGGCAGGGCGGAAAAGGGGATGTGGGTGGCGCTGATATGAACGCCGTCGCGGGTGGCGGGATAGGGCAGGACCAAAACCGACGCCTCCCCCACCCCCTGCAGCACGGCGGGAGACAAAAGCCCCTCGCCGCCCGTGGCGGAAAAGACGGCGTGCCCCTCCTTCCTTGCCCGCGCGGCACAGATCGTCATGCGGCGGTCGCCGCCTAAAAAAGCGATATGCAAAGGAATTTCCTCTCTTTTTCATTTTACGGCGGGAAGCCCCGACCGCTATTATCAGTTTATGCGCGTCACCTCTCTTCGGTCTCTTACCGTGAAGGGGAGGCTGTTTTTCGCGCGTGAGCCAAACACGCGCGGCGCGACACGGCCTCTCGGGCCTTGTTCCTGTTTTGCGCTCCTCTCGGGGCTTGTTCATATTTGGGGTTGATTTTTGTGAGAACATATGATATAATGTATATTAGCTTCGTATGCGCTTCTGATAAGAAGCCCGTTTTAACGAAAAAACGACCCTGTTTTCTCTTGATAGCAAGAAGGAGATTTCCCATGATCCAAATCACCGAAGTTCTGACGTCCAAGCAAAAACGGGAATTTGTAAATTTCCCCAACCGCCTATACAAGGACAACCCCTACTACGTCCCCCCTATGTACGCCGACGAGCTGTCGGACATGAATGAAAAGAAAAACCCCGCCTTCTCCTATTGCGAGGCGAAATATTTCCTCGCTCTCCGTGACGGCGAGACGGTAGGCCGCATCGGTGCTATTTTCAGCCGCCGCTCTAACGAAAAGTGGGGCAAGACCCGTATGCGCTTCACCTCGGTGGATTTCATCGACGACCCCGCCGTCTCCGACGCCCTCTTTGCCGCAGTGGAGAACTACGCCCGCGAGATGGGGTGCGAGGAGGTCCACGGCCCCTTGGGCTTCACCGACCTGGACAGAGAAGGCATGCTGGTGGAGGGCTTCAAGGAAAAAAGCCTGTTCTTCACCTATTACAATGCGCCTTATTATTTGGAGCATATGACCCGCCTGGGCTACGAAAAGGACGTGGACTGGTTGGAGCTTCAAATCTTCTGGCCCGACGACGAGCGCACCTATTCCGTTCTCTCCCGCCTGTCGGAGCGTGCGAAGAAGAAGCACGGCCTGCGGGTGGTGAAGATCAAGCACCGCCGCGAGTTCGGCCCTTACATTGAAAAGGCCTTTGCCCTTGCCAATCTGGCCTACGCTCCCCTGTACGGTACGGTGGATCTGGACGAGGAGCAGATCAGGCGATACGCCGCCAAGTTCGTTCCCCTTATCGACCCCGACTTCGCCTGTCTCGTGGTCAACGAAAAGGAGGAGCTGGTGGCCTTCGGTGCCACCGCCCCCTCTCTGTCCGCCGCCTTCCGCAAGACGGACGGCAAGCTCTTCCCCTTCGGCTTTATCCCCGTTTTGCGGGCGCTCAAAAAGAACGATTGCATTGATTTCCTTCTGGTGGCCGTCCATCCCGACCTGCAAGGCATGGGCGTCAACGCCATTATCATTGACAGCATTATGCAAGGCTGTCGCCGTCGCGGCATTCGCTACGGTGAGACGGGTCCCCAGCTGGAGGAAAACGCCAAGATGCTGGAGCATTGGAAGCTCTTCCCCAGCCGTCAGCACCGCCGCCGCCGTTGCTTCCGCAAGAGGCTGACGGAGACCGCAGGGGAGACCCCCTCCGAAAATCAATAATTTGACAGCCATAAGTTAGCAAAGGAGAGAACTATGATCGGGATTATCGCCGCCATGTCGGTGGAGCTGGAAAAGCTCAAGGAAGCGGCCACCATAGAGAAGGAGGAGACCGTCAGCGGTCTGACCTTCTACACGGGCACTCTCGCGGGAAAGCGGGTGGTGATGACGGTATGCGGCGAGGGCAAGGTCAACGCCGCCCTGTCCGCCGAGGCCATGATCCTGCGCTATTCCCCCGCCCTGCTTATCAACACGGGCGTGGCGGGTGCGCTCTCC
>JAZRGD010000125.1:0-40802 GCA_045644045.1 Eubacteriales bacterium
AACCCCTTGGCTCACAGACGACATGGCTACGATCCGACTTTAGGATCCTTGCCAATAAGGTACTCCTCGTATTCGCGAAGAACAGCTTCAACCGCATTACAATGCCCCTCGAGCACAGGCTCACCAAGACCGTAAATATCGGTATCGGTGTGCATCTTCAAAAACATTCAACGGGGTTTTACCTTAATCACTTCAAGCCGCGTTATTTTCATATCAGCTTTATCTCCTTGTAAAATTCGGGAACGATTTTGCTCTCATATTCAAAACAATTCATATCCTTTTCATCAAACAGACCGCAGTGCATAGGCACGGCAATCGCTCCTATTCTTTCGCAAAACCGCTTTGCGTCTGTCATGTTCATATTGTTGCCCACACCGTTGACGGGCAGAAATACATAGTCGATATGATCGGGAAGATTCCCAAAAATCCGTTCGTGATACAGGGTGTCGCCCGTCACATAATAGGTCTTTCCGTCCGCATAGATTAACACGCCGATGGCACAGTCGTCGGAATGCTCCGCATATACAGCCTTAAATCGAACGCCCTTTTCTGTCCACTCGGTTCCGCGATTGAATTGAACGTAGTTGTTTTTGATTCCTCCAAATGCCCGTCTCACGTGATTCCACGCATTTCCCGATGCCAATACAAAAACCTCGGTGTTTTCTCCAAGATAGTGCTTTAAAGTATCGGGGTCGGTATGATCGAGATGATCGTGCGTCAGTACGATTACATCGGGTGTTATCTCGAAAAAGCTTTCGTCAACAGGCACTCTTCTCCAAAAGTGAGGCTGTATTGCTTCAACACTGTCTGAAAGATAGGGGTCGATCATGATTATGATTTCATTCGATTCAAATAACAATCCCGCTTGCCCCAGCCAAGTAATTTTCATACTCATATTTTCTCCAAAAATATTTTTGAACGATAGGTTTTGCTCCCTCCTACTTGCAAAAAGTCAAATCCGCCTTCTTCTCTTGAAAATCGAGAGTTCTGACAGCCCGCAAGGCAGGTCTGCGGTTCAAGACAAATATATCCATCGTTGCCGCCGTTGTATATAAGACGAAATCCGTATTTTTCATCGTTTTCGTACACCACACGCAAGCCGTTACCAATATCAGTTATCGACATCTGTCCGTTGCCACGGTAATGACGGCTGATCTTTCCATCGAAGGGCTTGTACGTACCGTCAGATAATGACACCGAAACGGCATCAAAACGAGGCTTTACGCCCGTGGGCAGATAGTTGACCTCCATATTGCGCTCATATTCCTCGGAAATATCGGCAAACACGCGTATGTTCTCAGGTCTGCTGTTCTTTACAAACAAGGTGTTGAAAGTGGTGTGAAACCCAAGAAAAAGAGGCATATTGTGTTCTGACAGATTGGTGACAGTTAACGTATGATAAAAACCGTCCCGTTTTAACTCGTATTCCTGTACAATCTCAAAGGTGTGAGGAAATCCGATGTATTCACCGCTATCTGCGCGGTAACGGCATTTAATCAGGCTCTTTTCATGCTTTAACACCTCAAATTGCGTTTTGTGCAATTCTCCGTGAAGATGACAGCCTGTTAAAGGCTCATTGATTGGGAATTCATACTGTCTACCCTCAAGCTCAAAGATTCCATCCTCAATTCTGTTCACGGGAAAAAGGATCGGCATACCGTAAAGATAAGGATTATCAAGTTTGCCGTCCTCGGGAGGCTCTCTTAAAAGGCTGACCCCATAGCAGTCATTTCTTAAGCTTATGCAATTAGCGCCGCGAAGAACATTTATCTTCGCCGACCAATCTCCGTAGGCAATATCTACTTCACTTCTCACGTTTTTTTAAAAAATCATCGTCTGCCAATCGGCAAAACTCCTTGATGACACGAATCTCATTCGGGTCATAAGGACGATGATTGGGGCGATAGAGATCATGAAACCATTTTGTAAAATCCACGTTAGTTTCGGTGCCATTTTCATATCTCTGCCAAGTTCCTTCCCAAGGCTCATAGGTCTGGTATTTCCCTGCGACGAATCCCCAGTTGTAGCAACCGATCTTCTCCAAAAAGAAGAGAGGAAACAAGGAGAAGACATCATTACCCAAGCAGCGTCCCAGCCACTCAGTATTCAAAATGGGACGCCCTTCTTCTTTCAAGCGCTTAATGATCTTTACATGCGTATTGTAGTCGCCGTAAAAGTGGTAGGAAATAACATCAGAGTTATCAAGGGCATACCGTTCTATCTCATTCGGCAAAACATTCTCATCACTGTTTATTGCATATATCCCTACGGTCAAGGGCTGTGATGGATCAATGCTACGGACAATCTCAAACAGCTTTTTCAAATTAGGCAAGGTGACATCCTGTCTGCGGCTGTTTCCGGGTTCATTATAAATGTCCCAAAGGCAAATACGCTCGTCGTCTTTGTACTTTTTGACAATTTCTGCAACCATTTTGAAATAGTCCTCTCGACTTTCAGGATCGTCCAAATAAAAGTGAGGAGCGGGACCGTTGTGCATCGTACTGTGTTGGGAATGCTTTTTTCCACCGTGATAACCCCAATCATAGGTCTGCTCACCTACGAAAGGCGTTTTCCAAAGCTCGGTTTTTGGAGGCATACAATCATTTGCAAGAACGATCATGCAGGATATTCCGTATTTAGCGCAAAGGGAAAGATAACGGTCAAAGCGTTCCATAAATCCGTCATGCTCTTCTTTCCAGACGACATACTCAAGAATCAGGCGAACGGTATTAAATCCCGTTTCCTTCATCAACACCAGTTCTTTCTCGGTTGTCTCGAAGCGTTCTTCAAATCCGAGCTCTTGCCATTGATCCACACGATTGGCGCAGTCTGCACTCATATAGTTGCATCCTCTGAACCAAGGACGGTTATTATACCATTCCCATACTCTTTCTTTACTCCATTTCATTGAAACAGCCTCCATGTTTTTATTTATTTACAAAAATTATATCAAATATATGCTTGATAAAAAACCAAAAGTATGATAATATTATTCCAAAAGGTTAGGTGACTTACATGAAATATCATAACGAGAATTTTAACGGAACGTTTGACTTCCGAAGCAAATATCACCAAAACTGGTGGGTAGAGCTCCATCTTCACGAATACAGCGAGATCCTTTATTGCAAAGAAGGCGAAGGCGATATTTGGGTAAACGGACGGAACATCAAGATCAAATCCAAAGAATTCGTTTGGATTCCGCCAAACTATGTTCACCAATACGCATTTCAGAATACGGAGCTTGTCTGCGCTGTGTTTTCAAACGATTTCATTCCTCTGTTTTTTTCCGCATTAGGAGAAAAAAGGCTGGTCGTTTCGGCAATCCCCGCGGATGAATTATCCTCTGTTTTAGAAGGTCTATATGTGCTGAAAAAAGAGCAAAGTCTGAAGATATGCGGCATTTTGAATCTGATTGCCGAAAAGGTGATCGAACATTCTGCTTTTGAAGAAGCCGCCTGCACGGACGGCATCCTATTCCAAAAAGTCGTAACATATCTATCCACTCACTATACGGAAGAGATCAAGCTTGGTCATCTTGCAAAACTGTTTGGGTACAACGAAAAATATTTGTCACACGCGCTACATTCTTTAACCGGGATGCATTTTTCCCGATTGATAGCATTCTATCGCATTGAACACGCAAAAAAGCTGCTCTCAAATCAGCCGCAAATGAGCATAACGACCGTTGCTATGGAAAGCGGTTTTTCTGCAATCAATACCTTTCATAGAGTTTTTTTAAAACATACGGGAATGACGCCTTTGCAATATCGACATGCTTTTAAAGAAACATGATATGTCTGTTAAGATGATATTGTTCCACTATGACACAACATCGCTACCCCGAAGGATAGCGATGTTGTGTTATTCGTCGTATGTTTTGCCGAAAAGGATCTGCATAAAGTTGCGTCTTGCATAGAGTAGACGGATGATGTGTACTTCGTTTACTTCCACCTTATAAAATGCGGTGTAGTTGCCGCAGACAAGGAAGCGGTACGGCGCTTCAAGATTGATGATGGAGGAGAGGGGCGCCGCTTTCGGGAAAATCCAATAACTGACGGATGCGCTTCGTGATATTCCCTACCGTGCGGATGGCGAACACTTCGCTGCACAACTCTTCGGTAATATACGCTTTGATTTCCTTCAAGTCCTCAAGGGCGTCGGGTGTAAAATTGATCTTAGCCATTTTTTACACCTATTTGGGATATTTTAGGAAATCAAGTTAACGTCGCAATACAACAAAAAAGCTGCGTTATGACCGTAAGGAAAAACACAGCCTTTTGCTCGGGACTTATTTTGAAGCCAACTGCCGTGTGGCTCTTTTTTTATATTCGTGCGGCGAGAGCTTGTGCCGTTTTTTGAAAACCTCAAGAAAATTGGAAAGCGAGCCGAAGCCCGACATAAAGCAAGCGTCCGATACCGAGAAGCCGCCGACAAGCATACTTTTGGCATGACTGAGGCGAATCCGTGAAAGAGCCTCTATATAGGTCTCTCCCGTGAGCTTTGAAAAAATGTTGCTGAAATAAGCGGGGGTGTACCCTGCGGCAGCAGAAACGGACTCTAAAGTGATCTTTTCCGCGAAATGCATTTCCATATATACGATGGCTTTTTTTATTCCGTGATTGTGCTCAAGGTTGTCCCTTCCCTCGGGGTGCACCGCATTCTTTCTTAAAAGGCACTTGACGATATAAAACAGTATCTGCTTTTGACATTCTCCCGATATTTCACACTCATGACTGAGTATCTTTGTCGCATTTATCAGTCTTTCATATTCTTCCCTCTCGAAAACGTACGCTTTTTCCGTGTTGCCCGAAACGAGGGCAGTCATATCTTCGTCAGAAAGCATATCGCTGTCGAAGGAAACGTTTATTAAATGCGTATCCTCGTTCGTTTCCAAGTAATGAAAATCGGTTGAGGTGAGAAGAAAGGCGTCGTTTTTTGATATGTCATACTCTACGTCATTGATGATATACTTACCCGACCCTGACAAAATGATCTCAATTTCAAAATAGCTGTGCCAATGCTGCGGATGCCCGCCGCTGACCGTATGCTTGGCGACGATCAAATGCTCGTTTGGCGGCAGGCACAATCTTTCGTATTTCCTGATCTTGTCCATAGGCTTCTCCTTGTTCTCTTTTCTATATTATACACGGTATTTTAATGTTTGTAAATAAAAATCAAAAAAAACCGTTGATTTTCCGTTCTTTTTTGTTAGAAAACAAGCATTCGTACAGGTATAATGAATTTGTAATGAAACCAAAGACAAGAATGAGGGGGATTTTTTATGAAAACGATCTCACTGAACGGTGCTTGGAGTCTAAAAGGACGGCGGCAGACATCGGGTACGGAAAACACGGTTGCCGTTCCCGCCAAGGTTCCCGGATGTGTGCAGCTTGATTTATCACGTGCGGGCTACCTTCCCGCCGATCTCTTTTTTGGCGAAAACATTCTTGAAGCCGAAAAATACGAGGATTACGAATGGTGGTATGAAAAGAGCTTTACCCTTTCCGAAAAAGAAAACGTATACCTTGTTTTTGAAGGCGTGGACTGCTTTGCCAAATACTTTTTAAACGGCGTATTGATCGGCGAGAGTGAAAACATGTACATTGCTCACGAGTTCAGAGTGGACGAGTATCTTAAGGAGGGCGAAAACGTCCTTACCGTTCACCTCTCCTCCGCCATTCTCAAAGCGCACAGCTATGACTATCCTATAAGAATTCTACACAGCGCTCGCATTGACGGCTGTTATTTGCGCAAGCCGCCTCATTCCTTTGGATGGGATATTATGCCCCGTGCCGTTACCGCAGGTCTTTGGCGCGAGGTGCGCCTTGAGGTGCGCGACAGAATGTATTTTTCTCAGCTCTTTATTCGCGCGGGCAGAAATCAGCGCACCTGCTACTATACAATAGAAACGGTCGGGACGTTTCCCACTGACACCGAAATTGAGCTTGAGGGTGCATCGGGTAATAGCACCTTTAAGGTAAGACAGTCAATTAAAAAGCCTTACGGTCGCTTTGATTTTCACATTGAAAACCAAAAGCTTTGGTTTCCCTACGGCTACGGCGACGCAAGCGTTTACGACGCCAAGGCAAGAATATACCAAAACGGCAGGCTCATACACGAGGAAGCACTTTCTTTCGGCGTGCGTGACGTAGTTCTTGATCGCAAGGATCCCGACGGCGAGAATGGCGGTCAATTTCGTTTTCTTGTCAACGGTGTGGAGATTATGTGCCGTGGCTCCAACTGGGTGCCTCTTGACGCGTTTCATTCAAGGGATGCCGAGCGTTACGAAAAAGCACTGTCGCTTGTACGCGACATCGGATGTAATATTCTTCGCGCTTGGGGCGGAAACGTGTACGAGGATCATGCGTTTTTTGATTTTTGCGACCGAAACGGTATTATGGTATGGCAGGATTTTGCGATGGCATGCGGGCTTTATCCCGAAAACGACGCCTTTATGCAAAATCTAAAAAAAGAGTTCACCGCCGTCATCAGAAAGCTTCGCGGTCATCCTTCCCTGGTTTTATGGGCGGGAGATAACGAGATCGACGCATGCTTTGCTTCGCTCTATGACCCAAACACCAATAAGATCACGCGCGAGCTGATTGCCGAATGTGTACGGGACAACGACTACGGGAGACCTTATCTGCCCAGTTCCCCCTACATATCCCCCGAAATGTACGCAAGCGGCGCACGCTCACAGGTCATGGGCTCGCCTCTTGTTGAAGATCACCTTTGGGGGCCGCGCGACTATTTCAAAAGTGATTTCTACAAAACAAACAAGGCTCGCTTTGTCAGCGAAATTGGATATCACGGCTGTCCGTCGCTTGCTTCTATCAAAAAATTTATCACACCCGACAAGGTATGGCCATACCAGAGCAACCCCGAGTGGATCTTACATTCCAGCAATCAAAACGGCAGTGATCACCGCGTAATGCTGATGGAAAAGCAGATCCGTCAATTTTTCGGCGAAGTGCCTACCGATCCTGAGGAATACGTTTTGGCATCGCAAATATCGCAAGCAGAAGCAAAAAAATACTTTATTGAGCGTATGCGTGTAGGACGTCCTCAAAAGACAGGCATCATCTGGTGGAATCTTTTGGACGGTTGGCCGCAAATGTCTGACGCGGTGGTGGATTACTATTTTTCAAAAAAGCTTGCTTACAACTACATCAAACGCTCGCAAGCGCCGTTTGTCATCGCGGCAGACGAGATCAGCTCTTGGAGTTTGCCCATATATGCTTGCAATGATACTTTGCAAGAGCATCGAGGTCATCTGACCGTCAGGGATGCTTCGGATGATGAAATTTTATACGAGGGGAGCTTCGTCGCAAAGATCAACACAAGCACCCTCGTCATCAATCTTCCGATATATTATTCCGAGCAAAGGATTTTAATATTTGAATGGGAATGTAATGGCGAGCGCGGATTTAATCATTATCTTTGCGGACATCCGCCATTCTCATTTGACAAGTACAAGAGCGTAATGAAAAAATACCGTTTTTGAGGGATATGCAATGTATATACTTGGATTTACCATCGGGGGAACGAAATGCTCCGTCCTCACCGCACGCACCGAGAGCGGAGAAATACACCTGCTACGCAAGGAAATACTAGCTACCGATTTCGAAATCAGCGCATATGAGATGATCGATCGGCTGATGGATGCCGCCGACCGTTTACTGGAGCGCAAGCCCGACAAAATCGGGATTTCATGCGGTGGGCCGCTTGATTCCGTTCAGGGAGTGATCTTATCCCCCCCAAATCTACCCGAGTGGGATCGTATTGAGATCGCAAAGCACATCCGAGAGCGTTACGGTGCTCCCGTAAGGCTGCAAAACGATGCCAACGCCTGCGCGCTTGCGGAGTGGAAATTCGGTGCGGGCGTCGGATGCAAAAATATGATTTTTTTGACCTTTGGAACGGGGCTCGGCGCGGGTTTGATACTGAACGGAGCACTATACGAGGGAACAAACGGCAATGCAGGCGAGGTGGGCCACATAAGGCTTGCCGAACAAGGTCCCGTCGGATACCGAAAGGCAGGCTCCTTCGAAGGATTTTGCAGTGGGGGCGGAATTGCCCGACTGGGATATACAGAGGCCATGAAAAGCATAGAAAAGGGAGAATATCCTCTGTATTTTAAGGAAGGGATGTCCGAGAAGGCTATATCCGCCAAGTCCATAGCCGACGCCGCCGAGCAAGGTGACCGCACGGCGCGCGACGTTTACAAAATATCGGGGAAATATTTAGGGCGCGGCTTGTCCGTGCTGATAGACATTTTGAACCCTGAAAGAATCGTTATAGGAAGCATTTTTGAACGAAGCGGCGGGCTGCTTTTGGAAGCTATGCAAGAAGAGCTGAAAAACGAGGCTTTGCCACTGTCTAACAGCTGTTGCCAAGTAGTGAGTGCAAAGCTTTCGGAAAAGCTCGACGATTATGCCGCTATCGCAACGGCACTCATATAAGGATAGGAGATTATTATGTTATCGAAACTGTTCGAACGGTATCCAAAGCTGGAAAATTGCAAGGATGACATTTTACATGCCCAAAATGCGATGATAGAGTGCTATAAGGGCGGTGGAAAGCTTTTGCTGTGCGGCAACGGCGGAAGCGCCGCAGACTGCGATCACATTGTGGGTGAATTGATGAAGGGGTTTCTTTTGAAGAGGGCGGTGAACGACACAAGACTGCCTGATCGGATTCGTCAAAAATTGCAGGGTGCCTTACCTGCCATATCTCTTCCCTCTCAACGCGCCGCCTTGACGGCATGGATCAACGATGCCGATCCTTCGATGGTATACGCACAGCTGCTTTACGGCTACGCACGCGCAGAGGACTTGTTTGTCGGGATATCCACGTCCGGAGACGCAACCAACGTAGTCAACGCCGCTACCGTTGCGAGGGCGTTAGGAATGAAAACTCTCGCACTTACGGGAAACAAGAGCAGCGCACTAACCGATATATGTGATATCACGATTCGTGTTCCCGAAACCGAAACGTACAAAATCCAAGAGCTTCATTTGCCTGTTTATCACTATCTTTGTGCCGGTGTTGAGGAATATTTTTTCGGAAGATAAGCACCGCCGTTCCGTAACCGCTTAAGAATCACTACTTACACAAAATTCATTTACCGACTTTATCTTCAAGCAAGGAGAAAAAACGATAGAAAATCAAAAGTTACTGGTGTCTTGGATAGTATCATCCGAGGAAAGAGTTTTCGAAAACGACACACCCAAGGAAAGCATCCGCCGCGCAAGAGCCCTGAGAAACGAGCCGATCTCCTTTTCGCTTGCCTACCGTTCGCTTTTGCCGATTCCGCCGAACGGCCGTGTCCCGGACGTGCCGATCTCCATATCGGCATTTTCAGACACCTTACCCATTACGCTTTCCAAGGTATGCCTCGTTCCCTTTTCCGCCGCCATGTGCGAGGATGGCAAGGGAAAAACGGGGGCTTGCCCCGACCTTTTGCTGCCGCGCGATCCCGATCCCGAGATCGTTTTTCTCGGTGACAGGAGTGTGCCCTATTATGAAAAAGGCGAGCGCGTTCTGCTCAACGCCTCCTCCCGTGAAACGCAAAGCGTCTATATTACGGCAAACGAGGAGGGCGAGGCACAAAGAGCGGGAGTCCACACCGTACACATTCGTATTACCTCCTTGATGAGCGGCGAACTACTGGCGTCTCACGAAATAGAGCTTACGCTGATCGATGCGCTTTTGCCCGAAAACGGTCTTCTTTATACCAACTGGGTTCACTACGACTGTATAGCGGAGGATCACGGGCTCACCCTTTGGAGCGACGAATATTTTAAGGTGCTTGGCGCTTATTTAAAAAATGCCGCGCTTCACGGTATGACCACGGTGCTTCTTCCCGCCTTTACGCCGCCGCTTGACACCGCGATAGGCCTTGAGCGCACAAACGTACAGCTCCTCGGCGTTCGTGACGTGGGAGAAAAATATGAGTTTGACCTTTCGCTCATAAGGCGCTTTATTCGGACGGCAAAAGAAAGCGGCATCCGTTTCTTTGAGCATTGTCATCTGTTTTCGCAATGGGGTGCGGAAAATGCCATCACGGTATATGGGGAAAGAAGCGGCGAAGCCGTAAAGCTTTTTGACTATAGCACACCTGCCGCCTCCCCGCGCTATCGCGCATTTTTGCGTTCTTATTTAACGGCATTCTTGGCACTTGCCAAAGAAGAAGGTATAGAGAAGGATCTTTTGTTTCATCTTTCCGACGAGCCCTTCGTGCCTAACCTTGAAAGCTACCGCGCGGCGCGAGATGCGGTGGCGGATATTTTAGAGGGACACCGCATAGGGGACGCACTCTCTGACTACGTTTTTTACGAAAAGGGGCTTTGCCCTTTGCCTATCGTAGACATGGAAAGGGCGGAGGAATTCGACGGACGGTGTGACAACATGATGCTTTACTACACAGGCGGCGAGCCCACACCCGGTATGAGCAACCGTCTTTTGACCGATGCACCGCCGAGAACCCGCATTTTAGGCTTGCACCTTTTCCGCTATCACGCCAAGGGATTTTTACACTGGGCATACAATTTCACCTATGGCAGAATGAGCCAAGGGCATTTTGACCCTGCCAAGGAGCCTTGCTTCTATAAAAACATCCCCGGCGTAACATATCTGATCTATCCCGACAGAGAAAATACACTCTATTCTTCCCTGCGCGAAAAGCAGATGCGCGCCGCTATGAACGATTACCGCGCACTAAAGCTTTTAGAATCCTTTATCGGACGGAAAGCGGTGCTTAAGACCTGCGAGGACGCACTGGGCGAAAGGATCGATTTTCTCACCGTCCCGAAGAATGCAGAGGCAATGCTTGCCTTGCGCGAAGCGATCAACGAGGCTATTGAAAAGCACCTTTGATCCTTTTACAATTCCAAAGCGTATAAAAAGCCAACGGGCGCACCGTCATTTGACGGCGCGCCCGAAATTTTATTTTTTATTTTCTTTTTCACATTTACTTTTGCGGTACTCTTCCCCGATGCTTGGCAAAGGCGGCGAGGAAGCCTCTCCTAACGCAAAAGCCCATCATATCATCGAGTCAAGCGGGAAAAGTCTTGCCTCGCGGCACCGCCTCCGAGTACGCTATTTCCGTGAGGAAAGGTGATCCAAGCAAAAAGCATTTCCGACGCAATGCTTTTTGCTTGGAAGCACGATAAGACTTCGCATAGCACTCGATAGCGTTCAAAAATTAAGGTGTAGACCCGATCCTCTTTTTCCATTCGTCAAAACGCTCCGTGACGGAAAGATCGCTCCAATATTTTATTGCGAGCATCGCATCCGTATCGGAAAACAGCGTTATCAGCTCTTCGATGGCAATGTTGCCCTGATTTCCGTAGCCCAATCTAAACACCTTATCCTTTTCCGTCTCCGCCGCTTCTCTGTCACGCAAGACCCCCAACACGGGATCATTCTCTGAAGTTTTATAATCGTGCCGATATTTTCCGAACGCGCGGTTTGTCGCATCCGTACGGAACACGTATCCCGCCCTGTATGCTCTGTGCATCTCCGTCACAAGCTCCTCCGCGTAGATTTCCGCAGGGGCAAGCTCACCCGTTTCAAGAAACGGCATGATATTCTTGGCAGTTCCTTCCTTCAGGTAATACAGCGTGGTCGGTATGCTTAAAAAGAGCATGCTCCACAGATCCTTTTGCGTGCGCTGACCAAGCTCGTACAGTCGTTTGTAGCAGCGCAGACAAAGCTGATCCATGTGCGGCAATGCCTCGGGAAAATCATTGGTCCAGTGTGCACCCAAGGAAAGCGTCAACGCCTTACAGTTCTTAATGATCTGCTCTAACATTGCTGGATCCTCGCCCTTTCGGTTGGCAATAACAAAGCATTCCGCCGCCATTGACTGATAGGTGGGCATATCCATTTCATCCTTTGGAAACATATGCGCCAGCTCGCTGAGAAGCTTTCCAAAGGACGCACAGGTGGCAGCGGAGATCTCGGGTTCCTTCAGTACCTCCAAGCACCATATTATCAGCCCATCAGAATGAGCCGCGAAAAGATGATCCGCGTTCGGCTCGTTTTCCAAGGCCAGGACGACCGATTTAGCGAGCGCGACGTCCTTGTGGGCATACGCGTATACAAGACCTTCCCTGCAAACGAAGGCGCGCTCCTGTTCCTTTTGCGCGTTTACCGCTCTCAAAGCAGTCTCAAAGGCAGAACGCACCTCATTCGTGACCCATTCCCGAGGCAAGGCGCGCGTCAAGCGATAATACCGACCGGGATGCTCCTCCATCAGGAATCGTGTATAATGACGAAGCTCGGCAAAATACAGCGTCTTCCATTCCCAGCCGCTCACGGAGAAAATATATTCCAAGTCTCCCTCACGCAGTCCGCCGTGGGACAGCTCCAAAAGGCCTAACACTCTCTCGCAAAAGACGGAAGAGACCCTATCGCTGACCAAGCGACACATGAAAGCAAAGAGAGTCTCCTCATCATCCGGCAAATCAGAGACCAGCGCAATGATTCGCTCGTTTATCTCAGTATCGCTGACACACCCCGTGAGGTCCCCCTTGTTGATAAGGATCAGCCGACCAACCAGCATTCTAACAAAAAAGGGGGAGCGATCGGTACACGCTTGCTTGAGAAAGGAGAAAACCTCCCCATCCACCAGCTTGTGCGATAGGTGCAGCTCTCTCTTGATCACCGCTTCGCGACCTTCTTCAGTTAAACGCACCGTATACGCCAGCTCATTCTCGCGCCGCTCCGCGCACCGGATCTCATACTTTTCTCTGCTACGACGCGCTAAATAATATACGCATTTTCCTTTTCCGTCCTTGTTGCTGTGAGGCATATGAAAAAGGTAGTGATCGTCCGCAGGCTCCAGGATCTTGTCGTAAGCATCTAACACAAGCAAGCAGTCGCCCTTGGGGTGTCTTTCCAAAAAGGCCTCTATATGGGCTTGCAGTTCCCTTTTGTTACCGATCTCATTGGCACGATCGCAGAAGAGTAAAAAGACGTTTTTCCCTTCCGCGCGCATCTTTAGAGCGAAGGTGGCCATCAGGTCGCTTGTCTCGGCGTCTCCGTCGCTTAGAACGCGAAGGGTATCTCCCTTATATGCCGAAAGCTGCCGCAATTGTGGCGAGCAATCACCGACAAAACGCTCCGCGATGCTCTCTGCCTCTCGCCACATACGTATTTGGAGAAGCTGATGACGATCCATTTCCTTGTAATCAGCCCAAGTGCGCGCCAAGAGGGCAAGCAATCTGTCCTTCAAGGCACTTTCAAACGCCTCAAGCCCTACCAACCGACAGGAGACGGGGTCCCATTTTGCGTCGTATTCAATGACGAGATCTCCTAACTGTTGCCGCAGACGAGACTTCAGTGCCTCCATACGGCGCATCGCCTCCTCGTTTTCGGAAAGATACACGCTCGCATATTCTCCAAGCGGCTCTTCCGCAAGAGACTTGCGCATGCAAACGATGACGTTCTCCTTTTCCGCATAGCGCATAAACAGCTCGTAGGAAATTTCCGTCTCAGTGATGCTGATATTCGTAGGAAGCTCCGTAATTCCCCTTTGCGCCAGTACGCTTTCCACATCCTCTACGGGAGGTATCCATCCATATCGTTCTCCCAAAAAAATAATAAAATAAGGACGGCAGTCGTCGATCTCATCTAAGCAGATCTTTAAAATACGCGCCGATTTTTCGCTGATATCGTAGTCTGCCGTATTGATGCCCCAGCGCAAGTCCACCACGTCAGCAGTCTGACCGTAAATGGCAGCCGCCGTGTTGATGGCAGGCAAAATTTTAAAATGTAAAATATCTCTTTCTTCCCCGAAATCCTTAAAGGTGCTGGAAAGAAAAAAGGTGCAGTTTCTTTGCTCCATGCTTTCCTCCTGTTTTTTCTATATTTTATCACAAGGGAGCCGCCATGTCAATCCGCACGAGGTAGAAAAGCGTGCAAAAGGAAGACCGATCCTCAACAAGGATCGGTCTACTGCTTTTTTATTTTTGCCCGTAATAAGCGTCTTTGCCATGCTTGCGCAGATAGTGCTTATCGAGCAATTCCTGTTGCATGGAGGGCGCGATGGGATTTAAGCGGCGCGTTCTGTAGGCCATGCACGCCACCTCCTCCAAGACCACCGCGTTGTGAACGGCCTCTGCGGGATCCTTGCCCCAGGCGAAGGGGCCGTGGGAATGGACCAGAACGGCGGGAATCTCACAGGCGGAGCATTCACGGAAGGTCTCGACGATTACATTGCCCGTCTCCTTCTCATATTCCCCGGCGATCTCCTCGGGTGTCATCTGACGGGTACAGGGGATCGCGCCGTAGAAGTAGTCTCCGTGGGTGGTGCCGTAGGCAGGGATACGCAGTCCCGCCTGTGCCCAAGAGGTCGCCCACGTTGAGTGGGTATGTACGATTCCACCGAGGGTGGGAAACGCCCGATACAGCACCAAATGTGTGGGAGTGTCGGAGGAAGGATTCCATTTTCCCTCCACCACGTTGCCGTCAAGGTCAACGACCACCATATCCTCCGCCGTCATGCCGTCGTATTCCACACCGCTCGGCTTGATCACCACCAGTCCCTTTTCCCTGTCAATGCCCGACACGTTGCCCCAGGTGAAGGTAACGAGACCGTGCCTCGGGAGCGCCAGATTGGCGGCTAATACCTGTTCCTTTAAAATTTCCAACATGATCTTATTTCAGCTTCCAAGCGATATCGCTGAGAAGCAACTCCTTTTCCAAGCCTTCCGTGGTGGTATCCTTTGTGATATGCACGAACTCAATGTCCATCATGCGCGCGAAATCACGCATCTGCTCAGCAGAAACGTCGTAGGAAAGAACGGTATGGTGCGCGCCGCCCGCCAAGACCCAGCATTCGATACCGTCCGTCAGGTTCGGCATCGCGCGCCACATCACGCGCGCTACGGGGAGACGAGGCATATCCATAATGGGCGCGACGCATACGATATCCTGACAAATGAGACGCAGGCGGCCACCCATATCCACAAGAGAGACCACGATGGCATCTCCTGCCTTGCCGTCAAACACGAGACGGGCCGGATCCTTTTCGTTCATACCGATGCCGAGGTGATGCGTTTCGATCCTCGGTCTTTTATCGGAAGAGGCAAGGCTGGGGCACACCTCCAGCATATGCGCGCCGAGGGAATACTCCTCGCCATCCGCCAAATGGTAGGTATAGTCCTCCATAAAGGCAGAGGCACCGTTGCCATCATTGCCCATTGCCTTCATGATGGCGGTCATGGCGGAGACCTTCCAGTCTCCCTCGCCGCCATAGCCATAGCCCTGTGCCATCAGATGCTGAGAGGCAAGGCCGGGAAGCTGCTCCATACCGTAAAGATCCTGGAAGGTGTTGGAGAAGGCGAGGCACCCCTCCTTATCCATCATCCTCTTGATCGCGATCTCTTCCCTTGCCTGATATCTGACCGCCTCTAAGTTATCGGTGGCCATATCGTAGGCCTTCGCGTATTCGGCCATCAAGGCATCGATCTCCGCGTCGGTGACGGCGTTCATTTCCTTTACGAGATCGCCTACCGCCCAGGTATTGACCTGCCAGCCAAGCTTTGCCTGCACCTCTACCTTGTCGCCCTCGGTCACGGCAACCTCACGCATATTGTCGCCAAAGCGCATGACCTTCATGCTCCTCGAAACCGCTACGCCGACGGCGGCCTTCATCCAATTCCCCAGCCGCGCGGATACCGTCTCGCTCTCCCAATACCCCGCTATGACCTTACGAGGCATTCTGAGACGGGCGGCAATAAAGCCGTGCTCACGGTCGCCGTGGGCCGCTTGATTGAGATTCATAAAATCCATGTCGATGTCGTCGCCGGGAATTTCCTTGTTGTACTGCGTGGCCAGATGGCAATAGGGCTTTTGCAAGGAAGCAAGGCCGTTGATCCACATTTTGGAGGGGCTGAAGGTGTGGCACCAGGTTATGATACCCGCACAGGTATCATCGTAATTGGCCTCCTTCACCACGCGCGTGATCTCCTCGTTTGTTTTTGCCGTTACCTTATAGAGCAAGGGATAGGGCAAACGCGCGGACAAGGACTCTGCCATTTCACGCGCTCTCTTCTCAACCGTCTCAAGGACCTCGTTTCCGTAAAGGAACTGAGAGCCTACCACAAACCAGAAATTATATTTCATCTTTCTTCTCCTTATTTCATAATTTCCACGGCGGCCTTTTCCACCGCGATCAGCTTTTTATACTGCGTCATATAAGCGTCGAAGCCCGCAACGTCCGCTTCATCGGGCATAAGGGTGGAGGAAACGGCGTTCGCAAAGACACGACCTGCCAAAAACTCGTCTAAGCTCTCTCCCTTTCCTTGCGCGAGGAAGGCGGCCAAGAGTGCTATACCGAAGGCACCGCCCTCGCCGGCTGTTTCCGTCACGGTTACGGGGGCTCCCGTAGCGGCGGCCATATAGCGTTGTCCTACCACGGGGGTCTTAAAGAGGCCGCCGTGTCCTGTCAGGCTATCGATCCTTACGTTTTCCTTGGTCAGTATCTCCATGCCGAGGCGAAGGGTGGCCATGGTTGCGTAGAGCGTAGCCTTGAAGAAATTGGCAAGGGTGAATTTCGCGTCGGGGTATCTTACTACCATAGGACGCCCCTCGTCCATATGGGTCACGCCCTCGCCCGCCATATAATTGCACACGAGAACGCCGCCGCAATCCGCATCTCCCTCCAAGCTCTTTTCATACAGCTTGGCGTAAAGCTCCTTTTTATCGGGGGTCGCTCCAAAGAGCATCGCCGTCTCCTCTAACATTGACACCCAGGCGTTGGAGTCGTTCGTGCAATTGTTGCAGTGCACCATTGCCACGGGCTTGCCGTCGGGGGTCGTCACGACGTCTATCTCCTCATAGACGTTTTTAAGCGGCTCGGACAGCACGACCATAGAAAAGATAGAGGTGCCCGCCGAGACGTTTCCCGTGCCCGCAGTCACGGCGTTGGTTGCCGTCATACCCGTGCCGGCGTCTCCCTCGGGCGGTGCGAAGGGTGTGCCGACAGGAAGCACGTTACCCAAAAGGCTTGCACCTTCTGCCGTAAGGTATCCACCGTTTTCTCCTGCAACAAGCACTTTGGGAAGCAAGTCTATCACGTGCCAAGGAAGTCCGAGGGCCTCTGTCAGCGCATCAAATTTCGAAAGCATCTCTGTGTCATAGCGCGCCACACGGGAATCAATGGGAAACATACCGGAGGCGTCTCCCACGCCAAGCACATTCTCTCCCGTCAGTCTGTAATGCACGTAGCCTGCCAGGGTGGTTATGTGGGCGATGCGTCCGACGTGCTCCTCGTTGTTCAAAACAGCCTGATACAGATGGGCAATGCTCCATCTTTGCGGCACGTTAAAGCCAAAGAGCGCGGTCAGCTTTTCTGCGGCCTGTGCGGTGACGGTGTTTTGCCACGTGCGGAAGGGGACGAGCAGATTCCAATCCTTATCAAAGGCAAGATAACCGTGCATCATAGCGGAGATGCCGACAGCATCTACCTCTCCGAGGGTCATACCGTCAAGGGCATTCCTCAAGCCCGTCAAGGCCTCGGGAAGGTCGTAGGTCCAAATTCCGTCTTCCAGCTTTGAGGCCCAGGTGTAGTCTCCCGACGAGACAGGCCTGTATGCTTCGTTGATGGTGACCGCCTTAATACGCGTAGAACCAAGCTCAATACCAAGATAGGTTTTCATTCTCGTATCTCCTTTTTTGGTTTCCGCTTCCATTATAGCAGTACACACAAGCTTTTTCAAGAAATTTCGTGCGGAGGTATGGACATTTGTTGAGATTTGTGATAGAATTGATTTAAGAAAGAGAGGAAAATCGGCACTATGATGGGAATTTACGAAAAGCGACGCTTCGGCGCGGGTGAAAGAATATGGCTTGGCCGCTACACGCATTTAACCAACGTTTTGCATTGGCACCCCGAGCTTGAGCTGATCCGTATGCTGAAGGGCAAGGCGCAGATCAAGATCGGGGACGAGGTGTTTGCGGCAACAGAGGGAGAGACATATTTGGTGGACAGCGAGGAGCCCCATTATATTTTAAGCGAGCCCGAAAGCGAGATCGACATTTTGATCTTTGACAAGGGCATTTGCGAAGATCTTACGGCAGAGTACGCCCTGCGCACGCCGCTTCTTCCCTTTTCCGTAGGGGCGAAAGGCTTCCTCAGCGCGGTGCGACGGGAGACGGGGGAAAAGGAGCGGTTTTACCGCGCGGCGGTGGAAGGCCACATCCGCGCCATGATGATCGATATTCTTCGCAAGAGCGAGACGGTAAAAAGGAGAGGCGACGCGCACCTTTACCACGACCTGATCGGAAAGATCGGTCGCGAGTTCGCCTTTATTTCCTTTGAGGACGCGGTTAAATATTCAGGATACAGCCCCTCCCACTTTTCCAAAATGTTCAAGCGGCTGGCAGGCGTATCCTTTTCGGAATACTTAAACATCATCAAGGTGGAAAACGCCGCCCTGCTTTTGCAAGAGGAGTCGCGTCTCCCCATTACCGCCATCGCCTCAAGGTGCGGCTTTTCCTCTGTGCGCAATTTTAACCGTGTTTTTAAGGACGTTACGGGCTATTCTCCTCGCAGCCTCCCCAAGAGCTTTTACATCGAAAAGGGTCTTCCCGCTCTCCGCGATATCGGTCTTGACCCCGCAGGCGAGACGGCACAGGTGTTATAGTTATTTGGGTGTTTCGCCCTTAAAATATAAAAACAGTACATAACGAAAAAGACGATCGAAAAACGATCGTCTTTTTCGTTTATTGCGGGCCAAAAAAGCGTATAAAGCGCAAGGGTGTCCCCTCGCTTGCCTTCAGCGTTACCGCATCACAAGAGGCGGGAACGAGGAAATGGTCACAAGCCTTCAGGGGGGCACCGTCTATCGTTCCCTCACCCGACATCACGTAGAGGCCGTAGAAGGACTCGCCCGAAAGAACAGCCTCGCCCGTCACCGTAATGAGATCAAGAGCAAACATATCCGTCACGGCGGGATAAATAACATGCTCTACGGTGTATCCTTCCCTTTCCTCGCGGAGGGGAGTAACCTTATAAAGAGCGTCGTTTTCCTCTGCCGACGCGCCGCCGTAGGTAAAGCAATCGAACATTTTTTCAAATCCGATGCCTTGGTGACAGGCGGCGTCTGCCACCGCAAGACCGCCCGGCGTTACACGCTCGGTGCGGATGGTGTAATCGGTGGGCTCTTGTATCTCCACGAGGAAGCATCCCGCGCCGATGGCGTGAGGGACACCGCCGTGAACGATATAGGTATCGCCCTTTTTCACGGGGATCTTATGCAAGCATGAGAGCATTTCGGGAATGTTTTGCGTATCAAAGCATTCCTTCCATTTTTCTCTTGTGACTCCCGCCTTGAAGCCAAGATAGATACAAGGCTCTTCTCCGTCTATGGGGCGGCCGTCAACGATATGCCAGCACTCTGTCTTGCCGTAGGCAGAATCAAAGAGCCGACGCGCGATCTCTCTGGTGGGATGCACCTGCACCCCCAGCCGTTCGGCGGCATCAAGGAGCTTTACCAGCACACCGAGACTTCTGCCGTTCTTTTTCACGTGTTTTTCGCCAAGAAGAGCGACAGGATCTTGCTCAACCAGCTCACCGAGAGACATCCCGTTTTCGGCAACCGTGCTAATTCCCTCCACAATGTCCTCTCTGCCAATATTGCGCGCGGCTACGGTGGACATCAACCATTCCTCGGGAAAATGGCCGTCCTCTCCCACCTCGCCGTGGAGAGCGGAGATCATCTTCCCTCCATGGTAGGTGCGCCAGGCACGGGAGGTAATCAAACGAATCGGTTTGGTCAAATCCATGATGCTCACCTTTTACTTATCGTTGTGGCGGAATTTATCCTCTTTTTCCAGGTCGCGCATGGTGCCCGTGGGCTTATGGCGTTCGTCAAGTCTCTTCAAGCCGGCCTCGTTGTCGGGAAGGAAGTCGATCCACATATAGTGCAGGTGGTCGGTGCCCGTTACCTCTACGCCGTGATCGGCACCGAGGGGAATATGAACCATCACGTTGCCATCCATGGGAATCTTTTCACCGTTGATGATCAGGTCCATGTTGTTCTCGGGGAAGGAGAAGAAGAACTGGTCAAGCATGGGGTGAGAGTGGGGCTTTACGTAGTCGTAGCCATAGGACTCCACGCTACCGATGGCAAAGCGAGGAACGATCTTGTGGGGGATCATCATACGGCTGATGGTCTTGGGGCTCTTATTGGGGTCTACGTACTGAATGGCAGTGGCGTAGGGCTTGATAAGGGGGAACTCGGTGCCGTAATCGGCGCGCAGCTTTACGTCCTCTGCGGTGATGTTCCACTCGATCTGCAGAAGCTGAACGTCGGTTTCCGCGAAGAGCTTCATTTCCTTCTCGGGAGCGGGAACGAAGGTCAAGCGCTCGTTAAAGGTCTCCTTCACGCCGTCAAAATCAACGGAGCAAGTACCTTCGATCAGAATGAAAATGTTGTAGTGCGCCTCATCGACAGGCAAAACGAAGGTCTCGCCCTTGGGAATGGTTACGTGGTAGGTCTGCGTACCGGGGATCTCACCCACGCACATAGGAAGGGAGCGCATCTCCTTCACCGTAGTATCGATTTTCTCCATTGCCAAATACTGGCCGCCTTTGGTTATCATGATAGTTTCTCCTTTATTTTTTAATCTTTCAGTTGTCTGGGGTTTACAGATGTAATACGGTCTACTACCAGCTGACGGAAACCGGGGGAAAGCATAGCGAAATAGGCGGTAAAGCCGGTCACGCGCACCACGAGATCGGGGTATTTGAAGGGATCGGCGTGTGCCTCTAAGATCTTGTCGGTGTCAATGATGTTGATATTGAGAAGCGTGTTACCCGTATTCATAATGGTTTTGACCAAGGCGGCCATCTTGTCGATGCCCTCCTCGTCGTTTGCCACGCCGGGGTCTACCTCAAGCTGAACGGGAGCGGTATTTCCGTAGGCGGGCTGAACCGCCGCAATGCTGTTACACATCGCCGTGACCGCGCCGTCAGCGCGGAAGCCGCTACAGGGGTTTGCGCCATGGTTGATGGGCTCGCCACTCTTGCGACCGTTGGGCGTTGCGCCAACCTTCTTGCCTAACAGAATGGTGTTGGACCAAGAGAAGAAGCCGGGAATAAAGTTGATTCCCTTGTATTTCTCGCAAAGGCTGCGAACAAGAGCGGTGTACAGATCCTTCACACGCACAGCCCAGGCGTCGCCGAGGCTGTTGCCACCGCCGTAACGCTCGCTGTGGAGCATCAGCTGACGGATGTATTCGCCGTCCTCGTCCTCGTAATTGGCCTTTATATGGTCATAAAGAGCCTCGTAGGAGATCTTTTTCTCCTTCTCAATTCTCTGCTCAAGTGCCGCGAAGCTGTCCGCTACCACCGCAAGACCGCTACCGTCCATACACATATTGTAGTAGTTGGCACCGCCGTCGGTGATATTGACACCCTTCCCAATGAGTCCGTGCTGGAACAGGTTGAGGATAAGCTCGGGCTGGCTCTTGCTCTGATACTTTAAGTGGTGCATGATACCCGCGCCCGTCGCGTCCACCGCGATCTTCAAATGCTTCTCATACAGAGCAAAGAGCTTTTCGGTGGAATACTCTTCCCCTTCCATCATTTCGTTATAGGCATGCTCGAAGGTGCGGAGGAGATTGACCTTGACCGTATCGTTCATGGTGTACTCCATGCCGGGAATACACATCCAGTGACAGCCTGCCGCCACGCGTCTGCGTGCCAGCTCCTTGGTATAACCGCAACGCATAAAGCCGTCTACCAAAGCATTATCCGAGGAATAGCGAGGCCAGCCCTGCTTGTTTTTGAACAAGTAGGCAATGGACTTGCGGAAGAAATCCTCGTTCATTTTGTCGTGCACGCGAATGGTCAGGTTGCAAGCGATGTTGATCTTATCCGCCGCCTCAAGCGCCAGATAGGACATGCGAGAGGTCATGTCTTCCCCATTCTCGTCGGGACCGCCAAGCTGGAAATAACGGCTATCCTGCAAAAAGAGACAAGCAAGGTAAAAGACTGCTTCCTCATCCGTCAAGCGACCCATTGCCACGTCGCGCTCGTAATAGGGACGAAGCATCTCGTCAAGCTGACCGCCTGCCGAGCCACGGTTGTAGGTACGGGACAGCATACTGAACCAGCAAAGCCATTGCACCGCCTCGCGGAAGGTCTCGGGCTTCTCGGTCGCCATACGAAGGTTGACCTCTGCCATATCTGCCAAGTTCTTAGCGAGACAAGGATTCTTCTCCGTTTTAGAAAGAGCGGAAAGCTCCTTGCTGATTCGAGTCAAAAACGCAATGATGGCCTCAACCACCATAATTTCCGCATCGTAAAACTCATAGTGCGTTTCGTCGTGCTTCTCTCTTTCGCTTTTCAAAAGTGAAAGGATTCCACCCCAGCCCAGATCGAAGCCGATCTGCAGGTCGGGGGTAAAGTGATGGCAGTTGTCTACGCCGGAGATGCCGTCGTACTTCTCAAAAATGGCCTTCAGGTCATCGTAGGGATAGGCAGGATTCCATTTGTACTGCTTGGGACGAAGGCGCTCCATAAAGACAAAGCCTTTGCCCACAAAAGCCTCCAGAGGATCGCAATACAAGGGATGCTCCGAAAGGAGGCGCGCATAGTTCTCCGACCAAGCGCGATAGCCGTAGATAGAGCCATTCTCGTGGTTTGGCTTCAGCTCGAAATGAAATTCATCTTGCGTAATGAGACCGTAGTCATCCTCATCCAAGCCGCCAAGACGAGCCTTTTCTTCGGTTTGAGCCACCTTACGCTTGCGAAGAAGCGCGATACGCTCGTCATAGGTGTAGTCACGGTCGGCGGGATAGGTATTCACAAAATTAATAGCGGACATATCATTCACCCACCTTTACTTTGATAGGAAGAGACGCAAGCATCTCGCCAAAGCCCTTCATTTCTTCTTCCGTGTAGGGACGGGCATTGGCAAATGCGTTTTCCGCATCTAAGCTCTGATACTTGGTTCCTCCCAAGGGATTGAAATTCAAAAGCTGATAATAGAGAAGGTTTTCTTTTTCCGTCAGCGAAGAAGCAATTGCCAAAAGGTTTTCCTTGGTCGCGGTAACGCCGGGAATGAGCGGCGTGCGCACGATCAAAGGAATACCCGCCAAACGAGCGAGGTTCTCCTTTACCGTAGCGGACGATTTTCCGGTATAGCGCGTGTGCGCTTCCTCGTCAAATAGCTTAAAGTCTGCCATAACCAAGTCAACCTCGTCAAAAAGAGGCTTGATCTGCTCATAGGGCAAGGAAAGATTGGTCTCGATGGCGACGGAGATGCCCTCCTTACGGCACGCCTTTGCCAGCTCGATGGCAAAGGGCAGGTGGCAAAGCACCTCGCCGCCCGACAGGGTGACACCGCCGCCCGAAGCCTCGTAATAAGGCTTATCCTGCCTGATTTCTGCCATAACCTCCTCTACCGTCAATTCCTTGCCGCTCATAACCAGCGCCTCGGCATAGCAAACGGCGGCGCACGCACCGCAGCTTTTGCAAAGACTGCGGTCAATGACGTGCTTGCCGTCTACCACCTGATGCGCGCCGGTGGGGCAAGCGGAATAGCACTTGCCGCAACCGATGCATTTTGCGGGATAGAACATGAGGTCCTGATCAAAGGAAAGGGTTTCGGGGTTATGACACCAGGTACAACGCAGGTTACACCCCTTGAAGAAGACCACAGTACGAATACCGGGGCCGTCCGAGAGGCAAAAGCGTTGAATATCGGTCACTAAATGCTTCATAGCTGCTTCCTTATTTGTCATAATTCACGGCTGTCCAAGCGCCGCCGTTTCTCACGCTTTCGTACATCTTATCCAGCACGTAGCGAGCGTCTCTTCCCTTCTCGGGGGTAACGAGAAGAGGCGTTCCCATACGGAGCGCGTAGGCAAAGTTGTCGCTTCCCTGTTGCCATTCTCTCTTGTAGGGGAAGGGAGACTCCTCCGACCACTTACCGTCCTTGAACCAGTAGATGTGATTTCCCTCAGCACCGCCGCTGACATTGAGATAAGCACCCTTATCTCCATACACCTCAACACGCACATACCAAGAGGAGGCAATGAAGGAGGTGGTCACGGCAAAGCGAGCGATGGTGCCATTCTTATAACGCCATTCGGTCACGCCGAAATCCTCGGATTCAATATCAAAGGTCTGGATCGCGGTCGTAGCGCGCACCTCGTCGGGAATACCCAGAACGGTGAGAAGCCGGTCGATCTCGTGAATACCCTGGTTGCTGAAGGCTCCGCCGCCGTCCATGGCCCAAGTGCCGCGCCACTTGCCGTTTTCATCGTAATACTCTTGCGTGCGACGGATATTCAGCGTGATGTTGGCGGACGTGATCTTCTCGCCAAAGAAGCCGCCCTCTGCCGCCATTTTAAGCTCGGTCAAGGGACCACGGAAGTGAAGGTCAAAGTCCACGCCAAAGAGAAGCCCCTTTTCCTTGGCCATAGCAATGGCCTCGTCGCACTTCTCATGGGAAACGTCCATGGGCTTGGTTGTCAGAACGTGCTTTCCCTTCTCGAAGCACTGCATAGCGAGATCGCAATGGGTGCCCGTAGGCGTAACGATATACATGGCCTCCACCATGGGGTCGTCAAGGAAGGTGTTGATATTGGTGCTGTAAGGCACGTTATACTGCTCTGCCACCTCTTTTGCCTTGGCCTCGTTGATGTCGCAAACGCCGTAGAGGCGGATGCCCTGTGTCTCAGCGATCTGTGCGCAACGGTTTTTACCCATACCAAGACCTACGACGACCATACGAACGGGATCGTCTGCGTAAGGTCTTTCAAACACGACCTTGGGCGCGAGAGCCGTCTTCATATCGCCGGGGGCGGAGGCGGGGATGGTCTTCTTTATGTAATCATAGACACGCTTGCAGGTTTCCGTCTTATCCAGATTAGACTCGGCGGGCACGTGGGTCTCAACGGAGATGGGCATATCCTTACCCGTCACGGCAACACCTGCCAAAACGCGCTCCCACGGCACCTTCTTATAATTCAGCTCGGGCAAAGCGGGAACACCGCGAGACTTCACGTGCACCATGTTGGCATACTTGAGGGCCTTGGTGAAATACTCCACGCAATCGCCCTTGGCCTCGGGAAGATATTCAAACATATTGGAAACGTCCCAAGCGAGACCCCATTCGGGAACGTTCAGGGCCTCCAGCACACAGATGACCTCATCGGGGGTAACGCCGCAGTTTTCGAAGCCGAGGATCAGGCCTGCCTCCTTGGCGCGCTTGGCAATGGGGGCGAACATATTCATAACCTGTCCCAAGGCATCGGGGCGCATCGCAAGCTCGCCGCACTTGGGGTCGTCCTGCGCGTGCTGCCAATAGAAGAAGGAACGAACCAGCTTGGTATCGAGAATTTTGGAAGCGCGAATGATGCCCTCCAGCTTCTCCATTTCCTCAGCCTGTCTCTTCTCATCGGGCAAATGCACCTTGCAAAGCGAGGACTGAATAACGCCCGCCTTCAGACCGTACTTATCGAGGGCCGCCTTAAGCTCATACAGCTCCTCATCGGTCTGCTGCTCGATGGGCTTGCCGTTGATCATAAAGCGGAAGTCCACGTGCGTCATGCCCCATTCCTTGATGATGGGAAGCACCTCGTAAACGTCCTTGAAAAATTCATCCGAAAAAATGGATATGTACATAACTTTCTCCTTTGCACTTGACAAATTTTCTTTCTTATGCTATTATAATAGCAAAAAAATTATCCCAACGATAGCACTTTTGAAAGCAAAAATAGTAATTATTTAATGTTTCGGAGTTTTTATGGAGCAATATTTCCTGCGAAAGGCCAACATCCCCACCATGCGTCACGCCGTGCCCATCCGCTTTGCCCACAGCAAAACGCTTGACAACCCCTCCAACCACGTGCTGCACATCAACAATTACGTAGAGATCTACTTCTTTATCAAGGGGAAGCACAAGTACATCGTTGAAAATTCCCTGTATGAATTAAGCAGAGGCGATATTATCATTATCAATCCCCTTGAAGTACACAAGGCTCTCCCACTGTGCGAGACGGAGTACGAGCGCTTCTATTTTCTCGTAGATACCCACGCATTGGATGCCATGGCAAACGCTCCCTTGCGCGCCATCTTAGAAAAGCCTACGGGAAAAGAAAACCTGCTCGCCCTTCCCGAGGGAGCGCGTGAGGATGTCATCACCAAGCTGTATCAGATCAGTGCGTGTTTTGACGGAAAGCAAGAGGAGCTGCGTGCCTTCGGGCTGTTTCTTGAGATCCTACATGAGATCAGCCGCGGCATGGGCAAGAGCAAGATGGACGCGCCGATTCCCTCCTCCGCCCCCACGCTTCTTGAAAATATTCTCTCTTACATAGCGGAAAACCTGACCTCCTTGCAATCCGTGTCGGACATCGCCACCCATTTGGGTGTGACCCCCCAATACCTTTCGGTCTATTTTAGCAAGCACATCGGGACTCCCTTAAAGACCTACGTGCAAGCGAGAAAGATCGCTTTAGCAAAGGATCTGTTAGACAAGGGGGCAGACGTGACGGAGGCCTGCTTTGGCTGTGGCTTCAACGAATGCTCCTACTTCATCAGGGTGTTCAAGAAATACGTAGGCGTGACCCCCTTACATTACAAGAGCGATCAAAATAAAAAGTGAAAGAAAGGACTTGCGTGAAGTCCTTTCTTTCACTTTTTTATTGATTTTATTTCCCCAGTCGTTCAAGAACGTCAGCGGCCGTTTGCATATATTCCTCTTGCATCAGCTCAATGGTGCCCGTGTCGCACATATGGGCGAGCTTGGGATCGATGGGAAGCTTTTCAAGCACGGGAAGCCCGTGGGCGGCGGCGAGACCCTCCACGCCGCTTTCGCCGTAGATGGCGATCCTTTTACCGCAATCGGGGCAAACGAAATAGCTCATGTTTTCCACAAGACCGAGGATAGGAATATTCATCATCCGTGCCATATTGACCGCCTTTTCCACGATCATGGAGACAAGCTCCTGCGGACTTCCCACGATGACGATGCCGTCAAGAGGAAGGGATTGGAAAACGGTCAAGGGTACGTCGCCCGTTCCGGGAGGCATATCCACGAACATATAGTCTACCTCGTTCCAGACCACGTCGCTCCAGAACTGCTTGACGGTTCCCGCGATAACGGGGCCGCGCCAAACGACGGGCTTGGTCTCCTCGTCAACCAGCAGATTGAGAGACATAACGGAGATACCCGTTTTGCTCTTGGGCGGGATCATACCAAGCTCCGTGCCCGTGATCTCCACGTCGTGAAGCCCGAAGGCGTTGGGGATGGAGGGACCCGTAATATCGGCGTCAAGGATGGCCGTCTCATAGCCTCTGCGACGCATGGCTACCGCCAGCATGGAGGTGACGAGAGATTTACCCACGCCGCCCTTACCGCTTACGATACCAATAACGTGCTTTACGTTGCTGGCACTGTTGGGGGCCACGTAGAAGGGATTTTCCCCCTGTGCGACATTCGCGCACTTGCTTTTGCAATTGTTACAATCGTGATTACATTCGCTCATGCTCATACTCCTTTTATATTGATGTTTTTTCTTTGACTGTTATAAAGGACGCCCTTCCCTATCGCGATCATAGCCGCCGTAGGGATCAAGGCCCAGAAAAAGATCGCGGGCGCAAAAATTGCCCCGTATGTCCCTCCGCTAAAAGATCCAAGCAGAAAAAAGGCAACGGAAAGCAATACCGATAGAGCGGAAAACTTTAAGATTCCCGTCTGCCCCCTCGTGCGCGCAAAACGCCAAATACCTACGTTAAGCAGCATGAGCAAGGACAAGAACAAAAACGCGTTGGCACTGAAATCAAACCGTTCAGGCCTCATCGCCATCCAAACCGCGAGCCCACCCGCAACGACCGCGCCGCCCAAAGCACCGAAGAAAAAGCTACCGCTTTGCCTCTTCGTTTGTGCCAGGCTGTCCGCTATATGGTGTGTTTCGCTTGTTCTGCTGCGTGAAAGCATCCAAACCGCAAAAAGGTCCAACGCACCGCCAAGACAGGCATACCAAAAAGCAGAAAGCAAGGAAACACCGCAAAAATAGCCTAACGCCGCCACGGTCACGCGAACGATGAAGGAGGCACTCAGGTAAGAGGTGATAAGGCCAAACGCGCCGAGAAGACTTGTGGCCTTTTTTACGCAGTTTATCTGATAGAAAACATTTTCCTTGGCATATATTGCATCCATGCTCCGTACCGCGTGAGGCGCGTCGATCTTACCGTCGATCAAGGGTATGAAGCCCACGGATGCCTGGGAAAGCATTTGACGGTCGGAAAGATGTCTTCCCGTAGCGGCAACCCGATGACCTGCCGCCTTCAACGCACTCACGAGATAGCCCTTTTGCATGGCTGAGAGTCCCACTCCTATGCAAAAGGAAATATCGGGGTCGGTAGCGTAAATTTGAATTTCATCTTTAAAGGAAGGAGAATTTCCGTTTATGACGGAAGCGTGCGCAAGAGAAGCGATCTCATGCATGAGCCACGAGGGATCGTCTCCGTCATGAATTAAAAACACCTTTTTCCCTTCGGCTTCAAGCTGGCGAAGGGTGCCCGATATTTTTGCGTCGGGAACCTCCGAAAGCACGAACGTTCCCAAAAGCTTTAGATCCGGAAAGGAGGAAGGAAACACGCCATCCACCGCTCTGACCTGCGTCTCAGCATAAGCAAGCAAAAGAAAGCCGTCCGCCTTCTTTTTTCTAACCGCCGCCAGCATATCGTTCTTCGTCTTCGCGTCAAGGATCCGTGTTCTTCCCTCCTCGCTTACGTAGCCCGCCTCCTCGATCAAGTGCTCCGCGTCGCCGGTCAGGAGAGAAAAGACTCTTCCCGTCGTCTGATTGGTAAAGGAGGCAAGAGAAAACGCATCCTTTCTTGCGGGAGGAGCGTGCAAGCACAGCTTATCCGCCTTTCCCAAATGCTTTTTGCAATATGACAGCAAATTTTTTTCTATCGGTCCTGTCGCTTGCTTACCGTGTATTTCCCGAACTGCCGCGCAGACCAAGGCCAACTCGCTCACCGTTCCCGGTGTATTATGCAAAAAGCGCTTGCCGCTCGCCATTTCAAAATATCTCACGTTGACACGAGCGGAGCGGTAAACAGAACGGGTAGAAAGCACGAAGCTGTCCACCTCACAAAGCGATTCCGCCGTTCTCAAATTGGCGAGAAAAGAGCGTTCGGTGCGTAGCAAGTGACGATTCTCGGCAAAAAAGATCACGTCGCAAAAAAGCAAGATAAAGCTGATCGGAGAAATCGCCAGCAAAACGGCCGAGACGGCAAGAGCATCGTAAAAAAGCGTAGCGTCGCCGTTTCTTCTCGCATAGAGGAAGGCAGCCAAGAGCAGCAACGACACCAAAAAAATACCAACGCGTGATGCCACGCGACCAATAAAGCTCTGCGCGTTTACGGTATCGGCGGCCAGGTCGCCCTCCGTATCCCGATCCGCGTACTCCGTTACAAACGCGGTCGCTTCCCCCCTGTTTATCCGATCTCCTGCCGCAAGAAAGTTATGAGATTCCTCCGTGGTATCAAAGCAGGCACCGCCTTGCTTTTGTAAGGTCTTCGTTTTCTTTCCGCGAGAACAGGAAACCTCAACGGGCTCTTCGCTGATCAGATGGGCATAGCAATACAAAACGTCTCCCGCCTTTAAAAGCAGCAAGTCACCCGGCACAAGCTCCTCGGGCGAGACCGTCATTTTCTTCCCTTCCCTTATGACCTTGACAGGAGGCAGAAGTGTTTTTTCCAAAGCATGTCGCTCTCTCGCACGATACGAAAAAAGGAGGAATAGCACGATCAGATATATGAGAAACAAGCAACCGCAAAAGATAGCCGACGTAAGGGAGGTCAGCAAAAAAATCACAAAGGAAATTACCATGAACGGAAGCGTACCCTTGCGAAGGAGCTCTTTTAGAAATGAGCAGATCAAGTTATTATTTACGGGCAAGATCTGATTCTTACCCAACGCTTTTTGCCGTTCGGCAACCTCAGCGAGAGAAAGGCCGTCGCGTGCCGAGGAGCTCAATCTTTTTTCCATACGGGCGGTGTTGTCCAAAGCGTATTTGTCGACCCGCATAACCAATCCTTTTCCTTTCCTTTTTTTAAAGACAAGCCACGGAAAGCCTTCCGTTTTTCACAGAGACCTGCGCGACCGTGATAGCCGACGTATGGCTTTCAATCATTTTTTCCGCCAGTACGTCCTCAATTTCTTTTTGAATATAGCGCCTCATATTCCGTGCGCCATATTTTTCGGAATAGGAGCTTTCCGCAATCACCCGCAGGGCTTCCTTGGTGTAAGAAAGTGTAATTCCCTGCTCGGACAGCGCCTTCTTCATTTTCTTCATTTGAATATCCGCAATACAGGTGAAATCATCCTTGTCTAATCGGCGGAAGGTGATCACAGCGTCCACACGGTTTAAAAATTCGGGACGAAGGAAGCCCGAAAGGGCTTTTTCCGTTTTTGCCTTTCCATCCAGCGAGGGATCGGTGGAAAAGCCGCTGATGGAAGAAGAGGTCTCACTTCCCGCGTTGGTGGTCATTACGATCACCGTATTTTCAAAATTCACCCGTTTTCCGTGGGCATCCGTCACCATACCGTCGTCAAGGATCTGCAAAAGGATGTTGAGCACGTCGGGATGCGCCTTTTCGATCTCATCGAATAAGACCACGGAATAAGGACGGCGGCGGATCTTTTCCGTTAACTGTCCCGCGGCATCAAAGCCCACGTATCCGGGAGGCGCACCGATGATGCGAGAAACCGAATGCTTTTCCATAAACTCGGACATACCGAGACGGATCAAGCTTTCCGGCTGTTTAAACAGATCGTCCGCCAAAACCTTGACAAGCTCCGTCTTTCCAACGCCCGTAGGCCCTGCGAAAATAAAGGAAACGGGGGCACGGTGATAGGAGAAGCCGGCACGTTTTCTCTTGACTGCGCGCACGACGGCCTCCACGGCCTCATCCTGTCCCACCACGTGGGAAAGCAGTCTCTCCTTCAACCCGGACAGGCGAGAAAACTCATCCGCACTGACAGTGCTGGCGGGAATGCCCGTCCAGATCTCAATGACGTCGGCAATATCCGAAACCGTCAGGGCGATCTGCTCACAACGAGAATCAAGCTCCTCCTTGCGTGCGTTTTGCTGAAGCTCCTTGGCTTTTATATCCGCCATAGCCTTGTATAGCGGCTCCTTGGCGACGTCATCCGTCTCTTTTGTAAGCTTTGCCTCGATTTCTTCCTTTTCCTTGGCCAAGGCTTTCATTTCGTCCGCCAAAGCACGTCTCGCGTTGAGATCGGCCGAGGAAAGAGACACGTGCGAGGCGGCCTCGTCCAACAGATCGATCGCCTTGTCAGGCAAGAAACGGTCCGTGATATACCGCTCGGAAAGATTGACAGCGGCAACCACAGCCGCATCGGGAATGGTGACGCCGTGATAGATCTCATAATATTTGCGAATGCCGCGCAGAATGTGAATGCTGTCCTCGACAGAGGGCTCCTCCACAACGATGGGCTGGAAGCGGCGCTCTAAAGCGGAGTCCTTTTCAATATGCTTGCGATATTCTTCAAGCGTAGTGGCACCGATCACCTGGATCTCACCGCGAGATAAGGCGGGCTTCAGGATATTGGCGGCGTTCATGCTGCCCTCCGCATCTCCCGCGCCTACGATATTATGCACCTCATCGATGACCAAAATTACGTTGCCTGCCGCCTTTACGTCATTGATGAGTCCCAGCATACGGGACTCGAACTGTCCCCTGAATTGTGTGCCCGCCACGATAGCGGTCAGATCCACCAGGTAGATCTGCGCGTCGCGCAAGCGATAAGGAACCTCGCCCCTCACCACTCTTTGCGCCAATGCCTCGGCAATGGCCGTTTTACCTACACCCGGCTCACCGATCAGGCAAGGGTTGTTCTTTTGTCTACGGCAAAGGATCTGCACCACACGGTCAAGCTCTCGTTCTCTTCCGACGATAGCGTCAAGCTTTCCTTCGGCCGCTCTTGCAGTCAGGTTGCGGCAATAGGAGTCGAGAAATTTATACTGCTTCTTTTCAGCGTCGCCCTTTTCCTTCTTTTTACTGCCCTTTTGTCCGGCGGGACGAAAGGGAAAGCCCATGTTTTGAAAAAAGGAGGGGAGATTGATGGCGGGAGCGCCACCGTCCTCACCTTCATCCTCGTCTCCGGCGGCGGAAATGCTTTCCAGCATATTTTCCACATCCCCGGACATACGATCGATGTCCTCCTCGGATATTCCCATTTTTGCCAGCATATCATTCACGGGCTTGATCCCAAGCTGGCGAGCGCAAGGAAGGCACAAGCCCTCTTGAACCGTTTCGTTATTTTCAATGCGCGTCATGAACACCACGGCAACGCGTTTATGACAGCGCGAGCACATTTGTATCTTGTTTTCCATTAAGTATCACCCTTTATAGAATCGTAATCGTGTGCAAGCTATTTGCAACCAATCGGAACAACCAACCAAGCGGATTAACATCGTGGAAAAACGTCAGCAGAACGGCGTCCGTATAGTCCACCATAGCAAAAAAACCAAGCAAGGCAACGATGATCTGCGACATACCCCAAGCCGAGCTGATCCCAATGAAAACGCCCAAAAGACCACCCAACCACGAGTTGATCTTTTTAACGATCGGCAAGTGTGTTACGATAAGATTGAGGATCGCTCCTACTATGCTGAGAACGATCATCGCCCCCAAGAAAAGGAGAGCGAACCCTACCACGACAGACGCAATATTCGCTACGTAGCGAGAGATCTGTACCGTGAAATCCGAAATAGCGGTCTCACCTGAAACGGCCATCTCCTCCGCCACGGCATTTAGGTCGACCCCAAAAGCCGAAAGTGTCTCATCCAGTCCCTCGGGCAGGCTCTCGGCAATGCTGTCGATGGTGGCACCCGAGTCAACCTCTCTCTCCACAATGCCGTTCAGCTTACCGTAAACGAACTGATATATCCACCTGTCACGAAGCCAAATTCCCATCTTTTTGCAACAAAGACAAGAAAATACAAAGGAGATCAAAAACTTCCCAAGGTGCAAAACCGTTTTGACAAATCCATGTCGAAAACCTTGAATGATGGGAAGTATCAAAAAGATGACGATGATGACGTCGAGAATGATATGAAGATATTCCATTGTTTCCTCCCAAACCAATTGATCCATTATTGATAAACGACATTTTCGGCGCCTAACAGCGCACGCAAAGCACCCAACATCATATCCTTACAATCCACGGTCAAATTTTTTGCTTTTACGTATTTTCCGCCCGCCTTCTCAAAGAACAAGACCTCCGTCTCGCCTCGGCTGAGACGTAATATTTCCATCACCTCCTTGGTCAGAGGCGAAGAAAGGCTTTCCACGCGCAGGTAGAGCCGTTTCGCTTTTTTGAGGGTGGCGGATGATTGCTCCTCCACTTGGCGATTGGTCCGCAAGCAAGCGACGTCGGAAGCGATCAGCTTAACAGGCTCGTCCTCTCTCTCACTGAGATTTCCCGTAACGGAAACGGCAGTATCCACGAGAAGAACGTCCGTATAGGAGGCATACTGCTTTGGAAATACCACGACCTCTATTTCAGCATACCTATCCTCTACCGTAAGAAAAGCCATTTGCGCGCCCGCTCTTGTATTTTTCACCGTTTTAGCGGTAATCATACCGCATACGGTCACAACGTCCCGATCTCCAAAGCGACGCCCCTCGCTCTCTTCCTCAAAGGAAGCGAGAATATCTGATATTTCCGTGTGCCTCTTGCTTTCAATATCCTTTTGATAATCATCCAAAAGGTGACCGGAAAAATACATACCTGAGCTTTCCTTTTCCAGCATGAGAAGCTCACGCGTGGAAAATTCAGGGATGGAGGGATACTCTTGCGTCATACCGCCGATATCCTCGTCGAGAGCAGAAAACATATCCATCTGTCCGGCCAGGCTTCCGCGCTTTTTCGCCAAGACCTGCTCTACTCTCTCCTCGCAAACGGCGAGAAGCTGACTGCGATAAAGACCAAAGGAGTCAAATGCGCCGCTTTTGATCAAGGCCTCCACCTGACGCTTGCCAAGATCCCCCTCCGACATACGTGAGAGAAAGCTTTCGAAGCTTGTAAAAGGACCGCCTCTCTCTCTTTCCGCGATGACCTGCTCTACGAAGTGAAGACCCACGTTTTTGAGAGCAAGAAGGCCAAAGCGAATATTGTTGTCATGCACGTGAAAATACACACGGCTTTCGTTGATGTCCGGAGGTAAAACGCGAATACCGCGCCCGTGCGCCTCACCGATATATTCCGCGATCTTAGGCGCGTTCCCGAGAACAGAGGTCAAAAGCGCGCAAAGATACTCCGCGGGATAATGCTTTTTCAGGTATGCGGTACGATAGGTGGTGACAGAATAAGCAGTGGCATGACTTTTGTTAAAGGCGTAGCTTGCAAAGCTTGCCATATCGTCAAAGATCTTTTCTGCCACGGCCACCGACACGCCGCGCGCGGCGCAACCGGAAAGAAAGCTTTGTCTTTCCGCCTCCAGCACGTCCGCCTTCTTTTTGGACATCGCGCGACGCACGAGATCCGCCTTGGCCAAGGAATACCCCGCCAAAGCGCGGAAGATCTGCATCACCTGCTCTTGGTATACGATACAGCCATAAGTGACCGAAAGGATATTCTCAAGAGCGGGAAGCTCATATTTGACCGCTTCCTTCCCAAATTTTCGTGCGATAAAGGTCGGAATGGCATCCATAGGGCCGGGGCGATACAACGCAATGGCGGCGGTGATCTCCTCCAAGGAGGAGGGCAAAAGCTGCATCAGCATTTGTCGCATACCGCCCGACTCAAGCTGGAATACGCCGAGGGTATCCCCTTCCCCGATCATCCGATAGGTGGCCGCGTCATCCAAGGGGATCGCATCTAACGCAAAGCTCGGATCCTTCTCGCGGATCTCGCGCGTCGCATCCGAGAGGATCGTCAAGTAGCGAAGACCCAAAAAATCAAACTTAACGAGGCCGAGCTCGGCCACCGCGTCCATATCGTACTGTGTCACGGTAGCCTCGCCGTTTGTGGCAAGCGGCACGTAATCGCGAACGGCATGCTCCGTGATAACCACACCCGCGGCATGGGTAGAGGCATGGCGCGGCATCCCCTCGATCGACATGGAAATATCGAGAAGCCGCTTGACCTCCTCGGATTCCTCGTATTTCTGCTTCAGCTCACCCCGTCCAAGGGCATCCCGAATGGTGACGCCAAGCTCGTGCGGAATAAGCTTTGCGATCTCATCCACGTCCTTGTATGCCATTCCCAAAACGCGGCCTACGTCGCGGATGGCGGCACGCGCCGCCAAGGTACCAAAGGTAATGATCTGCGCCACACGGTCAGCGCCATACTTTTCTTTTACGTACTCGATGACCTCATCGCGGCGGTTATAACAAAAATCAATATCAAAATCGGGCATCGAAATGCGCTCGGGATTGAGAAAACGTTCAAAAAGCAGGTTGTATTTGAGGGAATCCACGTCGGTGATCCCCACAAAATAAGCAACAAGGCTTCCGGCACCCGAGCCACGACCCGGTCCAACGGGAATTTCCTTTTCCTTGGCGTAAGTAACAAAGTCCCTCACGATAAGGAAATACTCGTCAAACCCCATCTTGTGAATAACGGACAGCTCGTATTCGATCCGCTCCCTGTATTCCTTCTCGGGATGCTCATCGGTCGCAAGCCTTCCAAGTGCCAGAGCGCGCCGAAAGCCCTCCTCGCACAACCTCCTCAGCTCGGCCTCGGGCGTTGTATTTTCCAGTGGAAAAACAGGCAACGCAAGCTGACCGAAGGTAAAATCGAACTGACACATCTCCGCGATCTTGCCCGAATTATAGACTGCCTCGGGCATATCGGGAAACAGTCTGAGCATCTCGTCGGTCGTCTTATAATAGAACTCGTCCTGCTCAAACCCAAACGGCCGTCCATCCGACAGAACGGTGCCCGTTTGAATACACATCAGTGCGGCTTGCATATCCGAATCCGCGCGGCGGAGATAATGCACGTCATTGGTGGCCACAAGAGGGATTCCTGTTTTTTCGCTGATCTCCTTCAAGGCATCTCTGACGGTCTTTTCTTCCGAGATACCGTGATTTTGCACCTCTAAGTAAAAGGAATCCGCCCCAAAAATGCTTTGCATTTCAATGGCAAGCGTCTCCGCACCCGCCATATCTCCCTCTAAGACACGCTGCGGGATCTCTCCCGCCACACATCCGGAAAGCGCGATCAGCCCCTCGTGATGCTCACGCAGCAGTGCCATGTCCACGCGCGGGCGGGAATAAAAGCCCTCCGTGTATCCGAGAGAGACCATGTGGATCAGGTTGCGGTAACCGATCTCGTTCCGTGCCAAAAGGATCAGGTGATACCCGGAGACATCCTGCTTCCCTTCCTTATCAAAGCGAGAACGGCGCGCCACGTAAACCTCGCATCCAATGATGGGGCGTACGCCTTGCGCAAGACAGGCCTTGTAAAACCGAACGGCACCGTAAAGCGCGCCGTGGTCGGTGATAGCGACAGCGGTATGGCCTGCCGCCTGTGCGGCGGCGGGAATTTGAGAAATACGGCAAGCACCGTCAAGAAGGCTATATTCGCTGTGCAAATGAAGATGAACAAAGGCGTTCACGGTATTTCTCCTTTCTTACGATCTTAATTTTTTTCGGTAATGCCCATACGCGCGGCATATTCCATCACCTTTTGCAAGCGATGATTCAAGCCGGATTTTGTAATGGGCGGGGTCGTCATAGAAGCGAGCTGAGAAAGGCTTGCCTCCGGATTTTCAAGACGAATGCGAGCCACACTCTCCAGCTCCTCGGGCAAGGAGGAAAGAAGCTTGTCCTCGTTCAGCCGCTCGATCACGCGCACGATGCGGCCCGCGGCAAGCACGGAGCGGGCAATATTCCCCGACTCGCAATTGGTGCGTCGGTTGGCTTCGTTTCTGAACTGCTTTTCTATTTTGGAATTCATAAAACGAAAAGCGGCGTCGTTGATGCCCAGCATCGTCATAAACTCCTCTACCAAAGAGGAATCCTTCAAATACAGCAATCTTTCCGCACGGCGCTCCGTGTATTTCAAAGAAAGACCGTATTCGTCCGAAAGAAACTCCTTGAACGGCTTTGCGCGTCCGTCAAGAGACAGCTCCAGATGATACGCCTTGGCGGGATCGGTGATCCTACCCGACGCGAGAAATACCCCGCGCAAAAAATAGGTGGCGCAGTGAGGACACTGCTTGGCGAGAGGATGAGTCAAAAATTTTCCTTCCACCTCATTCATGAATCGGCGCGCCACGCCGCTTTCAAAGGAAAGAATGCGGATACGCCCACCGTGAGAGCCTCGGCTTTCCGTGGTTTGTCTGCCAAACTGCTCCGCGATCAGCTTTTCCGCCAGCGCGGCGGCAGAGGCATCCGCTAAACGAAGCATAACGCCCTGCCCCTCATCGCTTCCCTTGCCACGCGAGGCAAGCATGCCCAAAAGCATGGTACGGCGACAGCACGGCGCTTTAGGCGGCGCATCACATATTTCTCTTTTGATCTCATTCAAAAAAGCCATTCTTTTTTCCTTTTCCATTTGCTACGAGGGTGTGTCCTCCATGGGGTCACATACCCTCCCGTTTTCGCTTACGTATTCGATCTCGGAGAACAAGGTCACGCCAAATCGCGCGGCCACTCGCTCACGGATCTCGCGCATCAGTTGCCTGACGTCCTCGGCCGTGGCATCTCCCAGATTCACGATAAATCCCGCATGCTTGACAGACACGGCGGCACCTCCCACTCTCAGACCCGAAAGCCCCGCTTCCGCAATCAAAGCGGCGGCATAGTAGCCGCGAGGACGCTTGAACGCGCTTCCGGCACTCGGTAATGCGGTGGGCTGCTTTTCCATGCGAAGAGACAAATGCTTTTTCATCGCCTCTCTGACCTCTGCTTCACGGCGCGGGACAAACGACATTTCGACCGAAAGAATAGCATAATCTCGCCGCTCGGCAAACACGCTGTTTCTATAAGAAAAGCCACACTCTTTTTGGCGAAGCGCGAAACACGCCCCATCGCTAAGACGCATAACGGAGACCAACGTAACAAGGTCGGAAAGCTCAACGCCGTACGCCCCCGCATTCATGTATACGGCACCGCCTATCGTTCCCGGAATGCCGTAAAGTGCCTCGGCACCTCCCAAGCAATGCTCCGCCAATCGGCTTTCCAGCATACTGATCGGTGTCCCGCACCCCACCTTGGCCTCCGTCCCGTTTATCCTTATGGAACGGATATGGCGCGTGGAGATCAGCGCCCCGCGAAAGCCTTTGTCGGACACCAACAGATTGGTTCCGTTTCCAATGACGCAGAATGGGATCTTTTCTCTTTGCAAAAAACGCACGGAAGCTATCAGGGCCCCCTCTGTGGAGGGCAGTAAAAAGGCATCGGCAAGCCCTCCTATGCGAAAGGAGGTATAATCGGACATGGAAACCTGCCAAAGCGCGGTTACACGATTGTCAAAACAAAATTCTCTCAGCTTCTTCATAGTATCCTCGCAGAACAATACTGTAAGAATACTATATGACGGGAAGCTTTTTTTATGCGGTCATCCTCTGCCGGACAGCATATCGGCCGCCGCCATTTTTTGTGCCTCGGTTACGGAAATTCCGCCCAAAATACGAGCGATCTCCGCCACCCGTTCTTCACCCGTCAAATTTTTCACGGAGGATTCGGTTCGACCGTTTTCTTCTCTTTTGGATACCAAAAGATGACTGTCTGCCAAGGAAGCGATCTGCGCGGAATGCGTAATGCATACGATCTGCGCTCCCTCAGCCGCCTTTTTGAGAAGGAAGCCTATTTTTCTCGAGGTCTTGCCGGAGACACCGGCATCGATCTCATCGAAGACTAGGGTTGGCATACCGTCATGCCGCGCGATCACCGTTTTGATCGCCAGCATGATACGCGAAAACTCGCCGCCCGACGTACACTTGGACACGGAAACGGAAGGCTCACCGGGATTCACGCTGATCAAGAAGCATACGTCATCATCACCGGTGGACAGAAGTCCTCGCCCGTCCCCCGTGTCACGCGGGGTAAGAGACACAGAGAAACGCGCTCCAAAAAGATCCAGCGCCTCTAACGTTTCAAGTGTTTCTTTTTCAAAAAGCTCTGCGGCTGCAATTCTTGTCTGCCTTAACTTTTCTGCCGCTTTTTTCGTTATTTGGAGTTGTTCCTTATATTTTTCCTCCAATGCGGCATGATCCGCATCCGCATTTTCCAACAACGCAAGTCTTGCTTTGGAATCCTCTAAAAACGACACGGCCCGTTCCGTGCTACCGCCGTATTTTCGGGTAATACGGGCAAGCTCTGCCAAACGGCTCTCAACGCGGTCCAGTGCCTCGGTGGGATCCTCTCCTCCCAAATCGGCCAATGACTCGACCTCCGCCGCAACGTCCTCCAATTCATTCAGCGTGCTCTCCAACCGCTCAGCCAAGGGAACGGCGGCGGGCAGCACGTCCGCGACGGTGCGCAAGGAAGCCGCGGCACGATCAATAATATAGCAAGCATTTCCCTTCTCCGCCCCACGCAAGGCGCGATAAGCAAAGGTGGTCTGCTTTGCGATCTTTTCGATATGGCGCAGACGAAGCTTTTCCTCAAAGAGGGTGTCATCTTCTCCCACAACGGGCGAGACCTCTTCAATATCGGCGATCTGGTAGCGAAGCATCTCTATTTCACGAAGCTTTTCGCCTTCGTCCATTTCCTTTTTTTCCATTTCCGCACGGATATGGCAAAGAGCGGCATACTCCTTGGCGTAGGCTTCGCGCTCCGCCGTATTTTTTGCGGCCAGATCCAAAAGCGCCAATTCGCTTCCCTCCTTGCGAAGGAAGGCGGTATCCTCTTGGCCGTGGATGTGGAACAGAAGCTGCGCCACCTCCTTTAATACGCCAAGGCTTACGGTGCGGCCGTTGATCCGTGAGGTGCTTTTTCCATCGATGCTCAAGGCTCGGCTCACGGAGAGCATCCCCTCCTCGTCCGGCGCAACCCCCAAGGCGGCAATCGCGGCCACCGTGTCGGACGGCAGATCCGAGAAAATAGCACTGACCTCCCCGCGCGTTTCGCCGTGACGGATCAGCTCCTTATCCGCTTTTGCGCCAAGGAGCAGCTGCAGGCTATCCATCATTACGCTTTTTCCCGCGCCCGTCTCACCCGTCACCGCTGTAAAGCCGCCAACAAAGTCAGTTTCTGTCCGTCGGATCACGGCAATATTTTCAATATACAAGGATTGCAGCATAGCGCTCCCCTTCCGTTCCTACTGTTTTTGGATCAATTCTCTCAACCGCTCACACATAGCCGAAGCACGTGCGGCCTCTCGCACAACGATAAAAATAGCGTCGTCGCCCGCGATAGTCCCCACCACCTCGGTCATATTCATGGAATCCACGCAGGTGGCAACCGCTCCGGCATGACCGGGATAGGTTTTGATCACTACAATGTTTCCCGCGTAATCCACCGAGGTGACAAACTCGGTCACGGCGGTATTAAAGCGGGAGGAGGCCGCCTCCTTGATATGCGGCAAGGTGTAGCGATAGACACCGCGCGAGGAAAGCCCCTTGACCAATCCCATCTCCCGAATATCTCTTGAAACAGTTGCTTGCGTGACGGGATAGCCGCTTTCCTCCAAGCGCAGTATCATTTCCTCTTGCGTCTGAATGTCAAAGCGTTTGATCAGATCAGCGATCTTATTTTGTCTTGCTTTCTTCAATACCATCGTATTTCCCTCAAAAATGCTGCGTATTCATCTTCGTGCAAAGCACCTCAAGAAGATCGCGCG
>JAZRGD010000126.1:0-13296 GCA_045644045.1 Eubacteriales bacterium
ATCAGCGCGCACACGAAGGTTTTGCGGGGGCTGACGCCGGCAGAGAGCATAGGTCCGATGATGACCATGCCCTCGGGGATGTTTTGCAAGGCAATACCCAAGGCGATCACCATAGCCTCCGTATCATTTCCCGTACCGAAGCCCACGCCGGCGGCGATGCCCTCGGGGACGTTATGAATGGCGATGGCGGTGACGAACAAAAGCACCTTGCTGATGCTTTCCGTTCCCTTGGGGTGACTTTCCGCGTCCACACCGCTGAGCTTATGCAGATGGGGAACGAGCCTGTCAAAGAGATTGATGCACACCGCGCCCGCGAAAATGCCCGCCAGCGTGACGAGAAGCTTGTATTTTCCGCCATACTCGAGGGATGGCAGGATCAGCCCCATCACCGAGGCGGCAAGCATGACCCCTGCCGCGAAGGACAGGACGATATCGCTGAATTTATGAGAGACGTTTTTAAAGAAAAAGCCAAGCACGGAGCCGAAAAGCGTAGCACCTCCCACGCCCAGTGCCGTAATTACGACGACCTCCACCCGATTACCTCACTCAAAAAGAATAATTTCATCCGCGAAAAACAGTTGACAATCTCCTCGCAAGATGATACAATACTAATATACATTATATGCCAAAAAGCGCGCTCTGTCAAGAGTGCGGAAGGAAATGAAATGACACAGGATTTTGAAGCGGCATACGCCATGCACTTCCCTTTTTGGGACGCGCTGTCGGAGGATGACAAGAAATATCTTTGCTCCACCTCGGTTGCGACCCATTTCGCCAAGGGCACCGTCATTCACGACGGAAACGAATGCACGGGCGTTATCTTGGTCAAGCGCGGATGCTTGCGCATTTACATTCTTTCCGAGGACGGAAAGGAGATCACCCTCTACCGTCTTGGGGAGGGCGAGGTATGCATGCTGTCCGCCTCTTGTGCCCTGCAAAGCATCACCTTTGACGTGATGGTGACGGCGGAGGAGGAGAGCGACTGTCTTATCGTCTCGGGTCCCGCCTTTGCCTCGGTCTCAGATCGAAACGACGCCGTGAAGATCTTTACGCTTGAGACCACCGTCAGCCGTTTTTCCGACGTGATGTGGGCGATGCAACGCATTTTGTTTATGAATATTGAAAAGCGTCTCGCCATCTTTTTGATGGACGAGAGTGCCGTCCTTGGAAGCGACGTGATCCCTCTCACCCATGAGCAGATCGGAAAATATATGGGCTCTGCACGCGAGGTGGTGTCCCGTACCCTCAAGCATTTTGCCGCCGAGGGATGGGTGGAGATGTCCAGAAAGGGCGTAAAGCTTCTTGACAAGCGCACGCTTCGCCGTCTTACCCTTTAATAAATCGATCAGAGCAAGGGACACCGTCCCTTGCTCGTTTTTTTACGCGTCCAGCATTTTGAGAATGTCCGCCTTGGTGCGCACGCCAACCGCCCGCGCCACCTCCTTGCCGTCCTTGACGACCACAAGGGTGGGGATGCTGAAAATACCGTAGGCCTGCGCCAGCTCGCCCTCATCGTCCACGTTGACCTTACCCACCAGAACGTCGGGGCGATCCTTCGCCACGTCGTGCACCGTGGGGGCGATCATCTGACAGGGGCCGCACCAGGTTGCCCAGAAGTCGAGAAGCACAGGCTTTTCGCTGTGCAAGACCAGCTCCTCAAAATTATCCTTTGTTACATTGTGTAATGCCATTTTTCGTTCCTCTTTTCTTTTAGTCCTTGGATTTATAGTAAAGCATACAGTGGCAATACCCTTCAAAATCGGGGTCGGAGATCTGCTCCTTAAACTCCTTGCACATACACCTGTATTCCTCCGTTTTGGGCAGACGGCAAGGACAATAGCCACCCTTCGCCTTGAGACCCGCCTTTACGCGCGCCACAAGCTCTTTGTCTTCATTCAACCTGATAGCCATGGGTATCACCTCTTTTCTGATTTTATTTTATCCATTTTTACGTTCTTTTTCCGTGATAAGGTCACATTCGGCGTGTCATACTAAAAATAAAAAGGATATTTTCATGGTAAAGCGTCTGTCTCTGCTGATTTTGCTGTTTTTGCTTCTCCTCGTCCTGCCCGTGATGGGCGAGGGTAGTGTGGCCCACCTGTTTCCCGCCTACCGCTACGAGGGCATCGTGACGAAGGAGGCGGAGGGCCTGACGGTAGGCGACGTGGTGAGAATGTTAGAGTCCGAAAGCGAAAAAAGTCATTTGGTGATGAAGCCAAACGGCAAGCGCGTCCGTCTGTCCTGGGACGCCGTGACACCCATCGTGAAAGAGCGTCCCGCCCTGCCGCCCGTTTCGGCAGGGGACGTGGTGGATTTCGTGTACGAAATGGGCTATACCAGCAAAACGGATTTTATGCTCTTTACCGACTTGTCCCGCTATTGCACCTATCTTCTCGAATACGGAGACGAGGGGTGGGAGTTAGACCGCACCCTTCCCTGCGCCGTGGGCGACGCCCTCCACCCCACCCCCTCGGGGCGGTTTGAGATCGACTACAAGTGTGCCTGTATCGGCAAGACCGACAGCTATCTTTGCCGCCACGCTATGTGCTTTTACGGAAGCTATATGTACCACTCCGTCCTCCTCGATTGGAAGGGGACTGCCGTCCTCGACGGAAGGCTCTCCGCCGCCATCTCCCACGGCTGTATTCGCCTTTCCCCCGAGGACAGTGCCACACTTTACGCCATTATTCCCACAGGAACCGCCGTTTATATCCGTTAGTGTCCTTTTTATGGGACACCGCTTTCGGTATAATGAATACAGAAAGCAAGAAGGAAAGGCGGTTTCTACCATGAGCAATTATCAAAAATACGAGTTTCGCGGCCCTGTCATCGACAAATTTTCTCGCGTCATCTGCCGCTCCTGGCACGCCACCACCTACGCCTCCTCGGTGGCAAAGGCAAAGAGCAACCTGTCCTATCAGTTTAAAAAGGCCTTCGGCCTTGCCCTAAATGCTACCGTGCATCTGTCGGGGGATTTCGTTCCCACCCGTTCGCGCTATACCGTTTGACCGTTTTGTCTCTCGCATTAGAAGCAAAAATATTATTCAGGATATGCAAAAAGCCGCTTTCGCGGCTTTTTGCATATCTGTTTTGGTTTTGACGAAGTATTACGAAATTTATTCCACGGATTTCGCGAGAAGAAATTTCGTAAGACGAGGCACAAAAACAAATTTCTATTGTAAATTTGTTTTCAAGCATAAACGTCAAAGCCGTTTATGCCTTTCCCCATCCGTAAAAATTTCTTCTTTGAAATTTTTACTACGAATAAAAAAGCACTCGGCGTAGTTGTCTACGCCGAGTGTCCCGAATTGCAGTTTTAACGAAGTATTACGGAATTTATTCCGCGAAATCAGCCTTTTACCATATTGGCGATCTCTTCTGCGAAGTTATCCTCTCTCTTCTGCAGACCCTCGCCCTTTTCATAGCGATAGAAGGCAACGACCTTGATGTCAGCACCAAGAGCCTTAGCAACGGAGGCAACGTATGCGCCAACCTTCATGCTACCGTCCTTGACATACTCCTGCTCAAGGAGGCAGTTGTTCTCATAGTACTTACCGAGCTTGCCTCTTACGATGCCCTCAAGCACGTTGGCAGGCTTGTTCTTCATCTTCTCATCCTGCTCCATCTGCTTCAGAAGGATCGCCTTCTCCTCCTCCAGAACGGAAGCGGGAACGTCCTCCTTGGCGGTGTAGGCGCAGTTCATAGCGGCAACCTGAAGAGCCACGTTCTTGGCCATCTCGGCAAACTCAGCCTTGGCGGCGGTAGCCTCGTCGGTCTCAAACTTCACGATAACACCGGTCGCGCCGATGCCGTGAACGTAGGTGGAAACGATACCGTCCACGATGAGGAAGCGGCGCAGGCTCAGCTTCTCACCGATGGTGAAGGTCTTCTCCTGGAACATAGCCTCAACGGTGTCCTCGCTACCGTCATACTTGCAAGCGTTCAGAGCGGCAACGTCGGCGGGGCGGTTGGCAAGAATGGTCTTGCACAGGCCGCGCACGAAGGCACGGAAGGAATCGTTCTTAGCAACGAAGTCGGTCTCGGAGTTCACCTCGATCATGGCGGTAGCGCCATTCTCGGTATAGATGTCTACCAGACCCTCGGCGGCAATTCTGCTCGCCTTCTTCTCGCTGGCGGCAATGCCCTTCTCACGAAGGACCTTGATGGCCTTCTGGAAGTCACCGTCGGCCTCAACGAGAGCATTCTTACAATCCATCATACCGCAACCGGTCTGCTTTCTCAGCTCGGCCACGTCCTTTGCAGTAAATGCCATTTTCTTTTTCTCTCCTTATTCTTATTCGTTGGTCTCGGCGGCCTCTGCCTCGACGGCGGCCTCCTCGACAGGAGCCTCAGTCAGCTGCTCGCCGCCCTTGCCCTCGATCACGGCATCGGCCAAAGCACCGCCGATGAGCTTGATGGCGCGGATAGCGTCATCGTTACCGGGGATGATGTAGTCGGCATCGTCGGGATCACAGTTGGTGTCCACGATAGCAACCACGGGAATGCCCAGCTTCTTGGCTTCCATCACGGCGATGTGCTCCTTGCGGGTGTCCACAACGAACACGGCGGAGGGAAGGGTATCCATGGTCTTGATACCGCCATAGTTCTTTTCGAGGTCCTCGATCTCCTTCAGCTTCTTAGCAACTTCCTTCTTGGGAAGCAGGTTGAAGGTGCCATCCTCGCGCATCTTCTCCAGCTCGTTGAGTCGGTTGTTGCTCTTGCGGATGGTCTTGAAGTTGGTGTGCATGCCACCGGGCCAACGAACGTTGACGTAGTACATGCCGCACTTGATAGCCTCTTCCTTGATGGTTTCGGCTGCCTGCTTCTTGGTACCGATGAAGAGAACGGTGCCACCCTCAGCGGCAATGCCGTTGATGAAGTTGTAAGCGGCCTCAAACTTCTTCACAGTCTTCTGCAGGTCGATGATGTGGATACCGTTTCTCATGGTGAAGATGTACTCCGCCATTTTGGGGTTCCACTTCTTGGTGGGGTGACCGAAATGGACACCGGCTTCAAGCAGCTGCTTGATGGAAATTTCGAACATTTTCATGTTCCTCCTTGGTTTTTTCCGCCATAGCGACTTGCTACTCCGCAACCGTTTTCACGGCACCGGCGGATTCCGACGCTATGTGAGAATTTATTTTTCTGCGTTTTTGCGCAGATACAGATAATATATCATATTCTTCCTTTAATTGCAATAGCCTTTTTCACTATTCACAATTTTTTTACACAAATCAACATTTTTTCTTCTTGGGCGGTGGGCAAAGTCCCTCCGCGTTGACCAAAATGACGTCCTCACCGATCCGCTCGATCCGCTCCCAGGGAATGACGATCTTGTCCTTACTCCCAAAGCCAAACCCGCCACCGCCTACGGGGACCACGATGGCGGTCAGCTTGCCGTCACAGACGTTGAACTCCACCTCGCTCACACACCCGAGCCGTCTTCCGTCGCAGACGTTTACCACCTCTTTTTCTCTGAAATCCTCGCTGTTGCATCTGTCCATAACTCGCTCCTTTCCGCCCTTCGGCGCATTTCTTCTTTATTTTATGCGGAGCGGTGCCTCTTTATGGTAAAAATTTACAAGTTGGCTATTGCTTTTTCCCCCTCCTTGCGCGTATAATGGTCTTATCAAGTACGGATCGGAGAATATCGCATGACCAAACGATACGGCCTTTTTGTTGCTATCCTCGCGGCGGCGGGACTGCTTGAATGTGTTCTGACCCCCATCGTTGCCGCCTTACAGGAGGAGGGGTCCGTTTTTCTCTTCCCTCTTTATTATTTCTCGCGCCTTTTTGCATTGGGCGCGCCGTTTTTCACCTTGGGTGCTATTTTTTCGGGTTGGCGCCACTACGCCTTTGGGCGGCTTTGGCTCTTGTTCCTGCCATTTCTGCTCCTCGACCTGATCGCACAGGTCCCCATCTCTCTTTTCGCCTATTATAACGACCTGCTTTCTTCCTTCGGGCTTTTGTTTGCGGGATACGCCATCGCCTCGCTTGCAAGCTCGCTTTTGATCTTACTTTTGGCATTGCTTGGATATTTTATCTTTTTCTTCAAAAAAGAGGAGTCACCCGTCCCTTCCGCCTTTTTCACCGTAAAAAGCAAGGAGGGCAAGGCCGCCGCTCTGTGCGCCGCCGCCTTCACACTGTATCTGCTCGTAACGGAGGTGATACAGATCGTGGAGGATGCCGCCGCCGGCCTTTGGATCGTGGACGGCATCGATCTTTTGAATTATCTGTTTTCCCTCGTCTTCGTCGCCGTGTGCGGACTTGGCTGTTATGCCGCCGCACGCGCGGGAAGTCTTTTGATAAAGGAATAAACAAAAAGGAACGCGCCGCGTGACTGCCCTGTGGCAAGCACGCGGCGCGTTTTTTTCTTCACCTGTTCTTACAGATCGCAATCGGCGACCTCGCGCATTTTTTCTTGCTTTTCAAAAGCATACGTACCCGACAGGGTCTCGGTCCGTCTGCCGAGGTCAAGCATGGAAAGCGCATGCGCTTCATCGTAATCCGCGGCGCAAAGGGCAACGGTAAAGGAGAAGGCGTGAGGGCGCAGCTCGTATTTTTCCTCGGGCTCAGGGCCACAGGAGCGAGAGCCGAGACCGCGCATCCGATAGTCTATATAAAGATAGTTTTCCTTCGCCTCCGTCAGCTCGTTTTTGTGATGAGCGTCGGTCAGGCTGTCAAGAGCAAATCCGTGATAGGAAAAGGCGAAGCGCTCCGCGCCGATGACGGAAAGAGCGTCGCCCGTCCCACCTCGCAGGGTGACGAGACAGGTATCCTCGTGATTGCCCGTTTCCTGGGGGTAATCGTAATCAAACCACATATCCCGCCCCGTTTTTTCGTAAACACCGAAGGGGGCGGCGGCCTTGCTGTCGGGATAGCTTTCGTCAGGCCCTCTGCCAAGCCATTTTACGGTGTCAAAGCCTTTTTTCATAGAAAACACCAGACCGATTCGGGGCAAAACGGCGGGCAGATTGCCATAGGGCTCTGCCTTTAAGGTAAGGAGAACGAGCCCCTCCGCCATCACCTCGTAGATCAGCTTACAGGAAAAGCCCGCGTACAGCGTGTCGGCGGTAAAGCGACCCGTGGCGGTTACGGTGACCCGATTCTCTCCCTCCGTCACGTCCATATCGAACAGGTTAAAATAATAATGACGGAAAAGCGCCTGACTCCATTCCAGGATATGGCGGGGCGCAAAGCCGTGGATGCCGTCGTTGTCGGTATAGGCGCGATGCAGGTTTAAGCGCATAGGCGCGTCAAGCAGCGTTCGCCCTCCCTTCTCTATCCCCGCCAGCATCCCCTCGCGGAAGGTACAGACAAAGTCGCCGTAGCCCACCCTTAAAACGTAGTTTTCCACGGTGACGCGGGCGTTTTTCCTTTGCGGCAAATAGGGCTTCGCGGAGAGATGATTTTCCAAGGGAAACTGCTTTTTGTGTACCTCGCGGCCGTTTTCGTAATAGATGACGTTCAGGTAATAGCGACCGCCCGCAAGAAATTCTCGGGGAGCGATACCACTCCTAACCTCCGCGCTCTGATGGGGAAGAAGCGCGGGCAGAGGGAGCGCTTCCCTTTCCACCGTCACGCCGTCGCAGGTGATCTCATACACGGCGGTAAGATAGGAGAGCGTCTTGAAATCGTTGGTATTTTTTACGGACAAAACGCCGTCCTTAAAGGTGGTATAGGCGGCAAAGGATACCGCTCCCAGCTCCCTCCACGAGGGCTTGGGACGGCCGTCGGACAGATGGAAGCCGTCAAGGGTGAAATTGCTCCAATGATATACGTCGTTAAAATCGCCGCCGTATTTGTAGAAGGGTCTGCCCGCGTCGTCCTCGGCATAAAATCCGTGATTTTTATACTCCCACACGAAGCCGCCGCACATCTGCTCATGGGTATAGATATGATCCCAATAATCCGCAAGGGCGCCGGGGCTGTTACCCATGGCGTGCGCGTACTCGATGGCAAGGACGGGATAGCCGTCTTCACCGTATTTTTCGGTGGCGGACATGGGATAATAGGCGATCTTGCGGAAATGGGTGTACGCTCCCCCGTCCTGGGTGATCTGACACTCACGGTCAGGATCAAAGGCGCGGATGAGGTCCACGCAACGGTCAAGATTTTCTCCCGTCCCCGCCTCGTTGCCCGTAGACCACAGGAAGACGGCGACCTCGTTTTTGTTTGTTTGTAACATACGCGTCACCCTGTCCTCGTAAGCGGCGCGCCACGCGGGAGACTTGGAAAGGTAGCCCTGATCGCCGTTAAAGGCGTGAGCGCCGTGGGTCTCAAGGTCTGCCTCGTCCATCAAATAAAGCCCCAGTTCCGCCGCGATCTCATAGGTGGCGGGGTCGTTGGTATAATGGGAAAGGCGAACGGCGTTCAGGTTGTTTGCCTTGATTCGCCTTAATTCGTCCTCGATCTGCTCCACCGTGACGCTTCTGCCGTTTTTGGCGTTGTACTCGTGGCGGTTGATGCCCTTGACATACACGGGACTGCCGTTCACAAGGAGCTTATTCCCCTCCACGCGGGTGTGCATAATACCGACGCGCTTGGAATGGGCTTCGAGCACGTTTTGCCCGTCAAGCAGCTCCATATGCAGGTCGTAAAGGCTTGGCTCCTCCGCGTTCCAAAGGCGGGGCGAGGCAAGACGGAAGGTGTGCTTCACCCTCTCCTTCGCCTCATAGGTCACGCTCTCGCCGTCCAGCGTGAAGCGAATCTCATAGGGCGAGGTCACGCAAAGCTCTGCCTCTACGGTGATGCTGTCGGGGGTGGTGGTCACCCGATAGTCCCAAAGAGTCCGCGCGGCGGTCTCAATGAGATATACGTCGCGGAAGATGCCGTTTGTGAGGAGCATATCCTGATTTTCAAGGTAGGTCGCGTCGGAATAGGTGAACACCTTGACGGCAAGCAGGTTGTCCCCCTGCCCAATCAGGCTTGACACGTCAAACTCCGCGGGCAATCTGCTTCCCTTGGAGAAGCCCACGAGGGTGTCGTTAAGATAGACGTAAAACGCCCCCTCCACCCCCGCGAAATGCAAGAGCGTTTTGGGCGCGGGATGCTCCACCGTGAAGTGACGGCGGTAAAGTCCCACGGGGTTTTGCTTTTTCACGTAAGGCGGCAAAAAAGGGATGGGGTACTTGATGTTGGGGTAAGCGGGGCTTCCGTAGCCTCTGTACTGCCACGATGCGGGCACGTCGATGACATCCCAATCCTCATCCCCCACGGCGGAAAGGTAAAAATCCTTTTGCGTGTCGGACGGGAGATAGCGAAAGCGGTAATCACCGTTCAAGGAACGCAAAAAGGGAGAATCGTATTTGTTGCGATAATAAACGCCCCGCCTGTCCGACGGCACCACGGTGGCGCGGGCGGGAAGTCTGTTCAGATGCAAAAACGCGGGGTCCTCTATATGAGGATCACGGTCCATCAAAAGGCTTTTGTCGATCATAGCTTGCTCCTTTCCGTTTTCCCTTTTATTTTAGCAAGAAAAGCATGAAAAAGGAATTGACATAAGACGGCTTTATATGGTAAAATGATACTGTAAAGAAAGGAGAGAAGCCATGCTTTCCATCACCATGGGCGCCATCGAAGCCTGCGCCGCCGACAAATCCCCCTTAAAGCTCGTCTGTCCCGGCACCTGGATCCATTACGTGTTGGGGGGCAAGGGGTACTACAACGGTACCCTATTGACAAGGGGGCAAGGCTTTATTACCTACAAGGACACCCTCTGCGCTTACAGACCCGATCCTTCCGACCCTTGGACGTATCTTTGGGTACGCTTTGGCGGTACGGACGAGGAAGGTCTCTTGAAAAAATGCGGTTTTCCCGACACATCGGGAATATTCTCCTTTTCTTATGCCGAAAAATTAAAAGCGTTCGCCGCGCTGATTTTCCCCGACGGGCTCTATCCCGACCCTCGCCCTCTCTGCCGCGAGGGGTACGCTAAGCTGCTTCTCTCACTCCACGCCCCAAGAGAAGCGGAAAAGAAAAGCAAGGAAGCGCGGTGGGTGGAAATGGCAAAGGAACTGATCGCTACGGGCTATCACAAGCCCTTGCGCGTTGAGTCCCTCGCAGCGGCGCTTCACATAGACAGAAAATATCTTCGCAATCTTTTCGTGAAGCATACGGGACTGTCCACCATGGGGTATCTGACGCATTTTCGCATGGCACGCGCCGCCGAGCTGTTGTGCATGGGGGACGTCAGTGTGTCTCTGGTCGCGTCCTCGGTGGGATATGACGATCCCTTGCACTTCTCCCGCGCCTTCAAAAAGCATTTCGGTCTATCGCCCACGGAGTACAGACAAAAATAAAAAAGTGTCTTTCGACACTTTTTTATTTTTTACGATGCCAGCCGTTGGGGCCGTCGTCAAAATCTATGTGGGCGAGCCAATTGGCATTTTTTTCGGGGTCGCTCAAATCAAGCGGATCCTCACTGTCGTCGTAGCGGCAGGTCACATACCAGCCGTCGGGTGCCTCAAAGGTGACCCTCCGCAAGCCGCGACATCCGCGAAAGGCAAGGTCGCCAATGCGCGTGAGTGTCGAGGGAAACACGATCTCGGTCAAGCCGTCGCAATGCTCAAAGGCGTCGTCCTCGATCTCGTCCAGACCGTCAGTGACGGGCAGGCTCTTCAAGGAGGCGCAATGGCTGAAGGTGCCCTCTATCACGGTGGAAAGGGGTGTCACCTCCTCTAATGCCTCGCAATGAGAAAACACGTAGCCGCTGACGTAAGCATAGGGCGAAAAGCGAGCGGAGCGCAGGGCGCGGCAACCCGCAAAAGCACCCCAACCGATGACGCACACGGTGTCTGGCAGGTCAATGGCAGTCAAGGCGACGCAGTTCATAAAGGAATTGCCGCCTATCTCGGACAGAGTCTTATTCTCCCATTGCATCTCCACGTCGGGCTCCTCGAACAGCACCTCCGTGAGAAGGACGCAATTCTTGAACGCATGGTCGTCAATGGCGGTGACGGGAAGCCCATCCACGCGGGCGGGCACGGTAACGCTCGTTACCTCCTTATCGCAGTCGGTAATATGAGCGATTCCCTCCTCCTCATGCACTGTAAAGAGAAATGGTGGGTGATGGATGTGCTTCTTCATTTTTTCTTCCTCCGTTCTTCGTTTTATCGCGTTACAAATAGGCTTCCCTCTTATTTTATCACACAGATGGGCATTTGGCAAGAGAAAATTTACGGCGCGCCACTCCCGTGGCGCGCCGCTTTAGACATTATTCAAGCTTTTGGAATTTATCGTACATTTCATCCAGTGCGATTTGCAGCCCATCTCTCACCTCTGCCCAATAGGAGTTAAAGGTCGAGCTTCTGTTGGCGACAGAATCGGGAATGAAGACCGAGTCGTATAAGGGTTTCGCGCCCGCCTCCGAGAAGAGATACAAGGCCATCAAGGCCTCAAAGGGCGTAGTGACCGTGTCATGCACCATGTCGATCATGGCACGGGCGCCCCTGCTGTCGTTGTATTTAAACTTCAACACGTCCTCGTAGTAGAAGTCAAGGATCTCGGTGCTTTCCTCATTGACGTACTGCAGGAAGGCAGACGCCATAGAGAAGCTCTTAGCATTGTTCAGAACAACGGAGACCTCCGCCTGATCGTGTACCACGGTGGTGATCTTATCAATGGCACGGGAATAGCGGGGATAAGGCAATATACCGCGCTTGAAGCCCACTCCTCGCATCTGCTCAGACTCCATCTCGCCAAGGTTGGCGGTGGTCATAATGGTCTTGCCGTCCATAAAATGAATGGTGGAATCAAGGACATTCGTCTCATCGCCCGTAAAGGGGAGGACACCCTTGGCGTTATACAGCTCGGTATACTTATTGCCTACCGCCACCATGTTGGCGGTGTCGGTGATCATAGAGGGAACGCCCTCGCCTTCCTCTACCGCCTTACCGTTTTTCGTCCATTCAAAGATGGAGTAGCCGCTTCCGTAGGTAAAGAGGCGACTGGAAAGCGCGTTAAGCGCGATACCGATCTGCGCGTCGGTCTTATCCGTTTTATCCATCACACCGTCCGCGCTGTCGCGGTGAGCGATGTCCGACAAGGCGATCACATCGTCGTAAAACCACTCCTCGGTATCTTCGATATACTCGCAGGCGGACTCGTAGGTGTTAAAGCTCCAGCCGTCCTCCTCGGATAGATTACTGAAGGTTTCGTCCCATCTGTCAATGTTGACGAAGAAGACCCAAGCAAAGCGCACGATGTCAATATTGTAGTCACCGATAAGGATATACTGCTTATCCTTGGAGAAGGTAGCGCCCTCCATATATTCCTTGTACCAGCACGCGTGATCCAGATCAAAATAGCTCTTGACCTCATTGCCGTTAGCATCTACGCCCGGGTCGGTAATATTCCAAAGGTACCCGTTCATCATACCGCGGAATATACCCAGAATATCGTTGTTGTAAACGTCGGGAGCGTCCTCGGCGGCACCGCCCACCAGCTGTTCCAAGTGAGGAAGCACCTCATCATATCGCCAGTTGGTCTCCTGGTAGTCGATCTTAATATTCAAGTCATCCGTCACTCGCTTGTTGCGCGCCAATACCTTTTTTTGCACAGGCTCGCTGGTGGCGGCGTTATCGGGCCCCTTCATGTATACGGCGGAATTCTGGAAGGTGGTCTGGAAGGGGTCGTTGATGGAAACGCTGACCGTTAAGGTAGCATTCCCGAAGTCCAAGTTCTTCCAGTCACCGTTCTTATCTCCGCCATCGGGCACCTCGTCGTCGCCGTTACAGGCAACGAGAGAGCCGCACAGCATAAAAAGAGCCAAAAGCAAGCATAAAATCTTTTTCATTCCTTACCGTTCCTTTCGTTTGATCATCTGAAAAGCACGCTGTTCAGCACGCCTTCAAGATATTCCGCCTTACCGCTGGCAGGGCTTTCGGGGTGTCCCATCTTCTCGGCGTAGGCGGCAAGCTCCGCGAGGCTCGCGCTTCCGTCAAGGATGCGCTTGCCGATCTCGGTGTTTTCAAAGGAGGCGTATCTCTCCTTCACGAAGGCGTCGATGCGACCGTCCTCAATGAGGGCCGCCGCCTTGATAAGACCTAAGGCAAAGGCGTCCATGCCAAGAATAAAGGCGTGGAGGATGTCCTCGGCGGTGTTGCTGGGGCGGCGGTTTTTCGCGTCAAAGTTGAGACCGCCCGTCAATCCGCCCGCCTTCAAGATCTCGTACATGCAAAGAGTGGTCTCGTACACGTCGAAGGGAAACTCGTCGGTGTCCCAGCCAAGGAGCATATCGCCCTGATTGGCATCCACCGAGCCCAGCATGCCGTTGATGGGGGACACGCCAACCTC
>JAZRGD010000127.1:0-52907 GCA_045644045.1 Eubacteriales bacterium
CGAAGCCGAACAGGCTTCGCTCTTGCGGCGAACCGGCTCACCTTCGGTGACCGGCGCGAGCCGAGCAGCCATCCCAGCCAAGAACGAAAAAAGCCATCCAAAGGATGGCTCGTAGGCTGGCTTCCGACTTTCGCCGAAGGCGAAATCGGCGAAACGCACCTTGCCATCCGTTCGCAAGCGGGCAAACGAGAAAGTAGTGAAAATTTCGGAGAAAGAAATTTTCACGGATAGAAAGGGGTGCAAACGCATTCTGCGTTTGCACTTGCAAGACGAAGCCGAACAGGCTTCGCTCTTGCGGCGAACCAGCTCGCCTTACGGCGACTGGTGAGAACCGAATAGCCATCCCAGCCAACAAAAAAGCACGCCGAAGCGTGCTTTTTTGTTGGCTGGGATGGCTGGGTTCGAACCAGCGGATGCAGGAGTCAAAGTCCTGTGCCTTACCACTTGGCGACATCCCAATATCAAACACAGGTATTGTAGCACAAAAATACGGATTTGTCAACGGGTTAAGAGGATTTTCTGAAAACATTCGAAGGAATTTTCCGAAAACCGCTTTCTGGCGAAAAAAGCGGAGGGGAAAAACGAGAAAAAAGCTGTTTTGGGTTGCTTTTCGCTCGGGGGTGTGCTATAATACGCGTATAGTGCTTTTGATGCGGGAAAGAGAGGGAAAAAGAGTGGCTGCGGGTACGTTGTCTAAGGATTTTACAAAAGGAAATATCGCAAAGCAGCTATTGCTCCTGTCCCTGCCCTTTATGGCCTCCAATGCTTTGCAGGTGTTTTACAGCACCATTGACATGGTCATCGTGGGAAAATTCGTTGGCACGGCGGGGCTTTCCGCCGTATCCCAAAGCAGCCAGATCATGAACTTTGCCACCATGATCTGCCTCGGCTTCTCCAACGCGGGTCAGGTTTTGATCTCGCAAGCCTTGGGTGCGGGAAAGAAAAAAGAGCTTAACAGTATTATCGGCACGCTCTTTACCTTCGTCACGCTGGTCTCCTTCCTTCTGTCGGCGGTCACGCTCCTCATCAGGACTCCTGTTTTGCGGGTAATGAATATTCCTGTCGAGTCATACGATATGGCCATGGACTATCTGGTGATCTGTACGGCAGGCCTCTTCTTCACGGCGGGCTACAACATGGTCTCGGCCGTTTTACGAGGTATGGGAGATGCCAAGCGGCCCTTCCTGTTCATCGGAATCGCCTCGGCTGTCAATTTGGTTTTGGATCTTTTGTTCACAGGTCTCCTCGGCTGGGGCGTGGCGGGTGCCGCGTGGGCTACCATCATCGGGCAAGCGGTCTCCTTCCTATTTTCTCTGTTCTATTTATATCGCCGCAAGGAAGAGTTTGGGTTTGACTTCAAGCTGAAAAGCCTGTACCCGGACAAGAAATATACGAAAATGACGGCGGTTTTGGGTACGCCGATGGCAGTTCAATCGGGGTGCATCAATCTGTCCATGCTGTTTGTCAACGCCTTGATCAACAACGTGGGCGTAGTGGCCTCCGCTACCTTTGGCGTAGGCGTCCGTATTGACGACATCGTGAACAAGATCTCTCAAGGGATCCAATACGCCGCTCTTCCCATGATCAGCCAGAATATCGGCGCGGGAGACGCGCGGCGCGCCAAGAGCGTGGTATATAACGCATGGATCATATCCACCTTCTTTACCGTCGTTTCCATTGCCATGTATTTGTTCTTTGGCGAGGAGCTGTTTATGCTCTTTGATGATAATCCTGCCGTGCACGAGATGGCTTCTACCTTTATCAAGGCCATCCTTTGGATGTTCCCCGCGCTTGCCGTCATGCGAGGCACGGGTGCCTTCATTCAAGGCATCGGCAACGCGCGTATGGCCATGGTGCTGGCTTTGTTTGACGGCGTGATCCTTCGCGTGGGGCTTAGCTGGCTGCTTGGTATCTATTTCGGCTTTGGCTTCTTTGGCTTCGTTCTCGGCTACGGTCTTGCCGCTTACGGCTTTGCGATCCCCAGCATGCTCTACTTCTTGTCGGGGGCTTGGAAAAGGCGCAAAACCTTGGCGGAGGAAATGTGAAAGCTTTTTTTGAACGGAAAAGAGAAGAATGGAGAAAACGCTGTTTTCTCCGCAACGGCAGAGCTTATGACAACTTTCATTTACATAAGGAGGAAAAATGGATATTCGTTTTTACGTGATTCCCTTGGGTGTGATGTCCTTGCTGGCCTTGATCGCTTTCGGCGTGGACAAGGCAAGAGCCGCTGACGGCAGAAGAAGGATACCCGAATTGACCCTGCTCTCTCTTGCCGCTCTCGGCGGTAGTGTGGGAGCTGTGCTGGGAAGTCTCTTGTTTCATCACAAGACAAACGTGCGCAACAAGCTCCACTTTTTTATAACTCTCTACGGCTCCTTGGCAATGCATATGGCTCTTTTGGTCATGCTGGTGCTGTCGTTGACCCGATGAAAGGAGATAAGAATGTTTAAACGGAATAATAGAGAACGCTCCCATGGGGAAAAGCCCTTCCGTAATTTTTTATATACGGTCTATTCCTTGCTGAATGCGGTAGCCTTCACGGTTTTCTTCTACAATCTGTATCAGGTGGAACGCAGCTTGATCGACGTGGGAACGATGATCGTTTGCGGCGCGGTAGCGGTGCTGGGGATCGTCGTCGGTATTTTAAGACCCTTGTTCTCCAAATAAACAAAAACCAACGGTAGCGACTTTGCTAACCGTTGGTTTTCTTTTTGAAATTAATGCTCGGCCGCGAGCCAACAGTCACCCACTCCGGTGGAAACGGTGAGGGGGACGGCAAGGGAGACGGCCTTTTCCATTTCTTCCTTCAAAATGGCACGCACGCGCTCTGCATCCTCTGCGCGCGCCTCGGCAATCAGCTCGTCGTGTACCTGCATCACGAGATGGGCATCGGGAAGCTCATTTTTTAGCCTTTTTGCTACCCGTACGGTAGCAATTTTGATAATATCGGCGGCACTGCCCTGAATGGGGCTGTTCATGGCCACTCGCTTGCCAAAGGCTCTTTGTGGAAATGCGGAGGCGGTCAGCTCGGGAATGTATCGCCGTCTGCCGAAGAGGGTAGTGGTATATCCCTTTTCCTCCGCCGACCTGACGGTATCGTCAAGATAGGCGCGCACGCGGGGGAACTCGTTAAAGTAGCCCTCGATATATCGCTTGGCATCCGATACCGAGGTGCCAATGTCGCCCGACAGAGAATACGCGCTGATGCCGTAGATAATGCCGAAGTTTACAGCCTTGGCGCGCAGACGGAGCTCGTCCGAAACGCTCTCCTCGGGTATGCCGAAAACGGCCGCGGCGGTGCGGCGGTGAACGTCCGCGCCCTCGCGGAAGGCGGCGCACATTTTCTCGTCTCCCGAAAGGGCGGCCATCAAGCGAAGCTCGATTTGGGAGTAATCTGCGTCTACCAATACGTAGTCTTTTTCTCTGGGAATAAAGACACGGCGAAGCTCACGGCCGGGGGCGGTGCGGATGGGGATGTTTTGTAGGTTGGGCTCGGCAGAGGAAAGACGACCTGTAGCCGTCAAGGCTTGCTTGAAATCGGTGTGCAAGAAGCCCCCGTCATCTGCCGCTTTTAGCAGTCCTACCACATAGGTGGAGTACAATTTTGTAAACTGACGGTATGCAAGAATAGAATCTACGATAGGGTGAGCATAGCGCAAGGCGTGTAGCGTATCAGCATCGGTAGAAAAGCCGTTCTTGTTTTTCTTTAAGCCCTTGGTGGGAAGAGAAAGCTCGTCGAACAGTACCTCGCTGAGCTGCTTGGGGGAATTTATATTGAAGGGGTGACCTGCCAAGGCCTCGATGTTTTCGGAAAGACAGGCGATCTCCTCCGCCAAGCGCATGCCGTACGACTTGAGCGCCTCCACGTCGATGCGAAAGCCGTTTTCCTCCATTTCTGCCAAGACGGGGGAAAGAGGAAGCTCGACCTCACGGAGCAAAGCCTCTACACCTTCCTCCTTGATGGCGGTGCCAAGAACGGTTTCCAAGCGGAAAAGGTAAGGCGCGAGGGAAGTGCCTTCGACGGGGGGCTCTCCCAAGTGACGAAGGCAAAGAGCGGTAAGGTCGGCGTTGCCCTCGCTACTGTTTAAAACGTAAGCGTAGAGCATGACGTCAAGGGGGATGAAATCGGGATGGAGGCCCGCATTACGGAGGGTGTGCCAAAGCCTTTTTCCGTCGTGCACGATGAGCTGACGACTGCCGTCAAACAGGAAGGAAAGCTCGGCAAGCGCGGCGTCGGTCTCGTAGAGCGTCTCGCCGTCGTACAGGGAGACGGTGCCTTCAAGGTCTATCGCTACCTTGCATCCAACCGCGAGACGGTCGGCAAGCGCGGCCGCCGTCAGCTTAACGGCGGTGGGAACGGCGGTAGGAGGATCGCAGGAGGGGGTGCAGCATCCTGCCTCCCGACAGGGGAGCAAATTCAACTTGCGAATGAGCTGGGAGAATTCCAGCTCCACGCATTTTTTGTACATTTCATCGCAGTGGACACCCGTATAGACCAAATCGGACAGGGTAAGGTCCAGTGGGACTTCACGGCAGATGGTAGCAAGAAAACGGGAATCGTAGGCGGAGGCCTTTCCGTTTTCCAGCTTTGCGCGAAGTCCTGTCGAAATGCTCTTGGCATCCAAGCTCTCGTAGATCCCCTCGATGGAGTGAAACTCCTTTATCAGCTTCAAGGCGGTCTTTTCTCCCACACCGGGGACACCGAGAATGTTGTCGGAGGAGTCGCCCATCAGTGCCTTGAGATCCACGAACTCGGAGGAGGGGATGCCGTATTTGGCCAGAAATGCAGCTTCGTCATAGGAGACCGTCTCGCCCGTGGAGGCAAGAAGCACGGTGGTGCGGTCGTCGATCAATTGCAACAGATCGCGGTCGCCCGACAGAACGTAGGCGTGGGTCTCCTCCTCCGTCTTTGCCATTTTTGCCACGGTGCCCAAGATGTCGTCTGCCTCGTAGCCTGCAAGCTCCAAGGTGTGGAAGCCGAGAAGGCGAAGACATTCCTTGGCATCGTCAAATTGCTCTAACAGCTCGGGCGGTGTGGGGTGTCTACCCTCCTTATAGTAAGGGAAGCGTATCTTGCGGAAGTTGGGAGCCTTTAAGTCGAAGGCTACCGCCGCGTAATCGGGCTTTAACGCTTCGAGGTGCTTGAGCAGAATATTGAGCATTCCGTAAATGGCATTGGTATTCTTGCCATCCTTGGTGGTTAGCGGGCGGATGCCGTAAAAGGCTCGGTTTAAAATACTGTTTCCGTCAACAACGAGAATGTTTTTCATGCTTTTCCTTTCTTCCTGCGGTTATATGGCAAGATCGGGTGCGAAGAGAGCGTCGCGGTGGGAACGCCTTTTCTTTTATTCCTCGTTTTTGCTGTTTTCCTCGTCTTCGTCAAAATGGAAGGTTTCTTGTCGAGGGTCTCCCTCGTTGATCTCATCCACCGCCTCGTTGGCGGGCACGGAGGTCTCCTTGGTCATTTCGGTGGCAAACTCGTCCTGCTTCCCTTGCTCCGAAACGGAAAGGGGGAAGGAAAGCATGCGGGCAATAACGTACAGGAAGAAGGAAAGAGAGAGGAAATCGTGCATGACGTTTCCTACCAGTGCCTCTCCTGCGGATGCGGCGTAAACAAGACCGGGGACGGCGTTGGCGGCGGTAAAGACCATGCAGATCATACCGATGGGCAGAAAAACGGCATCGGAGATCTTGCCCACGTGAAAGCGGCACTCGGCCAAGAAGAAGAGTGCCATCAGGAAAAAGGTGACCTGATCGAAGATCTTGATGGGGCTGTTCAGCGTGAATGCGGTATCAAAGTAAGCGTACAGCATGTAAAAGGCGCAGAATACGGCCGAGGCGGCACACAGCAGTGCCTGTGTCCTTTCGTTTCCGTGACCGTTCACGGAGTAGATGAAGCGGAAAACGACGGCCAAGGCAAAGAGTGCCATTAAAATAAGCAAAAAACCAACGGTGCCCGAGGGAAAGCCGCCTTGCAACACGTCGATCAAAAGAACGACCAGCCAAACGAAGGTGGTCAAGGCGCACAGACCGGAGGAAAGGATGGTGGGGAGGGTCAGCTTCTGCTCGCGGTTGGTCAGAAAGGAGCGGAAGAAAATCCCAAAGCCTACCGCTACCACGACGGAGAGAACGAACAAAAGCGGTAAAAACAAGTCAGCCGCCGCCCCTTCGGCGTAATGACCCAAGGAGGGAGAGTACCCATCCAAAAGCAGGAGGGTGCGGAAGGTCGAGACGATGGCCGCCAGAATAAGCCCCAGACCTACGGACAAAAGGTAGACCGACTTCGTGGAATGATTCATAATTTTAACTCCCTTTTTTCTAAAACGGCAGTAAAAAGCCTTTCTTTTTTCTTGCCGTATATTATATATAATAAAAATGAAGGAAACCTGTCAAAAAAACGGTGCATCGCTCCTTGAGGCGTATAAGAACAGGCTATAATGGTATTGTAGCGCATACATATGAAGAAAATGTAACCAAATGTGGGTTTTGTGCAATTTTACCAATAAATAATAAAATAATTGGCGATTTTTCTCTGTTATTTTTTTCAAAAAAAAAGGTCAAGCCTATTGCAATTTCAGACGAAATACGATATAATAGTAGGGCTTGATATGCGATGAAGCGGAAGGTTGCCGTTGTGCGACGGGGAATTTCCGTGGAGTATGTCCGAATCATCGGGCGAAACGCGCACCGCAAATAAGCATTCTTCGTTAGGATCCGGGTCAAGCCCTATGGGCGTTTCCCGGCTTTCATTCGAGGAGGCTTGAAACGCACGGAGCGGTGTGAATGACAAAACGCCCCCCTGAAATATTATAAAGGAGGCAAACAAAATGGCAAAGGAAAAGATCAGAGTGAAGCTGAAGAGCTACGACCACACTCTCGTGGATGCCGCGGCAGCCAAGGTTGTGGAAGTTGCTAAGAGAAACGGCGGTACCGTATCGGGCCCCATTCCGCTTCCCACCGACCGTGAGGTCATCACCATCCTGCGCGCTGTGCACAAGTATAAGGATAGCCGCGAGCAGTTTGAGACCCGCACCCACAAGCGTCTGGTTGACATTCTTAACCCCCAGCAGAAGACCATCGAGGCGCTTATGAGTCTTGAGGTTCCCGCCGGCGTTGAGTTCGAGATCAAGGCGGAAGCGTCTTCCCGAAAGGGAAACCCCAATTTAACCACTATCCGTGGTCACGTTGGTGCGATCGGGCAACCGAAAATTCAAACGCATCAACCAATAACGAACGGAGGCAAAAATGAAAAAAGGCATTATCGGTAAGAAGCTGGGCATGACCCAGATCTTCGATGAGGTCGGCAACGTCATCCCCGTAACCCTGATTGAAGCAGGTCCTTGCGAGGTGGCACAGAAGAAGACCGTGGAGAACGACGGCTACGATGCTCTGCAGCTCGCGTTTGGCGAAGCAAAGGAGAAGCATCTGACCCGCGCGGAGCTCGGTCACTTCAAGAAGGCAGGCATCTCTCCCAAGAGACACCTGAAGGAATTCCGTCTGGCAGACACGAGCGCGTATGAGGTTGGCTCTGTTGTTTCCGTCGATACCTTCGTCGCAGGCGAAAAGGTCGACATTACCGGGATCAGCAAGGGTCACGGCTATACCGGCTCCATCAAGAGATGGAATCACCACATCCTCAGAATGACGCACGGTACGGGTCCCGTACACCGTCAGCCCGGTTCTATGGGCGCAAACTCCACCCCCTCCCGCATCTACAAGAACAAGAAGATGGCCGGTCAGTGGGGTAACGAGCAGATCACCATCCTGAACCTGGCAGTCGTTAAGATCGACGCAGAAAAGAACCTGATCGCGGTCAAGGGTGCAGTTCCCGGCGCAAAGGGCAGCATCGTATTCATCCGTGATTCGGTGAAAGCATAACGGAAGGAGGAAACACGAATGCCTAACATGAAAGTTGTAGATATGGCGGGCAAGGAAGTAGGCGAGATCGCGCTGTCCGATGTTATCTTCGGCGCCGAAGTCAACCCCACCGTCCTCCACACCGCAGTAAGAGCATATCTGATGAACCAGAGACAGGGCACTCAGTCCACGCTTACCCGCACCGAGGTTTCGGGCGGCGGTAAGAAGCCCTGGAAGCAGAAGGGCACCGGTCACGCAAGACAGGGCTCCACTCGCGCTCCTCAGTGGACGCACGGCGGCGTAGCGCTCGGCCCTAAGCCCCGCAGCTACCGCGTAACTCTGAACAAGAAGCTCAAGAGAGCGGCTCTGTTCGGTGCGCTCACCAGCAAGGTTACCGAGAACGAGCTCGTGGTCGTTGACACCATCACCACGGACAAGTACAGCACCAAGACCATGGTTGCTATGCTGAAGGCTCTCGGTGAGGCAAAGAAGACTCTCATCGTTCTTCCCGCTGTTGACGAGAAGGTCGTAAAGAGCTGTGACAACATCGCAGGTGTAAAGACTACCGTATACAACGCTATCAACGTATACGACATCCTGAACTGCGATAAGCTGATCCTTGCGCAGGGTGCCGCAGAAAAGATCCAGGAGGTATATGTAAAATGAGAAACCTTTCTGATGTTATCTTGAAGCCTGTCATCACCGAAAAGGCGATGGATATGATCGCCGCGAAGCGCTATGTATTCAAGGTTGTCAAGGATGCGAACAAGGCAGAGATCGCCGCTGCGGTCGAGGCTATGTTCGACGTCAAGGTTGCTGATGTGAACACCATCAACATGAAGAAGAAGCCCAAGAGACTTGGCGCTCACATGGGCTACACCGGCGAATGGAAGAAAGCGATCGTTACGCTCAAGGAAGACTCCAAGAGCATTGCCTTCTTCGATAGCTTGAACTAAACGGGAGGAAACAAGAATGGCTACTATGAACTATAAGCCGACTACGCCTTCCCGCAGACACATGGTTACCCCCTCTTTTGCGGAAGTTACCAAGTTCACTCCCGAAAAGAGCTTGATCGAAACCAAGAAGAAGCATGCGGGTCGCAACAGCTACGGCAAAATCACCGTCCGTCATCACGGCGGCGGCAACAAGATCAAGTACAGACTCGTTGATTTCAAGCGTCGCACCGACGGTGCCGCTAAGGTCATCGGCGTTGAGTACGACCCTAACCGTACCGCTTACATTGCACTCCTTGAGAACGAGGAAGGCAAGAAGAGCTATATCATCGCTCCCACCGGCCTGACCGACGGCGATATGGTATACACCGGTGCGGAGGCGGATATCAAGCCCGGCAACACCCTGCCGATCTCTGCTATCCCCGTAGGTACCATCATCCACAACATTGAGCTTTATCCCGGTAAGGGCGGTCAGCTTGTCCGTTCCGCCGGCGCCGCTGCCCAGCTGATGGCTAAGGAAAACGGCGAGGCTCAGGTCCGTCTCCCCTCCGGTGAGGTCCGCATCGTCCGTCTGGACTGCAAGGCCACCATCGGTCAGGTGAGCAACATCGAGCACGATACCATCAAGATCGGTAAAGCCGGTAAGACCCGTCACAAGGGTATCCGTCCTACCGTTCGCGGTTCCGTCATGAACCCTGTAGACCATCCTCACGGTGGTGGTGAGGGCCGTGCTCCTATCGGACACGCCGGTCCTCTGACTCCTTGGGGCAAGCCTGCTCTGGGTCTGAAGACCAGAAACAAGAAGGCGAGAACGAACAAGTTTATCGTTAAGCGCCGTGGCAGCAAATAATGCCGCTTAGAACGAAATAAAGGAGAATACACTCATGAGCAGAAGTTTGAAGAAAGCTCCTTTCGTGGAAGCGAAGCTGTTTAACAGAATCGTGGCCATGAACGAAAAGGGCACCAAAGAAGTACTCAAGACCTGGTCTCGTGCGTCTACCATCTTCCCTGAATTTGTCGGTCATACGATTGCTGTCCACGACGGCAGAAAGCATGTTCCGGTATATGTCACCGAGGATATGGTCGGTCACAAGCTGGGCGAATTTGCACCCACCCGTACCTTCAAGGGTCATGCAGGTTCCAAAACATCCAACAACGGTAACTAATCTATCAAATCCATCAATTCGTAATCGCATTTTTGCGAGAGGAGGCACAGCCCAATAATGAAGAAAGAAAAAAGAGTTGCGCTGGAAGAGAGAAAGGCCGCTGCGAAGAATGCGCCCGAAGGAAGAGCATACCTGAAGTACGCCAGAATCTCTCCCCGCAAAGTTGAAATCGTGCTGAACCTGATCAGAGGCAAGGATACCGATACCGCTATGGCTATTCTGAAGAATACCCCCAAGAGCGCTTCCGAGTATCTCGTAAAGCTCCTGAAGAGTGCAGTAGCGAACGCCGAGCACAAGAATGCTGAGAAGAACCTCGGCATGGACACCGCCAACCTTTACGTTGCCGAGTGCTTCGTGTGCCCCGGTCCTACCCTGAAGAGAATCCAGCCCAGAGCGCAGGGTAGAGCGTTCCAAATCTTAAAGAGAACCAGCCACGTAACGCTGGTAGTCAAGGAAAAGGAGGTCAGATAACAATGGGACAGAAGGTAAATCCTCACGGTCTGCGCGTTGGCGTGATCAAGGACTGGGATTCCAGATGGTTCGCAAAGGACGAAGAGTTCGGCGACACCCTGGTATCTGACTACAAGATCAGAGAGTACCTGAAGAACAAGCTCCAGGCTGCCGGTACTCCCAAGTTTGAGATCGAGCGCGACAGAATGCGCGTTCGCGTCTTCATCCACTGCGCGAAGCCCGGTATGGTCATCGGTCGCGGCGGCGTGGAGATCGAGAAGCTCCGCACCGAGCTTGAGGCTATGGTTGGCCGCCCTGTGGCTGTCAACGTGGTTGAGATCAAGAATCCCGACCTGAACGCTCAGCTGGTTGCCGAGAGCATCGCTTCTCAGCTTGAAAACAGAATCGCCTTCCGCCGTGCCATGAAGCAGGCTATCGGCAGAACCATGCGTCTCGGCGCAAAGGGTATCAAGATCTCCTGCGGCGGCCGTCTTGGCGGCGCCGAGATCGCCCGCACCGAGCATTACCATGAAGGCACTATTCCGCTTCAGACCCTCAGAGCCGACATCGAGTACGGCTTCTGGGAGGCAAACACCACTTACGGTAAGATCGGCGTAAAGGTTTGGATCTACAAGGGTGAGGTTCTTGCTGAGAGCGAGAACGCATCCCGCAGAGCTCCCGAGCGCTCCGATAAGCGTCCCCCTCGCCGCGACGGCGACCGTCGTCGTGACGGTAACAGAGGTCCCCGCTCCGGCGGCAACTTCCGTAACGGTGGCAGAAAACCCGAGGGAGGTAACCGCTGATGTTAATGCCTAAGAGAGTAAAATTCAGACGCGTACAGCGCGGTCGCTTGACCGGTAAGGCTCTGCGCGGCAACAAGATCACCAACGGCTCCTACGGCTTGGTTGCGACCGAGCCCGCATGGATCACCGGCGCACAGATCGAGGCTGCCCGTATTGCTATGACCCGTTACACCAAGCGTGGCGGTCGTGTTTGGATCAAGGTATTCCCCGACAAGCCCATCACTGAGAAGCCTGCCGAAACGCGAATGGGTTCCGGTAAAGGTTCTCCCGAGTATTGGGTAGCCGTCGTGAAGCCCGGCAGAATCCTGTTCGAGATGGACGGTGTTGCCGAGGACGTAGCAAAAGAAGCAATGCGTCTCGCAATGCACAAGCTTCCCATCAAGTGTAAGTTTGTGACCCGCGAGCAGCAAATCGCACAGGAGGGTTAAGCCGTGAAAGTTAAGGAACTCAGAGAAATGTCCGCTGAGCAGCTGAGCGTGAAGCTTGCGGACCTTAAGAAAGAGCTTTTCAACCTCCGTTTCCAGCTTGCGATCAATCAGCTTGACAATCCTCACAAGATCACGGATGTTAAGCACGACATCGCGCGTGTTATGACCGTTCTTCGCGAGAAGAACGCATAAGGAGGGTTAGAAAATGGCAGAAGAACGCAAACTGAGAAAAATCAGAGTTGGTAAGGTCGTCAGCAACAAGATGGATAAGACCATCGTGGTTGCCATCGAGGACCACGTCCGCCATCCCAAGTACAACAAGATCATCAAGCGCACCGTTAAGATCCACGCCCATGACGAGCAGAACGTTTGCTCCATCGGCGACAAGGTGTCCGTGATGGAAACCAGACCCCTCTCCAAGACCAAGAGATGGAGACTGGTGGAAATTGTTGAAAAGGTGAAGTAATTTAACCGATAGCGTTTCACATTGAAATCAGTAGGCAGGTCAAAAAGCTTGCCGAAACAAGGAGGAAAAATCAGTGATTCAGCAACAATCTTTGATGAAAGTCGCCGACAATACCGGCGCCAAAGAGCTGATGTGCATCCGCGTTCTGGGTGGCTCCGGCCGCCGCTATGCGGGCATCGGCGACGTTGTGGTTGCCTGCGTTAAGAAGGCAGCTCCCGGTGGCGTGGTTAAGAAGGGCGACGTTGTTAAGGCTGTTGTCGTCAGAAGTGTGAAGGGCGTTCGCCGCGCGGACGGCTCTTACATCAAGTTTGACGAGAACGCAGCCGTTATCATAAAGGATGATAACACCCCTAAGGGCACCCGTATCTTTGGCCCGATCGCAAGAGAGCTTCGTGACAAGGACTTTACCAAGATCCTGTCCCTCGCTCCCGAAGTACTGTAAGGAGGTAGACGAAAATGAAAGCACTTCACGTAAAGAAGGATGATATCGTTGTCGTCATCTCCGGTGACGACAAGGGCGTCAAGGGCAAGGTCATCGCTACCTCTCCTGAGGAGGGCAAGGTGATCGTCGAGGGCGCCAACATCGTATCCAAGCACAACAAGGCCCGCCGCCAGGGTGAGGTTTCCAGCATCGTTAAGACCGAGGGCGCGATCTACGCCTCCAAGGTGATGCTGTACTGCCCCAAGTGCGACAAGGGCGTGCGCGTCAAGACCACTATCGAGGTCAAGGACGGCAAGAAGATCAAGACTCGTGTCTGCGCTAAGTGCGGCACGAAGATTTAAGAGAGGAGTAACGAAAAATGTCTAGATTCAGTGAATTGTACAAGAATGAAGTTGCTCCCGCTCTGATGACCAAGTTCGGCTACAAGAGCCCCATGCAGATTCCCAAGTTCGACAAGATCGTGATCAACGTCGGCGCAGGCGATGCCAAGGAAAACGCAAAGGTAATTGACGCCGTTATCGCAGACCTGACCCTCATCTCCGGCCAGCAGGCAGTTCCCACCTTCGCTAAGAAGTCTGTGGCAAACTTCAAGCTCCGTGAGGGTATGAAGATCGGCGCAAAGGTCACGCTCCGCGGTGAGCGTATGTATGAGTTCATGGATAAGCTGTTCAGCTTCGCGCTGCCCCGCGTCCGTGACTTCAAGGGCATCAACCCCAACGCCTTCGACGGCAGAGGCAACTACGCTCTCGGCCTGAAGGAGCAGTTGATCTTCCCCGAAATCGAGTACGATAAGGTGGAAAAGGTTCGCGGCATGGATATCATTTTTGTTACCACTGCCAACACCGATGAAGAAGCAAAAGAGCTGCTGACCCTTATGGGCGCACCCTTTGCGAAATAATGAAGGAGGGTAATGAAAAATGGCTAAGACTGCAATGATTCTGAAGCAGCAGAGACCTCAAAAGTTCTCTACTCGTGAGTACAACAGATGCAAGATCTGCGGCAGACCTCACGCCTACCTCCGTAAGTACGGAATTTGCCGTATCTGCTTCCGTGAGCTCGCTTACAAGGGCGAGATTCCCGGTGTAAGAAAGGCAAGCTGGTAATCATCTCATCTATCGGCAGGAAAGCAAAGACGCTTTTACCACCGATCAGCCGTCGCGCGAGAGCGCGGCAGCAAGAAAATAAACTTGCATAAGGAGATAAAAAAATGCAAATTTCTGACGTAATCGCAGATATGCTCACCCGTATCCGCAATGCCAACGACGCAAAGCACGAGACGGTTGACATTCCTGCATCCAACATGAAGAAGGCCATCGCCGAGATTCTTCTTAACGCGGGCTACATCAAGTCCTACACCGTTGTTGAGGATGGCAAGCAGGGCATCATCCGTGTTACCCTTAAGTACACGGCCGGCAAGCAGAAGGTCATTCACGGCCTCCGCCGCGTGTCCAAGCCCGGTCTTCGTATCTATTCCAACTGCGAGGATCTTCCCAAGGTTCTCGGCGGTCTCGGTATCGCTATCGTCTCTACCTCTAAGGGCATCATGACCGACAAGAAGGCAAGAGAAGCAAACGTAGGCGGCGAAGTTCTCGCCTTCGTATGGTAAGGAGGTAATGGAAGATGTCTAGAATCGGAAGAGCACCCATCACCGTTCCTGCCGGCGTTACCGTAACGATCGGCGCAGAAAACAACGTTACCGTTAAGGGCCCTAAGGGCGAGCTGTCCGCAGCATTCTGCCCCCGCCTGACCATCGCTCTGGCTGACGGTGTCCTCACTGTGACCCGCCCCACCGATGAGAAGGAGGATCGCGCTGTACACGGTCTGACCCGTACGCTCCTCAACAACATGGTTGTTGGCGTAACCGCAGGTTACTCCAAGACCCTTGAGATCAACGGCGTCGGCTACAAGGCCGAGAAGCAGGGCAAGAAGCTGGTACTCAGCCTGGGTTATTCCCACCCCGTCTTCTTTGAGGAGGGCAACGGCATTACCTTCGATCTTCCCAACGCTACCACCATCGTGGTAAACGGTATCAACAAGCAGGCTGTGGGCGAGATCGCCGCACAGATCCGCTCTAAGAGACCTCCCGAGCCTTACCTGGGCAAGGGTATCAAGTACACCGGTGAGCATATCCGCCGTAAGGCCGGAAAAGCCGGTAAGTAATAGAAAGGAGTAGAGACAATGGTTAAGAGAACAGATAGCAACAAACAGCGTCTGAAGAGACATATCAGAGTCAGAAGTAAGATCTCCGGTACCGCCGAGCGTCCCCGCCTGGCTGTGTATCGCTCTAACGCCAACATCAGCGCGCAGATCATCGACGACGTTGCAGGCGTAACCCTGGTATCTGCTTCCAGCCTTGAGGCTTCCTTCGAGGGCATCGGCTCCAATAAGGCTGCTGCCGCAAAGGTAGGCGAGATGGTCGCTGAAAGAGCCCTGGCAAAGGGTATCACCACTGTCGTATTTGACCGTGGCGGCTATATCTATCACGGACGTGTATCGGAGCTGGCTGAGGGCGCTCGCAAGGGCGGCCTGAAGTTCTGATTTCGGTTTGTACACATTCAAAGTAATTTGAATCAATTAAAGGAGTAAAAACATGGCAAAAAAGTTTGATGCAGCAGGCATGGAACTGGAAGAAAAGCTTGTTGTTCTGAACCGTGTTTCCAAGACCGTGAAGGGCGGCCGTATCGCCCGCTTCGCCGCTCTGATGGTAGTCGGCGACGGTGCAGGTCACGTTGGCTTTGGTCTGGGAAAGGCAGCTGAGGTTCCCGATGCGATCCGCAAGGGTATCGAGGATGCAAAGAAAAATATGATCGAGGTATCGCTTAACGGTACCACCATTCCTCACGAGATTATGGGTGTTTACGGCGCAGGTAAGGTTCTCCTGAAGCCCGCCGCTCCCGGTACCGGTATTATCGCGGGCGGCACCGTTCGTGCCATCCTCGAGCTTGCCGGCGTGAAGAATATTCGTGCAAAGTGTCTCCGTTCCTCCAACCCCGTGAACGTTGTAAAGGCAACCTTCGAGGGTCTGAAGGAGCTGCGCACTGCAGAAGAGGTTGCGGCTCTCCGCGGTCTCTCTGTCGAAGACGTGAAGGCATAAGGAGGACGACGGAAATGGAAAAGGTTAAAGTTGTTCTCGTGAAGAGCCTGATCGGCGCAAAGCCCGCACAGAAGGCTACCGCCGCTGCTCTCGGTCTGAAGAAGATCGGTGACAGCAACGTGCTGGCTAACGATGCCGTTCTTGCCGGACAGGTGCGCGTGATCCGCCACCTCGTCAAGGTAGAAACCGTTTAATCGGAATAAGTAAGGAGGAAAACAAATGAAGCTCCATGAACTTTATCCTGCAGAAGGCTCCGTTAAGGATGGCTTCCGCAAGGGCAGAGGTCCCGGTTCCGGAAACGGAAAGACCGCGGGCAAGGGCCACAAGGGTCAGAACGCTCGCTCCGGCGGTGGTGTTCGTCCCGGCTTTGAGGGCGGCCAGATCCCGCTTTACAGAAAGCTTCCTAAGAGAGGCTTCTACAATCAGTTCGGCAAATGCTATGCCATTGTCAATGTGGATGTTTTGAATGGTTTTGAAGATGGCGCTGTCGTAGATGCTGAGGCGTTGATCGCAGCCGGCGTTATTAGCGACGTTTGCGACGGTGTCAAGGTGCTTGGCAGAGGCGAAGTTAGCAAAAAACTCACCGTAAAGGCAAACATCTTTTCGGAAACCGCGAAGGGAAAGATTGAAGCAGCAGGTGGAAAGATCGAGGTGATCTGATATGCTGCAGACACTGAAAAACGCGTGGAAGGTAGCAGAGATCAGAAAGAAGCTCCTTTGGACTCTCTTTATTCTGCTTCTGTACCGCATCGGCACGGTCATTCCCGTCCCCTTCGTTGATTCGTCTACGTTTAACGCACAGTTCGGTAACACCATTCTGGCGTATCTCGATACGCTGTCCGGCGGTTCTTTGCAAACGGCAACCCTGTTTGCTTTGGGTATCTCTCCCTACATTACCGCCTCCATCGTGGTGCAGCTGCTGACTGTGGCCATCCCCGCTCTTGAGCGTTGGGCTCAGCAGGGCGAGGAAGGGAAGAAGAAGATCAATAACCTGACTCGTTACTTCACCGTTATTCTGGCGATCGTAACGGCTGTCGGTTACTACTTCCTCATGAAGAACAGTGGTTGGGTCACCAGCGAGTATCCTGAGGTCCTCACCGCGTTCGTTATCATCATCTGCTATTGCGCAGGCGCGTCTCTCGTGATGTGGCTGGGCGAGAAGATCAACGAGTTTGGTCTCGGTAACGGTATCTCCATGATCCTGTTCGCCAACATCGTGTCCGCTCTCCCCTCCAAGATCATCCGACTCGTTAACCTGGCGATCCAGGGCTTTGAGACCGAGACTCCCGCTCTTTGGGGCTCTGTGGCCATCGTATTTGCCCTTGGTTACCTTCTCCTTCTGGTTGCTATGGTGGTGTTCTCGGTATTCGTCACCGGTTCCGAGCGCCGCATCCCCGTGCAGTACGCAAAGCGTGTTGTGGGTAGAAAAATGTATGGCGGCCAGAGCCAGAACCTTCCTCTCAAGCTCAATATGTCGGGCGTTATGCCTGTCATTTTCGCCTCCTCCATCATCTCTCTGCCCGCTACCATCATGGCGTTCTGCGGTGTGGCACAGGCAGACAGCTGGAGTAAGGCAAACGGTTTCTGGGAAAAGTTTAACGTTCTGATGCGCTCGGACGGATGGGTATATCCCATTCTCCTGTTCATCCTCATCATCGCCTTCTCTTACTTCTATATTCAGATCTCCTTCAACCCTGTTGAGGTAGCGAATAACCTGAAGAAGAACGGCGGTATGATCCTCGGCCACCGTCCCGGTGCGCCTACCGCGGATTACATCCGCAAGAGCCTTTCCAAGGTAACCCTTATCGGTGCATTCTTCCTCAGCGTCGTCGCCATCGTTCCGATCATTATCGTACCGTTGGTGATGGAGCCCATCGTTATGAATCTGTTGAAGGATCTGCCTCTTGATTCCGTAACGGGAAGCCTTTTGGAAACGGGTAAGGCTACCGTCGAGAGCATGGCTGCCTACTTCACCTCTTCCTTCGCCTTTGGCGGAACCTCCCTGCTCATCGTAGTGGGTGTGGCGCTTGAGACGGTGAGAGACCTGGAGGCACAGCTCTCTATGCGTAACTACAAGGGCTTCTTGAAATAAGAACGGCTTAAGGAGAAAGAGGAAACATGAATATCATCTTCCTTGGAGCTCCCGGTGCCGGAAAGGGCACACAGGCAGAGGTCGTATCGGATCGCTTGGCGATCCCCACGATCTCTACCGGTGCCATCATTCGGGAAGCTTTGAAGGCGGGAACTGAAATGGGCCTCGCCGCAAAGAAATTCATCGACGCGGGCGCGCTTGTTCCCGACGAGGTCGTCATCGGCATCGTCAAGGAGCGCATCGCGAAGAAGGATTGCGAAAACGGGTTTATCCTTGACGGATTTCCCCGTACCGTGCCTCAGGCTGAGGCACTGGAAGCCATGGGTGTAGTCATCGATGCCGTCCTCTCCTTAGAGGTGGCAGACGATACCATCGTGGAAAGAATGAGCGGCCGCCGTGTCTGTACGGCCTGCGGCGCTACCTTCCACGTGAAGTACAATCCTTCGGCGGACGGTGATGCTTGCGACAAATGTAAGCAGCCGCTCTCCGTTCGTAAGGATGACGCGCCCGAGGTCGTCAAGAGCCGTTTGGCGGTCTACCACGAAACCACCGAGCCTCTGAAGGATTTCTACGCACACCGCGGTATCCTGAGGACGGTCGAGGGACAGGAGCATGTGGAGGACACTACGGCACTTACCCTTGCAGCACTGGGGATTTAAGAGAACTATGGTAGTGATCAAGAATTCCGATCAGCTGAAGCTGATGCGCAAGGCCGGCAGGATCACCGGCGAGGCTCTCGCATACGCCCATGGGCTTGTGAAGGAAGGGGTCTCGACCAAGTGGTTGGATGAGAAGATTCGCACGTTTATCGAAAAGCAGGGGGCAAAGCCCTCCTTCCTCGGTTACGGCGGCTTCCCCGGTAGCGCGTGTATCAGCGTAAACGAAGAAGTCATTCACGGTATTCCTTCTGAGAAGAAAATTCTGCACGAAGGTGACATTGTTAAGATCGACGTAGGTGCCATCTTTGGCGGCTACCATGGCGACAGCGCGCGCACCTTTCCCGTGGGAAGGGTCAGCGACGAGGCTGTGCGGTTGATGGAGACAACGAAAAGCTCCTTCTTCCGTGGCATGGAAATGGCGCTGGCAGGTGGACGGATCGGCGATATTGGCAACGCCGTGGAGAATTGTGTCAAACTTGCAGGCTACACCGTGGTCCGACAGTACGTGGGACACGGCATTGGCGCAGAGCTGCACGAGGATCCCGAGGTTCCCAATTTTGGAACGGCAGGGAGAGGCGTGCGGTTGTATCCGGGAATGACCATTGCCATTGAGCCAATGGTCAATGCCGGAGGGCACACGGTAAGAGTGCTCGATGATGATTGGACCGTTGTCACCGCCGACGGCTCGCTTTCCGCCCATTACGAAAACACGGTGTTAGTGACATCTGATGGACCCGAGAGCCTGACCGACGTGGGAGACAGCTGAAAAGCGACGCAAGAATGTAAGGAGAAAAACCATGGCAAAAGACGATCTGATCGAGTTTGAGGACGGCGTTGTCGTTGAAGCACTTCCCAACGCCACCTTTAAGGTGAAGCTTCCCAACGGTTACATCGTGACCGCTCACATTTCGGGAAAGCTTCGTATGAACTATATCAAAATTCTCCCCGGTGATACGGTGACGGTTGAGGTCTCCACCTACGATCTCAGCAAGGGCCGCATTACTTGGAGAAAAAAATAATCGGAAAAGGAATGGTATAAAACAATGAAAGTTAAGCCTTCCGTCAAGAAGATTTGCGAAAAGTGCAAAATCATCAAGAGAAAAGGCCACGTGATGGTGATTTGCGAGAATCCCAAGCACAAGCAGAAGCAGGGCTAAGCCCCGCAGGGTTTCCGCAAATAAACAAAACGGTCGTGAAAACGGCCAGTGAAAAAGAAAGGGTGAAATAACATGGCTCGTATAGCTGGTGTTGATATTCCGAACAACAAGCGCATCGAATATGCCCTGACCTACATTTACGGTATCGGCGTAAAGAGCGCACGCGACATTCTCGAAAAGACCGGTATCAATCCTGATACCCGCGCAAAGGACCTGACCGAGGCAGAGGTTGCCAAGCTCCGTGAGGAGATCGAAACCTCCTACCACGTAGAGGGTGACCTGCGCCGTGAGGTCGCTCTTAACATTAAGCGACTGAACGAGATCAGCTGCTACCGCGGCATCAGACACCGTAAGGGTCTGCCCGTACGCGGTCAGAGAACCAAGACCAACGCAAGAACTCGCAAGGGTCCCAAGAAGACCATCGCGAACAAGAAGAAATAAGGAGGGATAAAAGATGGCAAGCGTAACCAAAAAGGTTGTCACGAAGAAGCGCCGCGAGCGCAAGAACATCGAAAAGGGCCAGGCCCACATTCGTTCTACTTTCAACAACACCTTAGTAACCATCACCGACGTTGCCGGAAACGCGATTTCCTGGGCTTCCGCCGGCGAGATGGGCTTTAAGGGCTCCAGAAAATCCACTCCTTACGCCGCTCAGACCGCAGCAGAGCATGCTGCGAAGCTGGCAATGGAGCACGGTATGAAGACTGTTGAGGTCTATGTGAGAGGCCCCGGATCCGGACGTGAGTCTGCTATCCGCGCTCTCGCTACCGCAGGTCTTCAGATCACTCTCATCAAGGACGTGACGCCCATTCCTCACAATGGCTGCCGTCCTCCCAAACGCCGTCGCGTTTAATTTTAAGGAGGTAGAAAAAATGGCAAGATATACTGGACCCAGCTGCAAGCTTTGCCGCAGAGAAGGCACCAAGCTTTTCCTCAAGGGTGAGAGATGCACCTCCGGCAAGTGCGCATTTGATCACAGAAGCACCGCTCCCGGTCAGCACGGCGCTGCCCGCAAGAAGGTGGAAGAATACGGAAAGCAGCTTCGTGAGACGCAGAAGGCACGCCGCTACTACGGCGTTCTGGAGGGACAGTTCCGTAAGTATTACGAGATGGCAGAGAAGAAGGAAGGCATCACGGGTGCAAACCTGCTGATCATCCTTGAGAGCCGTCTTGACAACGTAGTTTACAGAATGGGTATGGCCGCCAGCCGCAAGGAGGCCCGTCAGCTCGTTCTGCACGCTCACTTTACTCTCAACGGCAAAAAGGTTACCATTCCTTCTCTGCTCGTAAAGCCCGGCGACGTAGTTGCCGTGAAGGAATCCAGCCGTGAGTCCCTCAAGATCAAGGAGCTTGTGGAGGGTATGCAGACCGCTATCGTTCCCAAGTGGCTTGATGTAGATAAGACCGCTCTTACCGCGAAGGTCCTCAACGCCCCCGCCAGAGAGGACGTGGACTTCCCCTTCGAGGAGCAGCTTATCGTCGAGCTCTATTCCAAGTAATACCCCTCCCCGGTACGGCTTGCGTATGGGGGCTTGGGCATTACGCCTGCCCCCCGCGCGCCGCGGACAGTTTTTTCCCTTGTTAGGGATGGATTCCCGAAATATTTATAGGAGGATTAGTTATGATTGAGATAGAGAAGCCTAATATTACAACGGTTGATTTGAGTGAAGACGGCAGCCACGGTGAGTTTGTCATTGAGCCTCTTGAGAGAGGCTATGGCATCACCCTCGGCAACGCCCTTCGTCGCATCCTGCTCAGCTCCCTCCCCGGCTATGCCGCCACCGCCGTACACATCAGAGACGTGCTTCACGAGATCTCTACTGTACCCGGTGTGAAGGAGGATTGCCCCGAGATCGTTCTCAACGTAAAGGGCATTATCGCGAAGCTGCACACCACCAGCCCTAAGACTGTGGTCCTTGAGGCTACCGGTCCTTGTGACGTAACGGCGGGCGATATCGCTCCCGATGCCGAGCTTGAGATCCTCAACCCCGAGCAGCACATCGCAACTGTAGCAAACGGCGAGCACTTCTACATGGAGATCACCTTTGATCATGGTCGCGGCTACGTTTCTTCCGAGAAGAACAAGCAGAAGTATCTGGATGCCGCCGCCGGTCTCAGTGCCCCCATCGGTCGCATCTTTACCGACTCCATCTTTACCCCTGTGTACAAGGTAGAGTACCGTGTGGAGAATGCCCGTGTAGGCGGTAACATCACCGACTATGACAAGCTGACGCTGGACGTTCTCACCAACGGTACCATCGCGGCAAAGGAAGCGATCTCTCTTGGTGCCAAGATTTTGAATGAGCATCTCAACCTCTTTGTGGATATGTCCGATGAAGCAAAGAACGCGGAGATCATGATCGACAGACCCGAAACCGCTAAGGAGAAGGTCCTTGAGATGACCATTGAGGAGCTTGACCTGTCGGTTCGTAGCTTCAACTGCTTGAAGCGCGCCGGCATCGACACCGTTGAAGATTTGATCAACAAGACCGAGGATGATATGATCAAGGTCAGAAACCTCGGCAGAAAGTCTCTGGAAGAAGTAATTCAGAAGCTCCACTCTTTGGGTCTTGACTTGAAGAAGGTTGAGGAGTAATCTTAAAGGAGGTTAACGGATATGTCCGGAAATAGAAAACTCGGCAGAACCAGCTCTCAGAGAAAGGCAATGCTGAGAGGCATGGTTACCATTCTTTTCGAGTGCGGAAAGATCGAAACCACATATACCCGTGCCAAAGAGGTTGCTGCTGTTGCTGACAGCATGATCACTTTGGCCAAGGCAAGCAAGGATCAGAAGCTTGCCGCATACCGCAGAGCCCTTGGCTATATCACCAAGGAGGGCGTAGCGAAGAAGCTCTTCGACGAGATCGCTCCTTCCTACGAGAATCTGAACGGTGGCTACACTCAGATCCTGAAGATGGGTCCCCGTCGTGGCGATGCCGCCGAGATGGCGATCGTAAGACTGGTTCCCGCTAAGGTCGAGGAGGCTCCCGCTGAGGAGAAGAAGCCCGCTAAGAAGAAGGCCGCTCCCAAGAAGAAGGCCGCCGTCGAGGTAGAGGCTGTTCCCGCAGAGGAGACCGCCGAGGCTCCCGCAGAGGAGGCCGTAGAGGCTCCCGCTGCTGAGGCTGAGGTTGAGGCTCCCGCCGCTGAGTAATGCAAAAAGAAGCTGTGGTATCTTAAAATACCACAGCTTCTTTCTATAAACAAGGTCATAAAATAAGATCAAAAACAAGGTCAATCTTCAGAGATTTGCTCCAAAGATTGACCTGTTTTATTTTTCTCGCGCTTCGCTAATGCCGGAAAGAATGGCTGCGCCAACGATCATCACAGAAGAAATGATCAGGGAAGGAGAAAGCTTGTCTACTCCCATGCCTACAGACACGACTCCCGCAACAACAGCGGCAAGTGGGCCGATTACTGCGACGGCAGAGGAGGTTATATTCCTTGTGGCTTCATTTATCAATATGGTGCGACAGGGCTTGGGACTCACCGTCCTTTCCGATCTTGTCCTGAAGGACAATGCGGACGGCGTTTCGGTGCTTCGCTTGGAGCCGCCTGTGAGCCGTACCGTGGGCTTCGCCTATAAAAAGAATCCGGGGCAAAGCTCCGCCGCCCTTGCGCGGTTTGTGCGATACGTAAAAAGTCAAAGCGTCGCTTCAAGGTAGAAAAAATCCTGTTATAGGCAGACAAAGAAAAACACCCGTGGCACACCTGCGTTATCAAAGGTGTCTATCCGCCACGGGTGGATTTTTATTAATTTTATTACAGGGATTTCAAGAAGCCCGCCAAGCGTGCGTAAATGATCTCGTGGCCCGCGTCGTTGGGATGGAGACCGTCGGGCACGTATTTCTCCTTGATGACGGGCACGCGGGGCTGAAGCCCGCTTTTCGCCCACAGGTCAAGCACGGGCAGGGAATAGTATTCCGCCACCTCGCGGATGATCTTCACGTAAGCAGAAAGGGGATGAAGGTTGCGGGTCTTTCCGTGGTCGCCCGTGATCACGTCCTCGGTCTCTCTGTGCAGAGGGGTCATGACCACGATAACGGCCTCGGGATATTTTTCGATCACGCCCCGATAGAGGGTGTGGCAAGCACCGTAGAAGGTATAGGGGTCACGGTCGTCGAAGGAGCCGAGAGGGGCGTCTCCGTGACCGAAATCGTTGGTGCCGCCAAAGATCACCACCACGTCCGCGTCGTCGTCCATGGTCTTGTATCTTTCGCAAAAATCAAGGTCCCAGGCGGCAACGGGGGAGGGAACGGTCTTTTTCGCGTAGCGAGTGCCACCAATACCGTAGCCTCTTGCCTCGGCAAGCCCTTCTCTTTGCTTTAAAAGATTCCAATAATTCTTGTCTTGGGAGGTGACTCCGTAGGTCTCGGTGATACTGTCGCCCAAAAAGTTGATCTTTAAGCCCTTCAGATCCATTGTAATATCTCCTTATGTAAACAATTGTTTTAAAATTCACTCGTTTGCCTTGCGGTGTAAGCAATTCCGCGTCAGGGCATTGGCAAAGCCGGAAGCAGTATAGAAGGTGTAGTCTCCGATCTTCATGCCGTTGTCAAGGGGGACGGTCTCGCTTCCGTACGCGCCCTCCACGGTCTTGGAGCAGGGATTGAATATGAAGATCTTGCTCACGCCCTCCTCCGCTTCAAAGCTTACGTTGTATTTTGTTTCGTACAATTCCACTCGCTGACGGTAGAGCATACCGCTGCTAAACATAGCGCCACCGGGCACCATGAAACGCATATGGATCACGTGTACGTGCCCCATCTCACCGTTCGGATAAAAACGGTATACCGTGTTGGGCTTTAGCGAGGAAACAAGCTTGCAAGCGTATTTTCTTCCGTTTACCGTGATCTCAAAGACCGTTCCACGCTCTTTTTTGCGGAACAGGGAGGCGATCGGGGCTTTGATTTCGGGCACGGGAAGATTTTGGGAGGCACAGGCTTTTTCCATTTTTTCAAGAAATTGCCTTCTGATCCGCACGCCGCGCACCCAACGGATGACCCACAGAGCCGCGATCGTAATGACGATGGCGGCACCGAGGCTGGTGGTCAGAAGGAGAGCCGCGATGCCGGGTAAGGAGGCGAGCACCACGCTGAAGGCAAGCAAGCAGTACGAGCCGACGGCATAGATGGGAACAAATTTAAAAACGTGGATCAGATAGAGTAGGGGGGAGCGGTTGATCCTTTTTTTCAGCTCCTTTTTCTTTTCGTTTTGCTCGTGGAAAACGAGCCCCGTCATAGACCCCAAAAGAAGGGAGGCGGCAAGGAGAGGCACGAAAAGGCGGGAGAGCAGATAGCGAATAACGGGAGAAAACCCGCCGAAAAGAATTTTGAAGGTGGGAAAGGGAAGGGGAAGCAGGAGAAAGAGAATGAGGTACAGGCGTGTCTCGGGACGCGCCCAAAGATAGCGTAGCTGCCCCTTTGCCGTCTTTTCCCCCTCGTAGAGGTTTTCCCGCTTCTCAAAAACAATCGTGACGCGCGCCGCGGAGTACAGCTGAAAGCAGAGAAAGATCAGCGAACAGAGCAGGGTAACGAGGTAGGAGATGCCGTTTGGCGGCGTTTGTCTGTAGGTAAGGGCACTGACGGCGAATACGGAAAGATAAAGCGCGGGAAAACGGTAAAGGCAATGAAGGCTCAATCGTTTTTGTGGCATCATAACGTCTCCTTACGTGCTTATTTCTTCAAAAGGTCTTTGACGATCTCTCCTGCCATGATCAGTCCTACCACGGATGGAACGAAGCTGCAAGAGGCGGGAACGGGCTTGCCCGTTTCTTCGTCAGTCAGCCCGCTTTTTATAGGGGGCTCCTCGGAGTAGACTACCTTTAAGGGACATCCGCCTCTCTTTTTTAACTCGGTGCGGATCACGCGTGCCAAGGGACAGCCCTTCGTCTTTTCAATGTCCGCCACGCGGAATGCGGTGGGGTCAAGCTTGTTGCCCGCGCCCATGGCGGAGATGATGGGAATATCCTTTTCCTTGGCAAACAAAGCAAGGGCGATCTTCGCGCTCACCGTGTCGATGGCGTCGGCAATATGATCCACACCCTGTAAGGGAAGGGAGGCTACCGTTTCCGGTAGCACGAAGGCGTCACAGGTGTTCACGCGAATACGAGGGTCGATCGCCCTCACGCGCTCTGCCGCCACCTCCGTCTTTTTCCTTCCTACGGTGGCGGGAAGTGCATAGAGCTGACGGTTGAGATTGCTTTCGGTATATACGTCCTTGTCGATGAGCGTCAGCTCGCCCACACCCATACGGGCAAGGGCTTCCACGATATAAGAGCCCACACCGCCAAGCCCAAGCACCGCCACGTGGCGAGTCAGTAGGCGGGCAGACGCGCCCTCGCCCAAGAGGGCGTCACTGCGGCTGAAGCGTTCCTCCGTCATAGTATCATCCTTTCTTTATAAAAGTCCCTTTTCTCTCGCCTTTAAAAGAAAGACCTTTTGCAAGGCGAAAAGGGTCTTTCCGTCCTGAAGGTCTCCCGCTAAAATGTGGGAGATGGCTTCTTCTAACGGCATTTTCACCGTCAAAAGATTTTCGTCCTCATCGGGATGAGTCTCCCCAAAGGAAAGGTCCTCTGCCAAAAAGCAATGGATCTCCTCGGTGAGAATGGCGGGAGAGGACAGGTAGGTACCAAGAAAGGTCATTTTACCTGCCGTGATACCCACCTCCTCGCTTAACTCTCTGGCGGCGGCAGCGACGAGGTCCGTTTCACCTGACTCCAGCTTTCCTGCAGGGATCTCCAAGGTGGTGCGTCCGATGGCGTAGCGATATTGATAGACTAAGTAAACGTTCTCTTCGCCGTCTAAGGCGACCACTGCCACTGCACCCTTATGGCGGGCGTATTCTCTGAAGGAGCGCACGCCGTTTTTCGTCTCGATCTCGTCCAAGAATAGGTGTAAGATCTTTCCCTCAAAGATGGATCTGCTCGCCTTTTTTTGCTCCGCGAGAAGGGCGTCAAGCTCTTTTCTGTCTTTCATTAAAACTTCTCCTTTTTGGAAAAAATAAAACATACAGAAAATGGTAAAAAATCTTGTCAAGAGGAAAAAGCGTAGAAAAATGAATTTCTTGTCATAAAAGTTTTCAACAACAAAATTGTGGAAAATGTGGAAAACTATTTTGTGGAAAACTCTTTAAATACCGAGATTTGGCCGTTTTCAGACAGGAAAAAAGGTGACTTTTCCACACTTTCAACATTTTGCTTGTGGAAAACTTTGAAAAACACCATTTTGGGCGAGTTGCACAAAAAAGCCATTTTATGGTAAAATAGGCTCTAAAAAAGGAAAGCGAAAAATGGAAAAAGGGAAAAAACGGTTTTCCGAAAGCGGAAAAGACGGTTTTTGTCTGCTCAAAATTACTTCCGCTTTTTTGATGGCGCAGAGGTGCCTTTTCCTCTCTTTTTGTGTTCCCCGCCAAAGCTGCCCACGGGGGGACGCTTGGGGCGCGTTTCCTTGGCGCGCGGAGGTCTTTTGGGAGAGGGGTGCGAGGTGCGTTTTTTCTTGCTTGAGGTCGCCTCCGCGCCGCTCTTAAAACCGCCCTGCGCGGCACGTCTGTCCTCGCGCACAAGGCAGGCAGGGCCGTCTCCGATCAGATCCTCTCGCCCCGCGTATCGCAAGGCCTCTCTGACCAAATGAGCGTTTTGGGGCTTGGAGAATTGGAGGAGGGCGCGTTGCATCTGCTTTTCCTTGTAATCGGTGGTCACGTAAACGGGCTTTCCCGTCAAGGGGTGGATGCCCGTGTAATACATGGTGGTGGAAACGGTGCCCGGGGTGGGATAGAAGTCTTGTACCTGCTCGGGTGCGTATCCGCATTTCTTCAGCCAACAGGCGAGGGTCACCGCGTCCGCCATGGTAGAGCCGGGATGGCTGGACATCAGGTAGGGAACGAGATATTGCTCAAGACCGTGCTTCTCGCACAGACGGAAATATTCCTTGCGAAATTTTTCGTACACGCCCACCTCGGGCTTGCCCATAGCGTTTAATACCCCTGCGGCGCAATGCTCGGGTGCCACCTTCAGCTGTCCGCTGACGTGGCGGGAAACGAGACGGTCAAAAAAGGTCTTGTCGGGGTCGGCCATCAGATAGTCGAAACGGATGCCCGAGCGGATGAATACCTTTTTTATCTTGGGTAGGGCTTCAAGCTCCTCAAGAAGGGAGACGTATTCGCTGTGGTCTACGATGAGATTTTTGCAGGGGGTGGGAGCGAGACATTTTCTCGCGGTGCAAACGCCGTCCCTCTCCTGCTTGTCACAGGCGGAGCGGCGGAAGTTGGCGGTAGGGCCGCCCACGTCGTGAATATAACCCTTGAAGTCGGGAAGGGCGGTGATCTTCTTTGCCTCCTCCACCACGCTCTCTATACTGCGGGAGCGCACCTCGCGTCCCTGATGAAAGGCGATGGCGCAAAAGTTACAAGCCCCGAAGCAGCCCCTGTTATGGGTAAGGGAGAACTTCACCTCGGTGATGGCGGGTACACCGCCCGCCGCCTCGTAATCGGGGTGATAGTCGCGGGCGTAGGGAAGGGCGTAGACCGCATCCAGCTCCTCGCGGGAGAGGGGCGGCATGGGTGGGTTTTGCACCAGCATCTTGTCGCCGTAATACTCCACCACCGCCTTGCCGTGGGTGGCATCCGCGTTGCGGTATTCCGTGGCAAAGGCGCGGGCGTAGGCCTTTTTGTCCTCTTTGAGACGGTCGTAGTCCTCGGTCTCGGCATAGTCAAAGTGGATCTTATCGCCTCTCTTGGCGAGATAAACGCACCCCCGCACGTCGCGGATCTTTTTGACGGGCACGCCCTTGTCAAGCAGGGCGGCGATGCGGCGCAGAATATTTTCTCCCATGCCGTAGGTCAGAATATCGGCACGGCTGTCCACGAGGATGGAGCGGCGCACCTTGTCGTCCCAATAATCGTAATGCGCGAAACGGCGCAGAGACGCCTCAAGTCCACCGATGATAATAGGCACGTCGCCGTAGGCCTCGCGAATGCGGTTGCAGTACACGATCACCGCGCGGTCGGGGCGAAGCCCCGCCTTGCCGCCGGGAGAATAGTAATCGGTGGAGCGTTTTTTCTTTGCTACGGTGTAGTGTGCCACCATGGAGTCGATATTTCCCGACGTAACCAAAAAGCCCAGCCGTGGCCTTCCAAAGGTGCGGAAGGCTTCGGCCGAGCGATAGTCGGGCTGTGACAGAATGGCGACACGAAAGCCCTCCGCCTCAAGGACGCGGGAGATGATGGCAACGCCAAAAGAGGGATGGTCCACGTAGGCATCCCCCGTGACGTATACGAAATCAACGCTTTCCCAGCCCTTTGCCGCCACGTCGGCGGCGGTCAGTGGGAGAAAGGCTTCTCTGGATGGCTTTTGTGTGCTTGTCATATTTTATGCCTCGGGTAGAGTAAAGGTGGCAAGCGTCACCTCTTCTTGGGTGCTGTTTTTCATATTGCGGAGCTGAGCCACACCGCTTTCGATCTCGCTGTCGCCAAGGATGAGGGTGTAATCAGCGCCTAATTTGTTCGCGTATTTCATTTGTGCCTTCAAGCTTCTTCCCACCACGTCGCACTCCACGTACACGCCCTCGCGGCGCAGTCTCTCGGTGATGGAGAGAGCCGTAGGAACGGCGGCGTCGCCAAGAGAGGCAATATACAGACGGGGACGCTCGGGGGCGATTTCCGCAAGACCTGCTTGCTTCATGGCCAAAATGACACGGGTGATGCCCATACCGAAGCCGATGCCGGAAAGGGCAGGGCCGCCGAGAGATTCTACCAGACCGTCGTAAGGGCCGCCGCCGCAAACGGTGCTTTGTGCGCCGATGCCCTCGGCTACAAACTCAAAGACCGAGCGGGTGTAATAGTCAAGACCGCGCACGATGGAGGGGTCTACCACGTAATCGATGCCCATCGCGTCAAGCAGGCCCTTCAGCTTTTCAAAGTGAGAAGCGCAATCGGGGCACAGATGGTCGACGGTCTTGGGGGCGTCCGCCGCAATGGCAGAGCAGATGGGGCTCTTGCAATCCAAAAGACGCAGAGGGTTTTTCACAAGTCGCTCGCGGCAGGTGTCGCAAAGCTCCTCGCGGCGGGAAGAGAAATGCTCGGTCAAGGCCTGCTTATAGGCAGGACGGCAAGCCTTACAGCCGATGGAGTTGAGGTGCAAGCGCACGTTTTTCAAGCCCAGACGGCGCAAAACGGAGGCACCGAGGGCAATGACCGTGGCGTCGGCGGCGGGGGTCTCCGCGCCGAACATCTCGGTACCGAACTGGAAAAACTCGCGGCTTCTGCCCGCCTGAGGCTTCTCGTGACGGAAGCAGCTCATGATGTAGTAATACTTTTGCGGCATGGTGTCGCCGTACTTGCCGTTTTCGATCAGCGCGCGGGCCACGCCTGCCGTTCCCTCGGGACGCAGGGTGATGCTGTCCTCGCCGTCGGCAAAGGTGTACATTTCCTTTTGTACCACGTCGGTGGTGTCGCCCACGCCGCGCACGTAAAGCTCGGTCAGCTCAAAGGTGGGCAGACGGATCTCGCCAAAGCCGTATCGCGCCGCCTCCTCGTGCATGACACCCTCGATATAACGGAAAAGCGGGGTCTCATCGGGCAAAATATCCATGGTGCCTTTGATTTTCTGAATCATTTTTCTATCTTCCTTTTCGTCTTTAATCCTTTTGAAACGCACCCTCGTGGACGGTGTCGAGAAGCTGCATGAGTCTTTCCTCGTCCCCCAGATAGTGCAAAGCGCCAAGCACCGCCTCAAGGCCTGTGGCGGCGCGGTATTCGGCATAGGTGGCGTGGGATGGATGTCCCAGCCCCTTGTGGTTGTAGGCGCGGCGGTAAACGTCTGCCTCCCACTCGGCAAGGAGGGGAAGCAAGCGTGCAGCGATCTCCGCCTGACGCGGCGCGGTAACGAAGGAGAGGGACATACGGTTGAGGTCCCCTGCGTGGGACACCCCCATCTCCACGAGACGGCGGCGGACGTACAGCGAATACACGGCGTCACCCAGATAAGAAAGTGCCATTACGGCAGGAAGCGCTTTGTTGTTCGTCATCCCAAATCTCCTTTTTCAGTCTCATTTTATTTTACCATAGATTTCCCCTTTTTGCAACAGAAAAAGTCGTATTTTCAAGGGAAAAAGCGTTTTTTTTGGGCGTCCCTGAAAAAAAGCGTAAAAAATACCTTTCATTTTTCAAAAACCCTTGCAAAGCGACAAAAAAATATGTATAATGAATATATAATAGTAGTAAAAGGAAGTGAGAATATGGGGAGCTTTTCCTATATCGGGCAAAACCTTGCCCGTATTCGGGAAAAATGTTTTACGCGGGCCGAGGCGCTGGGGGTCAAGGCACCCACCCTTCTTGCCGTGACCAAAAGTGCCACCGACGAGGAGGTGCGCGCCCTGGTGACGGAATTCGGACAAGCCGCCATCGCGGAAAACCGCGTGCAGATGTTTACCGCCAGATACGGTCTTTTTGAGGATACGGACCGCCCCGAAATGCACGTCATCGGCAGTCTGCAAACCAACAAGGTCAAATACATGGTGGACAAGTGCGCCTTACTGCATTCGCTTGACTCCTTGCGTCTTGCGGAGGAGATCGAGAAGCAGGCCGCCAAAAGAAATTGCGTCCTGCCCGTGTTGATCGAGGTCAACAGTGGAAGGGAGGAGGCGAAGGGAGGCGTTTTGCCCGAGGAGGCGGAGGCCTTTGCCGAGCAGATCGCGGGCTTTTCGCATATTGCTCTGCGCGGGGTGATGACCATGGCACCCGTTTTACCGTCACCCGAGGAGTACCGTCCCTTTTTCCGCGAGACGGCGGGCATTTATCGCCGCCTTTTGGATAAGAAAATGCTTGGTGATGCCCCCGTTTTGTCCATGGGAATGAGCGACAGCTACGAGGTTGCCATCGAGGAGGGTGCCACCGTCATTCGCGTGGGACGCGCTTTGTTCAGAAAAGAAGATTAAAAAATTCGCCGCCAAGGCGATCTGGTATAGAAAGGAAGAAGCAGCTATGAATTTTTTTGGCAGAAAAAACGGACGTTTTGAGGAAGAGGACGATTTTTACAAGGTTCCCATGGAGGAAGAGGAGGAGAACGAGGCACTGGAAGAGATCACCGAGGACGTGTCCCCTGTTTCTTCTTCGGATAGCGGTGTTGGAATCGGCGGCAGCAGCATTGAGCTGAAGGTCGTTCATTCCGAAAAGTTTGAGGACGTTGTTATGGTGGCGGAGCATCTCTTGAACCATTGCACCGTGGTGCTTAACCTGGATGCCGCCAATAAGGACGTGCGCAGAAGAATTTTCGACTTTTTGTCGGGTGTTGCCTTCTCCATTGGCGGTCAGATCAAGCGCGTGACCGAGAACACCTATATCATCACTCCCAGCAACGTGGACGTCAGCGAGTCTCACGTGCCCGCGCCCATGGGTGACATGGAGTAAAAATGGTCGTTCTCTATATTTTGGCGCGTACGGGGCAGCTCGTGCTCGGCTTGATCTATTCCGCTATGTTTTTACGCGCCATTCTTTCCTGGTTCATCAGGGATGAGGAGAGCGTTTTGATGGGACTTTTGGCCATGGTGACCGAGCCTGCCATCATTCCCGTGCGTGGCATTTTAATGCGCTTTCGCTTCGTGCAGGAGTGCCCCATCGACTTGTCCTTTATGGTGACCTTCATGCTGGTGTTCTTTTTGCAACAGCTGTTGCCCGTCCCCACTCTGTAAGATCGGAGAAAGCAAATGGCACTGTTTAAAAAAATCATGAAAAAGCAAGGGGTCTATCTGCTCTTGGCCGCCCTTGCGGTGGCACTTGATCAGTGGACCAAGCACCTTGCCGTCCTTCACCTGAAGGGGAACGCCTCCTTCCGACTCATCGACGGGGTCTTTCACCTGACTTACGTGGAAAACAGAGGCGCCGCCTTTGGTATCCTCAGCAATCATCAATGGGTGTTCTGGACCTTTTCCATCTTGGGCATCCTGGCTTTGATCTGTTATCTTGGCCTTGACCGTTCCTTGCTTGATGAGAAGGACGAGATGGGAAAGTATCCTCCCATTCCCTTTTCGGTGGGGCTTTGCGTCTCTGCCATCATCGGCGGCGGCATCGGCAATATGATCGATCGCATCCGACTCGGCTACGTGGTGGATTTTCTCGATTTCACCCTCATTGATTTCGCTGTGTTCAACGTGGCGGATTCCTTCGTGACGGTAGGGTCGATCCTTTTGGTCATTCTCTTGGCGATCCCTCTTTTTAAGACGAAAAAACAAGAAAAGGAGCTTTAAGCCCCTCAATGGAAGAATATACCGTAACAGAAACGACGGCAGGCGAGCGAATGGACGTATTCGCCGCCTCCGTTCTTTCCGTTTCACGCTCCGCCGCCGCTCGGCTTATCGCTGACGGCGCCGTTTTGCGAAATGGGAAGGAAACGAGCAAAAACACCGTGCTTGAGGTAGGAGACGTCATCACCGCCACCTTGCCCGAGCCCGTTCCCGACGAGGCACTTCCCGAGGATATTCCCCTCGACGTGGTGTACGAGGACGAGGACCTCTTGGTGATCAATAAGCCCAAGGGCATGGTGGTGCATCCCGCGGCGGGCAACACCGAGCATACGCTGGTCAACGCCCTGCTTTATCATTGTAAGGGACAGCTTTCGGGTATCGGCGGCGTTTTGCGTCCCGGTATCGTCCATCGCATCGATAAGGAGACCAGCGGACTTTTGGTGGTTGCGAAAAACGACGACGCCCACCGCTTTCTTTCTGCTCAGCTTGAGGATCACAGCCTGTACAGAGAATACAGAGCCTTGGCGAACGGCGGCTTTAAGAACGACGGAGGAACGGTGTCCTTGCCCATTGGCAGACACCCTGTGGACCGCAAAAAAATGGCGGTGATCAAGGACGGGTCCCACTCTGCCAAGGAGGCGGTGACCCACTACACCGTTCTCGGTCGCTATGGAAGCGTCACCGAGCTTTCCTTGCGCCTTGAAACGGGGCGCACTCACCAGATCCGCGTCCATATGGCCGCCCTCGGTCACCCTCTTTTGGGAGATACCGTCTACGGCGGCGGAAAGACTCCCTTTGAAAAAAAGCACGCCCGCCTCTTACAGGGGCAGGCGTTACACGCAGAAAAAATATCTTTTATTCACCCGAAAAGTAAAGAAAGGTTGACATTTTCTTGTTCCTTGCCGGAAGAAATGGAAGCACTGCTCCGCGTTTTGCGGACGGAGGTGTGATCAGCCCTTCTTTTTGTGCGGTAGCTGGGCCACGACCACTGCGGCAAGAACGATGCCGCAACCGAGATATTGCCAAGGCGTTTTGGTCTCGCCTAAGAAGATGGCGCCGCCCACTACGCCGAACACCGATTCCAATGACAGAATGATGGGGGAGATGCTCACGTCAAGGTGCTGTTGTCCCACGATCTGACAAGTGTAGGCCACACCGCTGGAAAAGATGCCCAAGAAGAGAATGGGCAAAGCGACGGAGAACAGCTCGGACAGGGAAGGGATCTCGGTGAAGAGCATCACGGGAAGGGAGACGAGCCCTGCCGTAAAGAACTGGATGCAAGAGAGGCGAATACCGTCTACCTCCTCGGAGAATACGTCGATGGCGGTCACGTGGAGAGAAAAGACCACGGCGCAGGCAAGCACCAGCAGGTCGCCCGTGGCGAGACGGAGGGAAAAGCCCTCGGACGTGATGGGAACGGCGAGAAAATACAGCCCCGCCAATGCGGCAGCGATACAGCACCAGATCCTGGCCGAGGGGAATTTGCCGCGAAACAGACCGAAGAGTGGCACTAGGACCACGTACAGCGTGGTGATAAATGCGGCCTTGCCCGCGTCTGTTTCCTCGGTGGCAAGCCCAAGCTGCTGCAGAATGGTGGCGAAGGCGAGGATCACGCCGCAGACCGCGCCGCCGATCCATTCCTTCTTGCGAACGTCTAAACGAAAGCGACCTTCCTTGACCGAAAACAGGCGTCTGTCCGTTTTGCGCTCAAAGAGCAGAATGCAGGGGATGAGAAACAGCCCCGCGATAAAGCAACGTGAGGCGTTGAGGGAGGCGGCACCGATGTGCTCGAGTGCCACGGATTGAGCCGAAAAGGCAAAGCCCCATATGACGGCGGCCGCAAGACAGAGCGCGGCGCCAAGTAAACTGCTTTTTTGCTTCATGACGAATACCCGTAAGCTTCCTTTACATAAGATCAAGACCAATAAAAAATCCGTACACGGAGTGTACGGAAATGGTGGAGACAACTGGACTCGAACCAGTGACCCCTTGCATGTCAAGCAAGTACTCTAACCAACTGAGCTATGCCTCCGAGGGGTGTACCGATCGGAAAATGGTGGAGACAATAGGACTCGAACCTATGACCCCTTGCATGTGAAGCAAGTGCTCTAACCAACTGAGCTATGCCTCCGTATCGGTACTTCGCTATTGTATCACATATTTTCGAAAAAAGCAAGCCCTTTTTGAAAAAAAGAAAGGAAAATTTTAAAAAAATGAAATTCGAGCGAAAAGAGCGACGTTTGCTCCTCTCGCCCGAGGAATTGGTTGCCTTTGCGCTTCCCCGCTACGCTATGAGAGAGGAGGCGCCGCCGCGCCGCCTTGGGGAAGAGGAGGGGGAACAAACAGACCTTACTTTTGATTTTACCGTGGGAGAGCTCACCTACCGTCTTTCGGATCGCGTGAAAGTGGAGGGGAGCACGCTGTTTCTCTCCTTTGCCACCGATGAAGACCCACGCGAGCTGTCCAAGGATGCCTTAGGCTACGTGCGCGGCGTGGGATTTCTTATGCTATACGCGTTGGGAGAGGGCGCAAGTGCCTTTCGCATCGGGATCAAAAATCGCCTGACGGGGGTCAGCGTGACTCTGGCGGAGGGCCCCGATGAAAAAGACCTTTCCCGCTTTTTCGGAAAGCTTCGCGCCGCCCTTGCCGCCGACCCCAACGGCGAGATAGAGAGGCTGACCAAGCGTCATCCGACCTTTCTTGGACTTGCGTTTCCCTATCCCAACGTCCGCGACGGGCAGAAGGATATGATGAGCGCCGTTTTCGCCGCCATAAAGCAGAGCGAGACGCTGTTCGCTACCGCTCCAACGGGAACGGGCAAGACCATGGCCGCCCTCTTTCCCGCTTTGCGCGCCCTCGGTAACGGATACGTGGAAAAGCTCTTTTACCTCACCCCCAAGACCACCTCCGCTAAGGCGGCAGTGGATGCCCTTCGCCTCTTGAAGGAAAAGGGGGCGGACGTGCGCGCCGTTCATCTGTTGGCGAAGGAAAGGCTTTGCGCGGGAAGAAGGGCAAGGGGAACCTGCTTTGGATGCGAGAAGCGTCGCGGTAAAGCACGCGAGGCGGACGCCGTCCGCGCCTTGCGCACCGCCCGCCATGCCGTTGTGACCGAGCGAGAGCTGACGGAAACGGCGGGACAGTTTGGCGTTTGCCCACATGCCTTGGCGGTGGCGTATGCCGCCTATGCCGACGTGATCGTCGGGGACTATAACTATTTGTTTGATTTTGCCATCGCGCCGCCCTCCCTGTTCCACGGGGAAGGACGGTACGCCTTTCTCATTGACGAGGCACACAACCTACCCGACCGCGCGAGAGAAATGTATTCAGGCGGTTTTGGTCTGGAATACATGGACAGCCTCGTCTCTCTGTTCTCCGATTCCCCTCGGCTGACCGAGATCACGCAGGGAGCAAGGGATGCCTTTTTGCACACCGTGGACGGTATGTTAAGGAGTGAGCTGAGAGAGGACGCGGAGGGAACGACAGTGGGCTTTGCCACGCAATCCCGCTTTCCCGAGTCTCTTGAGCGCACCCTGCGCGCCCTTGCGGAGACCTTGCGAAAGGAAACGAGGCCGAGAGGAAGCACCGAGGATGCCTTGACCCGTGAAAGAAGAGAAGCGGTGGTGGGGCTGACGGAGACCTTAAGGCGGCTTGACGATTACGACGAACGTTTCGTCACCTACGCTACACGCGAGGGTGAGGCGCGAGAGCTGCGCTTCTTCTGCCTTGATCCATCGGCGCTGGTGTCACGTGCCCTTGACAAGGGAAGTGCCGCCGTGTTTTTCTCGGCGACCCTTGAGCCGCTTGACTATTACCGCTCCGTTCTGTGCGGCAAGCGGCGCACCGTAAAAATTGAGGTGCCCTCTCCCTTTGATTCGGGTGCCCTTTGCCTCGGCATCATGGACAAGGTGTCGGTAAGAGCGCAGGCGAGAGAGGAGACCTTGCCCGAGATTGCCCGCATCATCATCACCGCCATGAAGCCGAAGCGCGGTAATTATATGGTCTTTTGCCCCTCCTACGACTATATGGAGCAGGTGGCGAAGGCCTTTCACGCCCTTACCCCCAAAACACCCATAGCGGTGCAAAAAAGGCAAATGACCGTGGCGGAAAGACAAGCCTTCCTTGACGCCTTCAAGCCCGACCCCAAGGGCTATTTCGTAGGCTTTTGCGTCAGTGGCGGCATCTTCTCCGAGGGCGTGGACCTGGTGGGGGACCGCCTCATCGGTACGGTGGTGCTTGGTACGGGTCTGCCCGGTGTGTCCGCCGAAAGAGAGCTGATCTGCTCCTATTATCAGGATAAATACGAGGAGGGCAAGGAATACGCCTACCTGTACCCCGGCCTTAACCGCGTGATGCAGGCGGCCGGCCGCGTGATCCGCACCGAGACCGATCGCGGTGTGGCGGTCTTGGTGGACGATAGGTTAAAGGATCCTGCCTACCGTAAAATGTTCCCCGTGGGCTGGCGACACCTGAAATACGCGGGTGACCGCACGGCTCTCTCTGCCCTCATTACCCATTTCTGGCAGACGGCAGAGGAGGAAGAATAAAAATACCGATTGCGTGAGCAATCGGTATTTTTTGTAAAGATATATTTACTTATGGTAGGTCTTTCCCGCTAAAATGGTAAAGGAGCGGTAGAGTGCCTCGGCCAAAATGACTTGCATCAGCTGATGGGGAAAGGTCATTTTGGAAAAGGAGATACGCGCGTCCGCCCTCGCCTTGACGGCGGGGGAGAGACCGTAGGAGGAGCCGATGATGAGGCAAAGCTTGCCTCGTTCATCCCTTGCCTTGCCCACGAGGGCGGCAAGCTCCTCGGAGGAAAGCTGCTTGCCCTCGACGCAGAGTGCCACGGTATAAGCTCCGTCGGGGATACGGGCGAGAATGCGCTCACCCTCCAGCGTCAGGGCGCGGGCGGCGGAGGCTTGGGACTCGTCGGTCAGCTTTTCTTCCTTGATATTGATCTCCTCCACACGGGCAAAGGCGGAGATCCTTTTTTTGTATTCCGCCACGGCGGCGGTGATGTAGCCCTCCTTCACGGTGCCCACCGTGATGACGGTGCATTGCATCATAAGCCGAGAGCCTTTAAGATCGGCCCGAAAAGGGAGGTGAAGAAATCTCCCCAAAACAGATAGATGATATCAAAGAAGATGGTCAAGCAAAGAGGAATGATCAGCGTGAGAAGCCATTTGGAATCCTTCTTCCGCTTGTCACGGGCGGCAAGAAACTCCCCCTTTTTCGCTCCGCTCCAATCGGCGGGGAGATTTGCCTCTGTCAGCTTGTCGTAGGCAAAGCCACGGTTATATAGCACGTAAGCCAGCCCCGAGGCCGCCAAAAGGCCGTAGTAGATCCAAAAGATCCAGTTGATACCAAGTCGCATGACAAAATAGCAATAGATACCGAACAGGATCACCGTGTTGGCAAACAAAACGAGAAAGAGCTTTAAGGGAAAAGGCTTTTTTGGCCCCTCGGGAGGCGCAAAATAACGGTTTCTCATAGGCTTCTCCTTTTGTTAATTTCCCGTCTTCAGGGCGTTTCGCTTGGCGGCCTGCGCCTTCTTACGGGGGGGGGTGTCGAGGAACTGCTTGCGCAGACGGATGGATTTGGGGGTGACCTCGATCAGCTCGACCTCCGCGATAAACTCGATCGCCTCCTCCAAGGACATCTGAATGGGGGTGATGAGGGTCAGAGCCTCGTCCGCGCCCTTGGAGCGGACGGCGGTCAGGTGCTTTTCCTTGCAGACGTTGACCTCAATGTCGCCCGGCTTGGGGTTTTCACCCACGATCATACCCTCGTAAACGGGGGTCGCCGCGCCGATGAAGAGAGGACCTCTGTCCTGAGAATAGTAAAGACCGTAGGAGGTCGCCTTGCCCTTTTCGCTGGCCACCAGTGAGCCGGTGAAGCGAACGGCGATCTCTCCCTTGAAGGGGGAATAGCTTTCAAAGGTGGTGTTGAGGATGCCCTCACCGCGCGTGGCGGTCATAAATTCCGAGCGATAGCCGAACAGACAGCGAGAGGGAATGATGTAGGTCAGTCGCTGACGGGAGCCGCGCAGCTGCATATCAAGCAGCTCGCCCTTTCTCGCGCCCAGCTTTTCCATGACCACGCCCATATATTCCTCGGGCACGTCGATCTCTACGCGCTCCATGGGCTCGCACTTCACGCCGTCGATCTCCTTGTACAGCACGCGCGGCGTGGAGCAGGACAGCTCGTAGCCCTCGCGGCGCATATTCTCGATGAGAATGGAAAGGTGCATCTCACCGCGCCCCGCTACCTTGAAGGAGTCGGTGGTCTCACCGTCGGAGACGCGCAGGGAAACGTCACGAAGAAGCTCCTTGTAGAGACGGTCGCGCAGGTGGCGCGAGGTCACGTACTTACCCTCGGTTCCCGCAAAGGGGGAGTCGTTTACCGAGAAGGTCATCTCAAGGGTTGGCTCGGAGACCTTGACAAATTCAAGAGGCTCAACACAGGAAGTGGCGCAAGCGGTGTCGCCGATGGTGATGTCCTCCGCACCCGAGAAGCAAACGATGTCGCCCACCTTGGCCTCGGTGACGGGGACACGGGTCAGACCGTCGAACTGATAAATGGACACCACCTTGGCGCGGCGAGGTGCCGCGTCCGCGTTGTGGTAGTTGGAGATGGCGATCTCGGCGTTTTGCTTGAGCACGCCGCGCTCAATGCGGCCGATGCCGATACGGCCTACGTATTCGTTATAGTCAATGGAGGAGACCAGCATTTGCAGGGGCTCCGCCTCCTCGCCCTCGGGGGCGGGAATATAGTCAAGAATGGTGTTGAGCAGAGGAACGAGATCGGTGCCCTGCTCGTCGGGAGAGAGGGAGGCAGTTCCCGCGCGACCCGAGCAGAAGAGCATGGGGGAATCAAGCTGCTCATCGGTTGCGTCGAGGTCAATGAGAAGCTCCAGCACCTCGTCGATGACCTCGTAAATACGGGCGTCGGGCTTGTCGATCTTGTTGACGACGACGATAACGCGGTGACCCAGTGCCAAGGCACGCTCCAAAACAAAGCGAGTCTGGGGCATAGGACCCTCGGCGGCGTCTACCAAAAGAATAACGCCGTTCACCATCTTGAGGATGCGCTCCACCTCGCCGCCAAAGTCGGCGTGGCCGGGGGTGTCGATCACGTTGATCTTCACGTCCTTGTAATGGATGGCGGTGTTCTTCGCCAAGATCGTAATGCCTCTTTCCTTCTCCAGGTCGCCCGAGTCCATCACTCTGTCCTCGGTGGTCTGGTTTTCACGGTAGATACCGCCTTGACGAAGCATTTCATCCACGAGGGTGGTCTTTCCGTGGTCAACGTGGGCGATAATGGCAATGTTTCTTAAATCGTTCCTTTTCAAGCTCGTTACCTCTTCATTTCGGATTTTACATATATCATAACTTATTAATTATACCACACTTTTGCGAAAATACAATCTTTTTTTAGGGGAAATTTCGATTTTTTTGAATTTTACGTCCGACAAAGCAGAAAAATGCCGTAAAAGGTTGATTTTTTCTCGCACATTTGATATAATTTTTCTAATGAATGAAGAAAAAGGAGGAGACCCATGGCGAGAGAGTACGGTATTTTATACGCGGGACCGGGAGAGCGCGACCACCTCTATGTATTGCGTCGTTTTAAGGCCGCGGGATTTACCTCCTTGGAGCTGTCCTTCGGTACGGCCTCTCCCAAGCCTATCTGTGAGGCGGCGGAAAAGGCGGGGCTTCGCGTGGGAACTGCGTGCCTACCATCGGACGGCGCAAATCTTTTGTGGGAGGATAGGCAGGCTTGGAACAGTCTCCGCGCCTTTTATCAAACGTATTTCGCCTTAGCCTCTGCCCACGGCATCGAAGACCTGGTCTTCACCCCCTCGGTGGGGAGAGAGCCTCCGCCCGTGACGCAATGGGGCTTGGAGCGCCTTGAAATATTGGCAGAGGATGCCGCGCGTGCGGGTGTCTGCCTTTCGGTGGAAAACGGTTACAGTAAGCGACATTTTGAAGCGGCGGTGCGCGTTATGTGTCGCGTCGGGCACGACGTGAGCTTCCGTATCCATTCCGCTATGGAGGCCTATGGCTCTGCCTCACCGCCCGATTATGCGGTGAAGCACGTCACGCGAGTGGTTTTGGAAGAGCAAAACGAGGAGAACGGCCGTCCTCTTTTCAGACGGACCGACCTTCTTTCCGCCGCTGATAAGCTGGTCCGCTATTCCTCCGTTTCCGCGCTTTTCGTCCGACAGGAGACCGAGGAAGGGGAAAGCGCGGAGGATTGCGCCGCTCGCGCCTACGATACCGCCTACCGCTTTGAGCAGCTTTTGCGCAACGGCGAGGCGAGACTGTAAAGGAAACGAAAATGAGAAGCTGTTATGTAGTGGGGGCCGCTCCCTTTGAGGAGACCTTTGCCCCCGATGAGACCGATCTGGTCATTGCCGCCGACGGCGGACAGGCCGCCCTTGCCGCGCGAGGCATCACGCCTCATTTGGTGGTGGGAGACTTCGATTCCTCCGACGCGCCCGAGGGAGTGCCCTATATCCGCCACCCCGTGGTAAAGGACGAAACCGACACCACCCTTGCCGTCAAGGAGGGGATGAGACGGGGCTACGAGGTCTTTCTGCTTTATGGCTGTCAGGGCGGCTCGCCCGACCACGCCTTCGCCAACGTCCAGACTCTCCACCGCATCGCCAAGGAGGGACTGCACGGGTATCTTGTGGGGAACGGTATGGTGGGAACGGTCGTGCTTGACAGGAAACTGTGCTTTGCGCCAAGGGGGCGCGTGTCCGTTTTTTCTCTCTCCGACCTGTCGGAGGGCGTGAGCATCAAGGGACTAAAATATTCCTTGGAGGACGCCTGCCTGACCAACGACGTGCCTCTCGGCGTTTCCAACGAGGGGGACGGCTCACCCGCCGAGATCTCCGTAAAGCACGGCGTGCTTTACGTCTTGTGGGAGCAAAAGTAAAAAATGACAGAAAAAGACAAAAAAGCTCTCGCAGGTACTTGACTTGTGAGGGCTTTTGTGCTACAATAATCTCAATTTTATAATAAGATTGCTATATGCAACCAACAGTTTACAAAAGGAGAGAAAAAATGAAGGCTTTTCTGCAAAGAAAAAACATTGAGATCAGCTTAAGACGCTATGGCATTGACGCAATGGGTGCCATGGCACAGGGTCTGTTCGCTTCGCTCTTGATCGGTACTATTTTGAAGACGATCGGGATGATCCCCGGTCTTGCCTTCTTTGCCACTATCGGCGGCTATTGCTCCTCCGTCAGTGGAAGTGCCATGGCCATCGCCATTGCCTACGCCTTGAAGGCACCGCCTCTCGTCATGTATTCCGCCGCCGCCGTCGGCTACGCCGCCAACGCCTTGGGCGGAGCGGGCGGCCCCGTTTCCGTTCTTTTGATCGCCATTATTGCCACCGAGCTTGGTAAGGCGGTCTCCAAGGAGACCAAGGTGGATATCCTCGTCACTCCCTTCGTTACCGTCTTTACGGGCTGTGGCTTGTCCATTCTCATCGCTCCTGCCATCGGATTTGTGACGGGTAAGATCACCGACTTTATTGACCTTGCCATGACCTTTGCCCCCTTCTTTATGGGTATTTTGGTCTCGGTGGTCATCGGCGTCGCTCTCACCCTTCCCATTTCCTCCGCCGCCATTTGTGCCGCCCTCCAGCTTTCGGGCGCGACGGTGCTGGGCGCGGCAGGTGAGGTGGGCAGCGCGGGCGGTGAAGGACTAGCCCTTGCGGGCGGCGCGGCTGTCGCGGGCTGTTGCGCCCAGGTGGTGGGCTTCGCCGGCATTTCCTTTAAGGAAAACGGCTTTGGCGGCCTCGTGTCTCAGGGCATCGGTACAAGTATGCTGCAAATGCCCAACATCATCAAGAATCCTCGCATCTGGATTCCCGCCACTCTGTCCTCTGCCATCACGGGTCCTCTCGCCAGCTGTGTGTTCGGCCTCAAAATGTACGGCGCGGCCATCAACTCGGGCATGGGCACCTGTGGCCTCCTCGGTCCTATCGGTATCATCCTCGGTTGGTTTGGCGGGGAATACCCTGCCGCCGTCACCGCCCTTGATTGGATCGGCCTCGCGCTTATTTGCTTTATCCTTCCCGCTATTCTTTCTCTCGTCTTTGCCATGATCCTCCGCAAGCTTGGATGGATCAAGGACGGCGATATGAAGCTGGCTTGATATTATTGTTCTCATTATGAAAAATCCCGACTTCCATTGAAGTCGGGATTTTCTTTATTTCTCTATCTTTCCGATCAGATGCCTTCCCACGTCGTGCATAAAGCGCAACGCGGTGGGGACGAGCTCGTCCTCCATCACATGGATAAAGCTTTCCACCTCGTAGGTGAAGTCGCCCTTGTAGTCGATCTCTCGAAGGGCCTCGGTGATCTCGTTCCAATTGAGCTTGCCGAGGTAGGGAAGGGTGTGTAAGTCACGGATGCGGTCCACGTCGTGTACGTGGAGGGCACCCAGACGGTCATGACCCAAGGCGCGGATCAGATCCTTCGCGTCTCTGCCGCACAGCTCCACGTGGCCGATGTCAAGGCAAGCAGTAAAATGCTCGGGCGGCAGAGCGTCCACGCAGGCGCAGAACTGCGTGGGGGAGGCGAGGGTGTCGTCCACGATGTAATTACGGGAATCGGTCTGCCACATATTCTCCACCGCCACCTTTACGCCGTACTCCTTGCAAAGGGGAATGAGGGACTTGTAAAAGTCAATAGAGAGGGCGAGCATTTCGTCCTCGTGTCCGTAAAAGCGGCCGCGCTGGACGGGATGCACCACAACGGTGGGAATGCCCAGAATGGCTGCGCACTCAAACATACGGGGAAACATGGGGACGAGGTTGTTCATATAGTTGTCGTAGCCGCCGCCGAAGGGGGCGTGTCCCTGGTTGAAGATGGCACCGTGGGCCTTTGCGGTGCGCAGAGCCTCCTCGCAAACGGAGCGGTAGCCGTCCCCCATCAAAGCGGTGTGAACGGTGCTTTTCGCGTCGCGCATATCGATAAAGGAAAAATCAAGAGCGTCAAAGCCCGCGTCTGCCGCCATGGCAACGGATTCGTTTATGCTGAAACGGTGAAATAGAGGGCCGAGGGTCATAGAAAGCTTCACGATAAATACCTCACTTCTGTTTTTGACATTTTAATTGTAGCACGGAGAGAGGAAAAAAGCAAGGGAAAACAGTAAAATTCCCTTGCTTTTGTCATGAAACGGAGACCTTACGCCATAAATTCGCAACGGCGGATGATGTGATCCTGGTACGCCTTATCCAGCTCGTTGAAATAACCGCTCCAGCCCCAGACGCGAACGATGAGATCGGGGTGCTTTTCGGGATGTGCTTGGGCCTCTAACAGTCGCTCACGGTTGATGGCGTTCAGTTGAAGCTGATGCCCGCCCAAAGAAATGAAGCTTTTAACCAGCATTGCCACCTTTTCCACCCCTATCTCATTACGCAGGACGGAATCGTGGATCTCTACGGTCAAAGGGCCGCCATTGATCACCTCCGTCATATCGAACTTGGTGAAGGAGGAAATGACGGACAAAAGACCCGAGGGCTTCACGGATAAAGAGGGGGAAAAGCTGGAGGAATACGGCTCTCCCGCATACCGTCCGTCGGCGGTGGCGGGGCACTTAATACCGGACCACCGGTACCACATCGCGCTTCCCGTGCCCGCGCGCCATATGCCGCCGTAAAAGGTGGGGCGACCGTTCATATAGTCGGCAAAGGTGCGGAGAAGCGTGGCGGCGATCTCGTCCGCATAGTCGTCGTTGCTTCCCATCTTGGGCGCGGCCACCAGCTTGGCGCGCAAGGGGGCGTGACCTTCGAAGTTTGCCGCAAGCGCGGCAAGCAGGTCTTCCTTTTCTACGGTCTTGTCATCATATACCGTTTTCTTTATCGCGGACAAGGCATCTGTCGCATTGGCGATGCCCTCGCCGTGACAGCCAAAGTTTTGGTATTTCGTGCCACCGCTCCACATATCGGTCAAGGATTCGATGCACCCGTCCATAAAAATAGACAGGAAGGGAAGAACGGGGAAAATGCCGGGGATCTCACGACGCTTGACCTCGTGGTCGGCGTAGCGACGGATCGCCTCGGTTACGTGAACCATCAGCGCATCAAAGGTCTCGCTTTCCGCTAAATGCTCAGTGATGGCATCGTTCACCGCATGGGGAAAGTCCAAGTGCCCCAAATTGGGGCAGTCCGCACCGTGATTCGGAATGATGTATTCCCAACAGGCGGCAACGGAGTAGTTTGCCGCGTCTTCCGGGGCATACCCCAGCTTGATCAAGCCGGGGACCACCACGTCATCGTTGCAGTATTGGGGAAAGCCCAGCCCCTTCTTGGTCAGGAGAGTGCCGACGCGGTAAATCTCGTCGGGCGTGTTTTTGCCCACGCGCAAATTGATCTTAGGATCAATGAGAGAAAGCTCTAAGGAAGCGTGGAGGCAGGCCTCGGACAGCTCGTTATACATACTGTTCCCCGCGGTATCAAAGCCGCCAAGCACCAAGCTCTGCCCGTTGTCGCCCTGCTGGACGCCGTGATAGAGATCGGTATCATAATTGAGAGAAATGAAAAATTCTTCCAGAAGCTCGAACAATTCTTCCCGAGACTTGCCGTTTGCGCGGTCGTGCTGATAGAAGGGATACATATATTGGTCAAAGCGTCCAAGCGTCAGATGCTCCACGCCGTATAGGCGTAACGCATAGATACAAAGCGTTTGGAACACCAACGCCTCGTAAAAGCTTTCTGCCCCCTTGCGTGGAATACGAGACAGGACGTTTGCTAACCGTTGGTTGTCTTTTTCTATGGCACAGAGCCGATATTTTTCGCTGATTTTTTCGCAAATGTCTAAATAAGCCAGCATTTGCTCGCCGTAGGCGCGTTTTTTCTCGTCTGTCGCGCTGCTTATGCTCGCGCGGATATCAGCGCGTGTCGCGTCAAAGCCCGCCGTGATCACGCGAGCATAGTTGGGGGTCACGTTTCCGGTCAGCGGAGGCATGCGCCTGTCGGTAGAACGGTGAAAGCCGAAGGAATCGTTTTCAAACAAAAGTGGCTCTTCTTCCGCAACCTGACGCGCGAAGCAGTCTATTGTACCGAAGCCCGATAGGGGGATCTCTGTATTCTTGCGTTTCTCTTTGTATGCCCCGCTTTTCAGTGCTTGCAGTAGGGCTTGTATCTTGTCTGTCATTGCGGCTCTCCTTATAATACTTTCGTTTTAATGCCAAAGGAAGCGAACAGCTCGTCACGCGTGTTGACGGGTAACGCTTCATCAAAGTCGGGTGAGTAGCTTCGCCCCAGCATTTTATATTTTCCGCCCGCCATTTTGTTGTAGGGGAGAAGCTCGACGTATCGCACGTCGTTTTCCTTCATAAGACGGGCTAATGCCGTGAGATTTTCTTCCGTGTCCGTCACGGTGGGAATGAGTGGCACGCGAAGCGTGAAGGGAACGCCGCTTTTTGCCAATTGGGTAAAGTTGGCGAGAATAAGACGGTTGGATACTCCCGTATAGGTCTTATGCTGTTCTTCGTCTATCAGCTTGAGATCGTAAAGAAAATAGTCGGACAAGGAAAGTGCCTTCGCAAAGACCTCTTTCGGCGCATAGCCGCAGGTCTGTACGGCGGTATGAAGCTTGCCGCCGAGCAGAGAGAGGCAAGCGAACAGAAAGTCTGCCTGCAAAAGAGGCTCGCCACCGGAAAAGGTCACGCCGCCATTCTTTAAAATGGACTCGTTCTTGAGTAACCTTTCGCACAGTGCCTCTGGCTCTATGCTTTCGCCGCAGACACGAAGCAAACCGCGAGGGCAATGCTCAATGCTTTGTTTCGTGTAGGTGAGATGACCGTTCCGTAAAACGGCATAGCGCTCGCAAGCGCCGCAGGAAAGGCATCCGTTTGGACTGCGTACGATCTCCGTCTCCGCACTTTGCCCCTCGGGATTGTGACACCAGACACAGCGCAGGGGGCAGCCCTTCAAAAAAACGGTGCTTCGAATCCCCGGTCCGTCGTAGACCGAAAATTCTTCCAACGCAAACATACAACCTGTCATTTTTTCGCCCTCCTTTCCTTCATTATATCGAAAACGGCTTGACAAAACAAGAATTATGTTATATCATTATAGACAGAAGTTAAGATTTGAGGAGGGGAATATGATATTTCATCAGGTACCCAATTCTTACGGAAATTACAATTACAACGCCCGTATATATCAAAAACCGAGGTGGGTTGCTCATTTTCACGGCAATTATGAGCTGATATATGCCATGGAGGGAGAAACGGAGGTGGTTTTGAACGGTGTTCCTTACCGCTTGCTTCCGAGAGAAATGATTTTGATTTCCCCCTATACCGTTCACGCCTTCACGGGTGGAGAAGGGTCGAAAATTTGGGTAGGTGTGTTTTCGGAGGATTTCGTATCTGCCTTTGCCGAACGGCACCGCGCGGTCAGCTTTGTGAAATTTCGGTGTGAGACGCAAACGGAGCAGGCACTTCACGCGTGGCTTTTTCGCGAGGAGATTCCCGATCGGTATCGGTTGATATCCTGCCTTTATATGGTTTGCGATGAGTGCTTGAAAAATGCCGATTGTCGGGTGGATGGCACGGATAATGACTTCAAGCGGCGCGTCATTACTTACCTGAGCGAAAACATGGCCGACGGCGCGGATATGGAGGCGTTAGCTAAGGAAATGGGATATGAATATCATTATTTCTCTGCTCTGTTTCACAAATGCTTTGGCATGAACTTTAAGAAGCTGCTCCACTTGTTTCGCTTTGAAGCGGCTTGCCGCCTGTTGAACGACTCCACGCTGAGTATGACGGAGATCGGTGAACGGTGCGGCTTTGGCAGCGTGCGGAATTTCAATCGGGTGTTTAAGCAGATTTCGGGCTTTGCGCCTTGCGAATACCGCAAATACAGATAAAGATAAAAAGAAAAAAGCCGGTCGACGGTAGCGTGATACTCTTGACGGAGCATTCACCCTGCCGTCGATTGGCTTTTTCATTTCAAAGCAACGGACAAGGGGGTGTCCGCTTTGACCTCGTCGGGGGCTATGACACAGTCCACGGCTAAGATCTTTACCCCTGCCACGGCCGCTTGGCGCAGGGCGGAGCCAAAGGCGGGGTGTGTTTTATCGTTGGGGCGCACCTCATGAATGCCCTTCATTTGTACCACGAAAAGCAAATAGGCCTCGTACCCCTGCTCTACCGCCAAGGCAAGCTCCTCCAAGTGCTTGACACCGCGCTCGGTGGGGGCATCGGGGAAAAAGGCGACGCCATCCTCCTCCAGCGTGACCCCCTTCACCTCGATGAAGGCGCGCCTGTCTCCGTCCTCCACGTAAAGGTCAAAGCGAGAGTTGCCAAAGGTCACCTCTCGCCTGATCTTGGGGGTCGAAGAAAACAGGCCGCTTTCGGGCAACCATTCGGCGGCGACGGCGTTGGGAAGAGAGGAATCCATATTGATGAGACGGACACCTGTGTCTGTTTTCTTTTCCACCGCAATCAGATCGTAGGCCGTCTTGCGGGAGGGGTTATCGCTTTTCTCTAAATAAACGGTTGCGCCTTTTGTAAGCAATTCTTTACATCTGCCCGTGTTTTTAACGTGTACCGTTTCTTCCTTGCCGTGAAGCCTCACCTTGGCAATAAAGCGGTTGGGACGGGAGAGAAAGATTGCCTTTTCGATGCTTTTATAGGTCATTTTCAAGCTCCTCCGCGTGGGATCTGAAAAAGTCATACCAAAGCCTGACGTTGGGCAGGGTAGTCCATTTTTGCTCCGAAACGGGACGGGCATCCAAATTATAGATCCTCGCGCCCCTGAGAGAAAGCAGAAAGGGGGAATGGGTGGAAATGATAAATTGGCAATGATAGAAACGCACGGAGTCCTCGATAAACTGCGCCAGCTCCTTTTGGAGAGGGACGGAGAGACTGTTTTCGGGCTCGTCCAAGAGATAAAGCGCGTTTTCGCCTATGGCGCGAGTGAAGTAGATGTAAGCACTTTCACCGTTGGATTTTCCGCCCGTCTCCTTGGGAAGACGGCGCGCGGTAAACTTGGATTTTGAAAGGCGTCGCGCCTCGTTTCGGAGCTTTAATTCCTCGTAGTCATCGAGAGAACGGAGCTGAAAGGTAGGGGCTTTCGGATCGTTCATCCGATCATATTCCGCAAACAGCTCTTCGCGCTTGCGGTCGATCCCTTGGTTGATGGCGCGCACGTCAAGAAGAAAATCGAACACGTCGTCGCTTGTGATGATGCGGCTTTCCTTGGGGATCTGTCCGTATGTCAGCTCATAGCCTACAAGATCGAGATACGGCTCAAAAAAAGGCGTATAGTTAAAGGGGGCTGTACGGGAAAGCGCGAGCTTTTCCGCTATAATGTTGAGGAGGGTGGATTTTCCCGATCCGTTTCCGCCGTAAAGGCAGGTGATGGGGGAGAAGGACAGGTGGGTCAATCCTTTTTCGGGAAACAGACGGAAGGGATAGACGTTTCCGTGATTGTAGCACTGCATCTCCAGCTCCTTGGGGTAGGAGAGGCAAAAGCCGTCCTCCGTTTTTCGGCTTGGCAGGGTCACGCTGTCAAGATATTGCACGGTGTTTCCTCCTTTCGGTGTAAGGGAAGTAAAGCAAGAGGCTGAGTCAAGTGCTTTGACTCAGCCTCCGTTTCTTAACCTAATTTCGCCAGCTCGGCCTCGAGGGAAGCCTTGGTGGCCTCGTATTTGGCCAGCTTTTCCTTTTCCATGGCCACCACGTTTTCGGGTGCCTTGGCAAGGAAGCCCTCGTTCGATAGCTTGCCCGACAGACGGGCGATCTCGCCTGCCGTCTTTTCCAGCTCCTTGGTAAGGCGTGCCTTTTCCTTCTCAAAGTCGATCATATCGGCCAGGGGAATGTAGACGGTTACCGCGTCGGTTACGATGGAGACCGCACCCTCCTCGGCATAGCTTTCGGGGAAGAAGAGCTCGGAAGCAAAGGCCAGCTTGCAGAAGAAGTCCTCGGCCGCGCGGAAGACACCGGGCATCTTCGTCACCAGATACAGCTTGGTCTTGCGGGAAGCCTGTACGTTCATCTCGGCGCGGCGGGCGCGGATGGCGCGGATGGCATCGATGATGCGGTTCATATCCGCCTCCTCGGCAGGGAAGCACAGCGTCTCGTCAAAGACGGGGAATGCGCTGATCATAATGCTCTCATCCTCGTGAGGCAGAGCCTGATAGATCTCCTCGGTGATGAAGGGCATATAGGGATGGAGCAGCTTGAGAGTGCCCGTCAGCACGTAGTTCAAAACACGGATGGCGGTCTTCGCACCCTTGGAGCCGCGCTCGTACAGACGGCTCTTGCAAAGCTCGATGTACCAGTCGCAGAACACGTCCCAAGCGAAATCATAGATGGAGGAGAGGGCCACGCCCAGCTCGTAATGGTCAAGGTTCTCGTTCACTTCCTTGGCCAGCGCATTGAAGCGGGAGAGGATCCACTTGTCCTCCACAGCCATATCGGCCATGGGAGGCAGACCGGGGAGGGTGTCCTCGTCCATATTCATCAGAACGAAGCGAGAGGCGTTCCACAGCTTGTTGGCAAAGTTTCTCGCCGCCTCGATCTTCTCATCCGAGAAGCGCATATCGTTGCCGGGGGCGTTGCCCGTTGCGAGGGCAAAGCGAAGCGCGTCGGCACCGTACTCGTCGATGATCTCAAGCGGGTCGATACCGTTGCCGAGGGACTTGGACATTTTTCTGCCCTTGGCGTCGCGGACGAGACCGTGGATGAAGACGGTGGAGAAGGGCTCCTTCTCCATATGCTCCATGCCGGAGAAGATCATTCTGGCGACCCAGAAGAAGATGATGTCGTAGCCCGTTACCAGAACGCTTGTGGGGTAGTATCTGGCAAGGTCGGCCGTCTTGTCGGGCCAGCCCATGGTAGAGAAGGGCCAAAGAGCGGAAGAGAACCAGGTGTCAAGCACGTCCTCCTCCTGACGGACGGGAGCGCCGCATTTCGGGCAAACGGTGATGTCTTCCTTGGAGACGGTCATCTCGCCGCAGGCGTCGCAGTAGAAGGCGGGAATGCGGTGACCCCACCAAAGCTGACGGGAAATGCACCAGTCATGCACGTTCTCCATCCAGTTGACGTAGGTCTTGGTGATACGCTCGGGCTCAAACTTGACTCTGCCGTCAAGCACCACCTTAAGGGCGGGCTTGGCGAGAGGCTCCATTTTTACAAACCATTGGTCGGAGGTGAGGGGCTCCACGGTGGTCTTGCAACGGTAGCAGGTGCCCACGTTGTGAGAATAGTCCTCTACCTTTACCAAGAAGCCGCCCTCTTCCAGGTCGCGGACGATGGCCTCTCTTGCCGCCATTCTGTCCATGCCCTCGTACTTGCCGCCCTCGGCGTTGATGGTGGCGTCGTCGTTCATCACGCGGATGACGGGCAGGTCGTGTCTCTTACCCACCTCAAAGTCGTTGGGGTCGTGGGCGGGGGTGATCTTCACACAGCCCGTACCGAAATCCTTTTCCACGTACTCGTCGGCAATGATGGGAATTTCTCTGTTCACAAGAGGCAAAATGAGCATTTTGCCCACAAGGCTCGTATAACGCTCGTCCTCGGGATTGACGGCTACGGCGGTGTCGCCTAACAGGGTCTCGGGACGCGTGGTGGCGATGGTCAGGTACTTGTCCGTATCTTTAATGGGATAGCGGATGTGCCAGAAATGTCCTGCCTGCTCACCGTATTCCACCTCGGCGTCCGAAAGAGCGGTGCGGCAGTTGGGGCACCAGTTGATGATGCGGAAGCCACGGTAGATGAGTCCCTTTTTATAAAGGTTGACAAACACCTCGCGCACAGCGCGGGAGCAGCCTTCGTCCATGGTGAAGCGCTCGCGGCTCCAGTCGCAGGATGCGCCCAGCTTCTTTAACTGGCTGATGATGCGGGAGCCGTACTTGTTCTTCCAGTCCCACACTCTTTCAAGGAATTTCTCACGACCCAAGTCGTAGCGGGTCAGGTTTTCCTCTACGCGCAGTCTCTCCTCCACCTTGATCTGGGTGGCAATGCCCGCGTGGTCGGTGCCGGGCACCCAAAGGGTGCTGTAGCCCTGCATTCTCTTGGCACGCACCAAAACGTCCTGCAGAGTCTCGTCGAGGGCGTGACCCATATGAAGCTGTCCCGTGACGTTGGGCGGGGGGATCACCACCGAAAAGGCAGGCTTGTTCTCGTCGGGATCGGGCTTGAAATAGCCCTTCTCGCACCAGGTCTCGTAGATCCTATCCTCAAATTCCTTGGGGGCATAGGTCTTGGCTAATTCTTTTTTCATATCGCAAAAAACCGTCACTTTCGCAAGGCGAAAGTTTCCTTTCATTGTAAACTAAAGATTTAAAAGCGAGGACGCCACGCCGAAATAGACGATCAGCGCCAAGGCGTCGATGGCCGTGGTGATAAAGGGGCCTGCGACCACCGCAGGGTCAAGCTTGATCCTTTTCGCCAAAATGGGCAAAAAAGCACCGATCAGCTTGGCACAGGTCACCGTGACCAAGAGCGTGAGGGAAACAACCAGAGAGACCGTGACGGTTATCGCCTCATTCCCCATCAAAAGACGGTCAATGAGCAGTACCTTCACGAAGGAGGTAGCGGCAAGGGCCACGCCGCAAAGCAAGGAAACGCGAAGCTCCTTTAATAGCACCTTGAAGGAGTCCTTAAACTCAATTTCGCCAAGGGAAAGACCGCGCACCACCGTGATGGAGGCCTGGCTGCCCGCGTTACCGCCCGTGCCCATCAGCATGGGGATGAAGGCGGTGAGTGCCACGCACACGCTGAGCGCCTCCTCGAAGGAGGAGATGATCATTCCCGTGAAGGTGGCTGACAAAAGCAAGAGCAAAAGCCAGGGGATGCGCGTCTTGAAGACCGAGAACACGCCCGTTTTGAGATAAGGTGCCTCGGTGGGGGTGACGGCAGACAGAACGGCGAAGTCCTCCTCCGCCTCCTCTTGCAAAACGTCCATAGCGTCGTCTACCGTGACGATGCCGACCAAGCGGTTTTCGCTGTCGGTGACGGGAAGGGCGAGAAAGTTATATCGGTCGAACATTTGCGCCACCTCTTCTCTGTCGGAGAGGGTGTGGGCGGAGATCACTGCGGTGTCCATCAGCTCGGAAAGAAGAGCATCGG
>JAZRGD010000128.1:0-21837 GCA_045644045.1 Eubacteriales bacterium
ATCGCTTCGCGGGCATGACCTTCGTTCTGACAGGCACTCTTCCGACCCTCACGCGTGACGAGGCAAGCGAGAGGATCAAGGCAATGGGTGGCAAGGTGTCGGGCTCCGTTTCCAAAAAGGCCACTTACGTCGTGGCGGGAGAAGCGGCAGGCAGTAAGCTGACCAAGGCAAACGAGCTTTCCGTCCCCGTCATCGACGAGGAGACCCTTCTTCGTATGATAGAGGCGTAAAAAGCAAACAGCCGACGCTTTTCGGCGCAAGCACCGAAATGTGTGATGCTCTTAGCGGAGATTTTGAAAAATCCCACTAAGTGCGAGCATCGCATTTGTCTGCACAAATGCAGATTGGGCTAAGCCTAAACCCTTATACAAGCAGAAAGAGAGAACAAATCGGTTGATAGCCGAAATGTTCTCTCTTTTTCTGTTGGTTTTCAGTTTAGAGTTATGAAGCTCGCTTGGCTCGCCGTTATGAATTTGCTACGCATACGTTATGATATGATTGCCCATCTAATCTAAAGCTTGGCGAAGCCAATCATAACTGTGCGAAGCATATCATAACTCATAGCTTGCCCGTGAGGGCAATCATAGTTTAGCGTGATCTGTCCGTTAAGGACATCACGCTAAAGCGTCGGCTGTTTTTTTAATTTGTCCTGCCGTATCGCAGGGCCAGAGAGGAGAAAAAGGAGGTGTCCAAGGAGTCAAGCTGTGCCTCGGTGACTCTGAAGCCCCAGTTTCCCTCCGCGCGACCCGGAGTGTTGATGCGAGTATCCCCACCGAAGAAGAGGAGATCCTGCAGGGGGATAATGAGAAGTCCCGCGTGGGATGCGTACATCGTTTCGAGAACGGCGCGACACCCCTCCGTAATATCCTCTCCGCCGTAACGGCAATAACGGAAGATGCTCCGTCTTTTTTCGTCGGAGATCTCGTAAAGATAACCAAGCAGGGTATTGTTGTCATGGGTGCCCGTATATGCCACCGCGTTTTCGGGATATTCGTGGGGAAGATGGGCGGAATTGCTTTCTCCCTCAAAGGCGAAGGAAAACACCCTCATACCGGGAAATCCGCTATAAGCGAGAAGTGCCTCTACCGTGCTCATTTTTTCCCCTAAGTCCTCCGCAATAAAAAGCGTTTGCCCGAATTCCTCCTTAAGCATATCGATGAAAGGACAGCCCGGCCCCTTTTGCCAGCTTCCCTCTCGGGCGGTTTCCGCACACGCTGGGATCCTGTAGTAGGTGTCAAAGCCGCGAAAATGGTCGAGTCTGATGCCATCAAAGAGGGCGAGGCTGTGGCGGACACGGTCCTGCCACCAGGCATAGCCGTCCTCCGCCATTTTGTCCCATCTGTAAAGAGGGTTACCCCAAAGCTGACCGTCCTCGGAAAAATAATCGGGCGGCACGCCCGCCACGCCGCGCATCCTTCCCTCCTCATCCAGGTCGAAAAGCTCGGGATGAAAATATACGTCGGCACTCTCGTAGGCCACGTAAATGGGCAGGTCTCCTATTATTCTGACCCCACGCGCCGTGGCATAGGCACGCACCTCCTCCCACTGCGTGAAAAAGTGCATTTGCGAAAAGCCCCAGGTATAAAGCACCTCTTCGTTTATTCTTTTCTCCCGCCACGCGCGCCAAGGCAAGCCGCCGTTGGCGGATGAAAGTGCCATAAAGCGGCAAAACTCCTCACTGTAGGGGTGACTCTGCCAAAACGCCTCGATCTTATCTCTTTCGTTTGCCCGCGAGGCGACCCGAGAAAGAAGGGGCATACGCTCCTTTTCAAGTCGCGCAAACTCACAGGTATAGCCGATCTCCTCGTGAGCGTTCCGCCATTCCTCCTCGGTCAGCCACCCCTTTTTCCGAAACTCCGCAAGGTCCAAAAGCCAAGGGCTTCCGCTAAACGCCGAAGGAGAGCTGTAAGGAGAATGAAAGGCATCTACCACCGAAAAAGGCAAGACCTGCCAATAGGAAAAGCCCCCTTCCGCAAGCTTGTCGATAAAGCCCTTTGCCCCCTCACCAAAGCAACCGCAGGAGAAGCCGCTCGGCAAGCAGGAAACGGGCATGAGTACCCCACTCGCTCTTTTCATTTTTTCTTTCCTCCCCTCACGCATACACCCTTTATTTTGTGCGGATGAGAAGAAAAAAATGCGTTTTTTCCGTCAAAAGATTGACAAAAACCTCCATTAGTGGTATAATCTACCGTTGAAAGTACTCTTTTTGAGAGCCACGATCTTTTTGCAAGGAGATACCGTCATGTCAGAAGAGAATTCCTTTCAGTTTGCGGAATACGCCCATCCGATAGCGAACAAGGGAAAGAACCGCCGCCGTCGCATCCTTTTCGTCCTACTCTATGTTTTTGCCTCGGCTGCCTACGCGGGATTTTTCGTATCCGTTAAAATTCCGCACCTGATCGCCATTCTTCCTCTCCTACTTTGGATCCTTGTTCATTACACCTGGGGGAGCGTCAGCTTTGAGTATTTCACCCGTGTGGATTCGGGCACGCTTTCCATTGGAAAATTGCGCGGCAAAAAGCAAAGAGTGCTGTTTTCCTGCCGTGTGAAGGAGCTTTCCTTCGTGAAAAAGAAAAGCGCCGTCTTACCCGATACTTATCAAGGCGCGAAGCTCCTTGATTTTCGATATGACCCCTCTGCCGAGGACTGCTATGCCGCTCTCACCACTGTGGATCAAGAAGCCGTCGTCATTCTCTTCGACGCGACGGATGCCGTTCTTACCGCAATGCGCTACTACAATAAGAGCGTAGAGCGATAATCCACCCTTGACGGTGCCCTTCACACCGTTCGTTTTGTAAAGAAGGTCTTTAAAATGAGCGAAGAAAAAAGCAACCTGATCGTCGTGATACCCGCATACGAGCCTCCGAAGGAGTTTGTTGCCTACGCCGAGGGCGTAGCAAAATTCGCCAAGACGCTGGTGGTAGTCAACGACGGAAGCGGTCCCGAATACGATGAGATCTTTCGGGCGATCGCCGCCCTTCCCGACACCGTATACCTGAGCTACGGTGAAAACCACGGAAAGGGATATGCCTTGAAGACCGCCTTTTCCTATTGCGTCAAGCATTTTGCCGACACGGACGTGATCGTGACGGCGGACTGCGACGGGCAGCATAAAAAGGGAGACGTGCTGGCTGTTTACCGCGCCACCGCCTCGCATATGACCTCCTTGGTGCTTGGCTCCCGCAATTTTGATCTTCCCAACGTGCCGAAAAGAAGTCGCGCGGGAAACGCCCATACGAGACGGCTGTTCCGCTTCTTTTACGGTCTCAACATCTACGACACGCAAACAGGGCTTCGCGGCTTTTCCATAGAGATGGCGAAGCGTCTGCTCACCGTAAAGGGAGACCGCTTTGAATACGAGATGGGCGTTCTCATCTACGCGCAAAAGCACGACGTGCCCGTTCTTGAAACGCCGATCGCCACCGTATATCCCCCCGAGGAAAAGGATCACGTGTCTCACTTTAAGACCGTGTCGGACAGTGCGAGAGTGATGGGCGTTTTGCTGAGGAACATGAGCTTTTACGTGCTCTCCTCCGCCCTTTCGGCTATCTTGGACGTTCTCGCCTTCTTCATTCTGTCCACGGTCGTGTTCAGCGAGGTGAGCGCGGTGACCACGCTGATCGCCACGGTGGGGGCAAGAGTGATCTCCTCCGTTCTCAATTTCACCGTCAACTTTAAATACGTGTTTGGAGGCGCGCAAAAGCGTTGCTTCCTCCGTTACTATTTTCTTTGGCTCTGTCAGCTTGGCGCCTCCTACGGACTCGTTCTGCTGTTTGGAAACATCATCGGTCTGCCCCGCACGCCCACCAAGGCGGTGGGAGACCTGCTTCTCGCCTTGCTGAGCTATCAGATCCAACAGCGTTGGGTATTTCGAAGAAAGAAGCCCGAAAAGAAATTTTATTCTCCTCTTCTGCGCTTCGCTAAATTTATTTCGCGCACCTTTACCGCCTCCTACCGTTCCGACGTGCTTCCCGTGGACGAGGGCGCGGTATACGTCTGCCGCCACTTAAATATGCACGGTCCTTACGCCTGTCTCAAGTGGTTGAAGTTTGAGGTGCATCCCCTTGTGCTGTTCCCATTCTTCCGCTTTAAGGATTGCTATAAGCAATACGCCGAGTACACCTTTACCGAGCGTTTGGGCAAGAAGAAACGAAGGATCCACTTGCGCGCCTTCCTTTGCAGTCTGGTCGTTCCCATAGCGGTGCGCGGTCTGAAATCCGTTCCCGTTTACCGAAACTCCATTTCCAGCGTCAAAACCTTTCGCACCGCTATCTCCTACCTGCAAAAGGGCGAGAGCGTGATCGTATTTCCCGATATTGACTACGTGGGAGAGGACGGAGAAAGCCGCGAGATCTACGACGGCTTCTTATATCTCAGCGAGCTGTACAAGCGTAAGATGGGAAAGCCGCTAAAGTTTATTCCCATCGTCATTGATGACGAATACCGTATTCTCCATGAGGGAGAGACGCTCATCATAAGCAACTACAAGGAAGAAAAGGAGGCGGCGAAGAAAAAGCTCCGCGACGCCATCTTTGCGCTTCCCTCTCACGACGCAAGCGAGTCGTGACCGTCAAAATATCGCAGAAGACCGAGACGAAAAAATCGTCTCGGTCTCTTTTTGTCTCCCCTTGACAAACTAAATAATATATAATATAATTAATATAATAGCGACAAAAATCGACGGAGGAGGATAACATGTCTAAACTGAAAAAGCAAGTCTCAGAGTTTATCCAAAAGCTTCGCGCTTTTTCGCAAAGCAATACCGCCTCCGCCGTTGGCACCGTCTCCATGAACGGCTACACCGTCACCGTGGAGGAGAGAGACGGCAGAAGCATTCTGACCGTCAAGACCCCAAGCGGAACGGCCTCCGCCCGCATCAGCGGCGGTTTTTCCGTTTCGGACATGTATGGCAGCTCGTCTACCATCGGGGACGGTAAAAACCGCGTGGAGATCACCAAAAGCGGCGTTTTTTTGAACGGTACGCCTCTTAGCTTGACCCCCACCGCATCGATCCCTTCTGCGGGCAACGCCGCCGCACCTGCCCCCATCGGCGGCGCGTCGGTCTCCTCGCCCCAAAGCACGCAAGGAACAAGATCTCCCTCTTTGACGGCGGGCGGCACTTCCTCCTCCGGCGGAGGAAAGGGCAAGGCCTCTCCCCACTCCGACAAGCCCTTCCGTGACGAAAAGGACAAGCAGGTGCTGTTCGGAAGAAAGGCGGAGGAGGAGCAAAAAAGAAAAGAGGAAGAGGAAAAGCACGTGGAGGAGGTCACCTCCATGGAGCTTCCCATGGATTGGGAGAATCTTTACGCCGACGATGAGCGCGCGTCAGAGCCATCGGAAAGCATCGCGGATGGCTTTATCCGTTGCCTGAACACCCTGGGACGGGTGGACATCGAGTATATTTCCGCCATTACGGGCAGAAGCCTGAAGGAGGTCATCACCGAGCTGAAGGGCGCGATCTATCAAAACCCCGTGACCTGGGGCGAGGTGTTCTACCACGGCTGGGAAACGGCGGACGAGTATCTGTCGGGCAATCTGCTGACCAAGTACCGCATGGCCAAGGAGGCCAACGAGAAATACCGTGGGTATTTCGAGGACAACGTGACCGCCTTGAAGCGGCTTTTGCCTCCCGCCATCTCCACCGACGACATTTACGTATCTCTCGGCTCTCCTTGGCTTCCCGCCACGGTGGTGGACGATTTTATCGCTCACCTTTCGGGAATCAAGGACAGAAAGGTCGAAAACCGTACCATTCACGACGAGGTGAGCGGTCTTTGGCGCATTCCCAACAAAAACCGCTTCAACGGATACCGATTCGGCAATTATCGCTACGAGGTGAAAAGCACCACCACCTACGGTACGCTTCGGATGAATATGCTCTCCATCATCGAGCACACCCTTAACATGCGTACCATTGCCATCAAGGACAAGGTGAGAAGCGACGTCAACAAAAGCGGCGAGGCTCTGGCCATCAACGAAAGAGAGACCGTATTGGCTCTTGAAAAGCAAGCGTTGATCTTAAAGGAATTTGCCGACTGGGTATGGACAGACACGAAGCGCGCCAACACCCTTCGCGGCATATACGAAAGCCGCTACGGCTCTATCCGCAAGCGGCACTTTGACGGAGCGTTTCTCGCCCTGCCCGAGATCAACCCCGCCATTACGCTTTATCCCTATCAAAAAAACGCCATTGCCCGCATTCTTTTCACACCCAATTCCCTGCTTGCCCACGACGTGGGCTCGGGCAAGACCTTCGTCATGATCGCGGCGGGCATGGAGCTTCGCCGCATGGGCATTTCCGAAAAGAACCTGTACGTGGTGCCCAACAATCTGGTGGGACAGTGGCAGGCCGCCTTTGCGACCTTATATCCGAGGGCAAAGCTTTTGGTCATTGAGCCAAAGCATTTTACCCCCGACAGGCGAAACGGCGCGCTTCGCGCCATTCAAGCGGGAGACTACGACGCCGCGCTGATGGCGGCCAGCTGCTTTGACGCCATTCCTCTCTCTCGCGGATATTATGAAAGCCTGGAGAGCGAGACCATCAGAGGTCTGCGCCGCTCGGAGAGCGTGTTCGCCTCGGCGGCGGGTCTGGAGGTCGCCATCAAATCGGCCAAAAAGACCTATGAAAAGTTAAAAGAGTGGCAAGCGGCGGAGCAATTTTCTCTGGCTTTTGACGATCTTGGCATCGGGACCCTGTTCGTGGATGAGGCGCACAACTACAAAAACGTGCCCATCTACACGGGCATTTCGCACATCAACGGCATCTCTAAGGGCGGCTCTATGAAGTGCCGCGGCATGATGGACAAGTGCGGCTGCGTGCAAAAGCAAAACGACGGACGCGGTGTGGTCATGGCCACGGGCACGCCCATCACCAATTCCATCACCGACATCTTTATCATGCAAAAGTATTTGCAAAGCGGCGAGCTTGCCCTTCTCGGCTTACATATGTTCGACAGCTGGGTGGGTATGTTCGCGGAAAAGGCCACCGAGTTTGAGATCGGAGTGGATACCTCCTCCTATCGCCTGGTGACCAGATTTTCCCGCTTCCACAATCTGCCTGAGCTGACGGCGATCCTCGCGTCGGTGGCGGACTTCCACAAGGTGGACAGAGAGCAGGACGGCATCCCCGAATTCTTGGGATATACCGACACCGTCATCAAGCCCGGCACCGATTTCGTGGCCTACTTAAAGAGCATCTCCGCCCGCGCGGACGACGTGAAAAACCGTCGCGTGCGCCGCAAGGACGACAATATGCTGAAGATCACCACCGACGGCCGTAAGGCGGCGCTTGACCTGCGTCTGGTGGAGGACACCGCCCCATTCTCGTATGAATCCAAGGTGGCGAGATGCGCCGAAAACGTTTGCAACATTTACCGTCAAACGGCGATAGACAAAAGCGCGCAGCTTGTTTTCTGCGACTCCTCCACCCCCAAGGCGGGCTTCAATATGTACGGCGAGATGGCGAGGCTTCTCGTTCTCGGCGGCATTCCTGCGGATGCCATTGCCTACGTTCACGACGCCACCACCGAGCGCAAGCGCGACCGTCTGTTCGCGGCGGTGCGCGCGGGAGAGATCCGCGTGCTGATCGGATCCTCGTTTAAGCTGGGGCTTGGCGTAAACGTGCAAGAAAGGCTCATTGCCATCCATCATCTGGACGTGCCTTGGAGACCTGCCGACATGGTACAGCGCGAGGGACGAATTTTGAGGCAGGGCAACACCTGTGACCGCGTCTTTATTTTCCGCTACATCACAGAGGGGAGCTTTGACGCTTACTCTTGGCAATTGCTTGAAACCAAGCAGCGTTTTATTACCCAGCTTCTTTCCGGCTCTCTCTCCGACCGTTTGGGCGGAGACGTAGACGGCACCGTTCTCAGCTACGCCGAGGTCAAGGCATTGGCGGTGGGCAACCCCTTGGTCAAGAAGCGTGTGGAGATCTCCAACGAGCTGGATCGCTTTTGTCTTTTGCAAAGATCCTTGGCGGAGACCAAGGAAAGGATGCAAAGAGAGCTGGCGGAGCTGGCCGTGCATCTGGCGAAGCAAAAGAAGCTCATTGCCGCTTGCGAGGCGGACTTAGCCTTCGTGGAGGCGGGGGGCGCGCCCCCCGTGCCGGAGCGTGCGGAGGAGATCCGCGAGATGCTCACCACCGCGTTTTTGGCCTATGCCGACAAGCCTGTGGAGACCGAGCTGTGCGAGTACCGTGGCTTCCGTCTTTCCGTGCCGCCCTACGTCAGGACGGCAGACCCCTCTCTTATCGTACGACGCGAGGGCGAATACCGTCTTCCCTTGGGAGCGGAGGGCGGCTTTGTGCGCAGGCTTGACCGATTCGTGGACGAGTTTGCGGAGCAATTAAAAAATCGCAAGGACGCCCAACGCCGCTACAACGCCCGCAAGCGCGTACTGACGGCGGAGCTGGAAAAGGACGACGGATACGCGGAGGAGATCGAGTCACGCCGCCGTCAGATCGAGGAGATCGACAAGGAGCTTGGCATTGATAAACCAAGCTCCAACGACAAAAAATAAGCAAGGAGGCCTCTTTGTAAGGACATGAAAAACGTGGATACGCAAAGCAATATTCCTTCTCTCAGCGTAGAGAAGGCGGTGGAGCAGCTCTCCGCCGGATATTCCGCCGCCATTCGCGGCGGTCTTTCCCCCAAGGTCATCCCCGCAGTGATGCTTTGGGGTCCTCCCGGTGTGGGTAAATCCCAAGCCATCCGTCAGGTGGCAAGGGAGATCGAGCAGGCCACGGGCAAGACCTGTCACGTGACCGACGTGCGTCTGCTTCTCTTTAACCCCATTGATCTGCGCGGCATTCCCACCGCCAACGCGGACAAGACCTTGGCCGTATGGCTTCGTCCCAAGATCTTCCAGATGGATGAGAGCGACAGGGTCGTGAACATTCTCTTTCTCGATGAGATCTCCGCCGCGCCCCAATCGGTGCAGGCGGCAGCCTATCAGATCACACTTGACCGCGTGGTGGGCGAGCACCGTCTGCCCGACAACTGCATCGTCATCGCGGCGGGCAACCGCGTGACCGACCGCTCTGTGGCCTTCAAGATGCCTCGCGCCCTGGCCAACCGTCTTTGCCACATTGAGATCGTGGGCAGTCACGAGTCCTGGATGAAGTGGGCGGTGCGCGGCGGTATTCACGAAAAGGTGCTGGGATTTCTTTCCTTCCGCGCCGATTATCTGATGGAAAACACCCCCGGTAACGACGACCTGGCCTTTGCCACCCCCCGTTCTTGGGAAATGGTGAGCAATCTGCTTCACGCAGTAGGCGGTGACGCCCAAAAGATCTATCCCATGATCGCAGGCTGTGTGGGCACGGGGATCGCGGTGGAGTTTTGCGCCTATTGCAAGGTCTTCGCCTCTCTACCCTCTATGAAGGACGTCTTTGACGGCAGATACGTGGCCATGCCCAAGGCACCCGACGTGCTGTACGCCTTGATCTCCGCCATGACAGCCTATGCCAAGGAGCATAAGGACGAATTGCACCGCATCGGCAATTCCATTGCCTTTGCCAAGGCGATGCCGCCCGATTTTTCCATGGTACTGCTCAAAAATTACATGGCCATCGAAAAGGGATACAAGGAAAAGCTGATGTCCTTGCCCGATTTTGCGGCTTGGATCCGCACGAAAGGAAGCGTGCTAAATGGTTTTGTCTAAGGCGGACGTCGCCAAATACAACGGCCGCGTGCTTCGCTCCCGCAACCGCCTGCTTCAAACCAACAGCTTTTACGGCATGCTTCTCATGCACATGCGCTTTTTCCTTGACGAGGAGTGTGAGACCGCCTATACGGACGGGGAGCGTATTGCTTTTTCCCCCGCCTTTATGGACAAGCTGACGGACAGCGAGCTGGATTTCGTTCTGATGCACGAGATCCTGCACGTGGTGCTTGAGCATTGCTTCCGCGTGGGTGACAGGGACAATTTTCTCTTTAACTGCGCCTCGGACATCGTGGTCAATTCCAACATCCGCCTGTCAAACGGCGACGACCCCGCCACCATCACCATTGCCGCCTTCGGGGAGTCCATGAACATTGCTCCCAACGGTAAGCCGGGTCACCTGTACACCGCCGAGGAGGTATACGAAATGTTTCCTCGCTCGGAGCGTGAAAAGGCGAGCGGCGGTAGCGGTAAAGGAAGCGGCTCGTCTTCATCGGGAAGCGGAGGCGGAGGCGACTCGTCGCAAAACGGCAGGGGAAAAGGAAAGGCAGATAAGGAAAACGGCGAAAGCGGCGACGCCTCGCAAGGCGAGGGTGGCAAGGACGGAAAGGATAGCAAAAGCGGTGCGGGAGGAACGGCAGACGGCAAAAGTCAAAAGGGTCTCTCCGACACCCGATGGGACGACCATTCTCATTGGAAGGGCGACGACGGCGACAGCCAGCTTTCCGACACCTGGCGCGCCCGTGTAGCGGCGGCCGCCGCCACGGTGCTTTCCATCGAGGAAGCATCGGACGGATGCGGCTCCGTCCCCTTGGGCGTCGATCGCCTCTTGAAGGAGAGACACCGCTCACAGGTGGATTGGCGCACGTTGCTTCACGAGTTCGTGCAGGAGGAGATCTGTGACTGGTCCTTCTCCCCTCCCGACCACCGTTTTCCCGACTCTCCCTTCTTTTTGCCCGATTTTAACGGCACGGTAGAAAACGTGCGCAACATTTTGTTCATGGCGGACACCTCAGGCTCTATTTCCGACGACATGCTCTCTCACGCTTACAGCGAGCTTTTGGCGGTCATCGAGCAGTTTGGCGGTGCTTTCGAGGGCTTCCTCGGCTTTTTCGACGCCGAGGTCTACGAGCCTGTTCCCTTCTCCACCGTAGAGGATCTGGCCGAGATCCGTCCCAAGGGCGGTGGAGGCACCAGCTTCCACGCGGTGTTCGATTACGTGCGTAAGTGGACCGAGGAAAAGGAGGAGCCTCCCGCCTGTCTGATCATGCTGACGGACGGCTATGCCGCCTTCCCCGACGAGGAGGCCACGGGCGGTGTGCCCGTTCTTTGGCTCATCAACAACGAGAACGTCACCCCGCCCTATGGCAAGGTGGCGAGGATTAAAATATAATGAAAAACTCCGCTCTTTATCGTGTTGTCCTTACCGGACAACACGATAAACTATGATTGCCCTTATGAGCAAGTTATGAGTTATAAGATACTTCGTATCGTTATGATTGGCTTCGCCAAATTATAACTTAGAGGGGCAATCATACCATAACGCTTGCGGTGCAAGCTCATAACAACGAGCAAAGCGAGTCTCATAACTCTAAACCAAAACAAAAAACGTCGATGATTTTTGGGTATTGCGTCAATAGCGCGGAAAGAGCAAAAAGTTATATAATTATATTGATATAGGGGCACAAGATTTAATGTTGCATGAAGGAGATAGAGTAGACTATGATACGAAAGTATAAACTAAATAATTCATGTACTACATACGTTATATACAACAAAAAGAATAAATCAAAACCAGCTTTTAAAAAAACAATAATAGGCGAACGCGTTTACAATCGATATTTAGGATGGGGAGAGGTTGTATCTGTGCTTAGAGACGTGTGCACGATAAAATATGCGGACACTAAAATGCAATGCTATAAAGAGGATGCTTTGAGATTAATTGAAAAAACGAAAGATTTAATAAAGAAAAACGAAAATTCTGATTAATCATCTATGTACCTTGTAACAAACGAGAAACGGGAGAGCATCTATGAAGGTCGATATTTATTCAAGAAAAGCAATCAAAGAGCTAATGGCAAAAGGGTTCCCACCCCAAACAGCAGTTATCAGTTTTTACACTCCGAGAAACAAAAGAGATATTGAAGAAGCACGCCTGAACTACGAAGGAATATGCACCAAGGTGTTTTACATAGGCATTCCGGACATAGATATTGATATACTTGCCGATTACGGATATACCTACGAAACTTATCTCGCAGAAGTGGACGAACTCGCACGATTTGTTTACGATGCAAAAGCAAGCGACAACGATATAATCTGCCAATGCGACTATGGGCAGAGTCGTTCCGCTGCCTGTGCCGCTGCCATACTACAGCACTTTGAGAGACGCGGAATAGATATCTTTTCGGACTATCGATATTATCCAAACCAGTTGGTTTATAATAAAATATTTGATGCGCTTGAAAGCCAAAAAAATACATTTTATACAGCAAATTGAACTAAAAGGAATGCGGTGGAAGCAAGCCCCCGCCCTACAAGAGAAAAATCCAATAAAGGATTTTTCTCGGATGGAGACAAGTCATTCGCCCTGCGAATGACCTGCAAAGCGAAATTCAATGAATTTCGGCTTTGCCTACCTCTCAGCGAGAGGCTTATGCGGGCCGTCGGGGCGTTGGACTCTATTCCGTTATTCAAAGAAAAAAATCCGATTTTCGCGAGAAAACCGGATTTTTTGTTTATTTTACTTCTTTTCGTTCTTCTTGCGCTTGTCAAGCAGGGTGTGAATGCGCTTGGAATGGTCAAGGAGAGAGCTGATGCTCTTGTCGTGGTTGAGGGTGTCGATGAGGTAGGCCACGTACTTGCACAGGTTGACCTCGCAGAACCACTCTCTTTCCTTCAGCTCGGGCATACGGTAGATGAGGTTGGTGGTGAAGATACGGGTGAAGAGGCCGTTCTCGTAAGCCTTGTCCATACCCTCAAGGCCGTTGCAGAAGAGACCGAAGGTGGCGAAGACGAAGATGCGGTTGGCACCTCTTTCCTTAAGCTGAGAGGCAACGTCGATGATGGAGTCGCCGGAGGAGATCATATCGTCGATGATGATGACGTCCATGCCCGTCAGGTCGCGGCCAAGGTACTCGTGCGCCTCGATGGGGTTTTTGCCGTTGATGATGACGGAATAGTTGCGGCGCTTGTAGAACATACCGAGATCAATGCCCAGCATAGAGGAATAGTACATACACTTGGACATACCGCCCTCGTCGGGAGAGACGATCATGATCTTTTCCTTATCGAAATTGATATCGGGATAGGCATTGGTGAGTGCCTTGATCATCTGGTAGCTGGTGCGCACGTTATCAAAGCCGGAATGGGGGATGGCGTTTTCCACACGGGGGTCGTGGGCATCAAAGGTGATGAAGTTGCTAACGCCAAGCTGGATCAGCTCTTGGAGCATCACGGCACAGTCAAGGGACTCACGGGAGGAGCGCTTGTGCTGTCTGCCCTCGTAAAGCATGGGCATCACCACGGAAATGCGGCGTGCCTTACCGCCGATGGCGACGATGATACGCTTGAGATCCGCGAAATGATCATCGGGACTCATAGGAACGGTCTGACCGTACATTTTGTAGGTCACGCCGTGGTTAAAGCAATCGGAAATAATATAAACGTCGTTACCTCTGACCGATTCAGTCAAAAGGCCCTTTGCCTCACCGCTACCGAAGCGGGGACAGTGTGCCTCAACAAGAAAGCTGCCTTCGCTGTCGTGGCGGCGCCATTCCTTGAGGTAGGCGTCAACCTGATCCACGAATTCCTCGCAGCCTCTCATACCGATTACGTTAAGTTCGCCGTAAAGTGTCTCTTTCATAATGCCCTCACCGTATAAAATTTATTTTCACTTATATTATAAACTTGAACGGCAAAAAAGTCAAGAGGGGGAAGCGACAAAAAAAGACGATTTTTCCTTCGCGGGTTGTTACTAAGTACCAATTTTTTGTTTTCTACACTTTTTCACGGAAAAGCGCATACACTGATGATAGCGACCGCACACCCGCGGCCGCTTTTTAAACAAGGACACGAAGGAGGAACAGGCATGAATGCGCAAGGCTTTATTCGCGTGGTGGTGCGCACCGCCGACGGCATCATTCCCATTGAGAACGCCCGCGTTACCGTCGAGGGTGAGGGAGAAAAATACGAGCTTTTGACCGACAGGAGCGGCATCACACCGACGCTTTCTCTTCCCGCGCCACCCGTCAGCAACTCGCAAAGTGCCATGGGAGACTCCCCCTTTGCCAGCTATCGCGTGACCACGAAAAAGGAGGGTTTTTACACCCAGGTGACGGAAAACGCCCCCGTTTTCGGGGGGATCGTATCGGTTCAGCCCGTTTTACTCATCGGGCTGTCCGCCTTTTCATCCGACACGCTGATCCCTCTTTCGGATACCGACACGGTCAAGGAAGACCCCCAGGCGTTAAATACCGAAAGCACCGTCAACTGACAAAAAGGAGGTTTTATGCCGCAAGCACCGCAAATTCCCGAAACCATTACCGTCCACCTGGGGCCGCCCGACAGCCCCGCACAAAACGTGACGGTGTCTTTTCCCGATTACATCAAGAACGTAGCGTCCAGCGAGATCTATCCCACCTGGCCTGACAGTGCCATCCGCGCCAATATCTACGCGCAGATCTCCTACGCGCTCAACAGAGTCTACACGAATTACTACCGCTCAAGAGGATACCCCTTTGACATCACCTCCTCCACCGCAGTGGACCAATCCTTCGTCTACGGAAGGGATATTTTTGAAAACATCTCACGCACGGTAGACGAGATCTTTGACAGCTATCTGCGCCGACAAGGAAATATAGAGCCCCTTTTCGCTGCTTATTGCGACGGTGTGAGGGTCATGTGCGACGGTCTTTCTCAATGGGGCACGGTGACGCTGGCCAACGAGGGCCTTGTGCCCTACGAGATCTTGACCACCTATTACGGGGACAATATCGACATCGTGCGAGACGTGCCCATAGGAGACGCGCCGAACGCCCCTCCCCTCGTTCCGCTACGCGAGGGACAGATAGGCCCCAACGTGGAGCTGCTGCAAACGAGGCTCAACCGCATTAGCCGAAACTTTCCCGCCATTCCCAAGATCTACCCCATCGACGGGGTTTTCGGGCCCTCCACCACCGAGGCGGTACGCGCCTTTCAAGAGATCTTTGACTTACAGGCAGACGGTGTGGTCGGCACCTCCACTTGGTATAAGGTATTATACATATACAACGGCATCAAGCGTCTCAGCGAATTGAATTCCGAGGGGCTGACCATCGACGAGGTATCGACACAATACCCTTCTCTTCTATCCGTGGGAAGTGAGGGTACGGGAGTATTGGTGCTTCAATATTTTCTGTCCTACATTGCGCGCTTCGTGCCGGGGGTATCCGCCCCTGACATAGACGGCGTATTCGGAAGCGGGACCGAAAACGCGGTACGCGCCTTTCAGCGTACCTACGGCCTCGCAGACGACGGTGTGGTGGGCGAGGAAACCTGGCAAAGGATATACGACGCGTACAGTGGTCTTGTGGCTTCTCTTCCCTTTGCTTATACGGAGGGAGTCACGCTTCCCTATCCGGGTGACGCCATTACGCTGGGAACGGAGGGGGACGCTGTGCGTGTGCTGCAGGAATACCTGAATTATATTTCAAGCACGTATTCTCAAATTCCGAGGGTACAGGTGGACGGCGTATACGGTCCCGAAACGCGTGGGGCGGTGATCGCCTTCCAAGACCTGTTTGCCGTGCCCGGCGGACGCGGTGTGGTGACCAGCGTGACGTGGAACGCCATCACGAGCGTATATGACGACTTATACCAAGGCTATACGGCAAGCGAGGGGCAATACCCCGGCTACGTGATACGGTAAACGAAAGGAGCGATATGTACAAAATAGACACAGAAAGGGAGGCCGTCAGACAAATACAGAGCTATCTGTCAGAGCTTTCCTATTTTTACGGCGATCTGCCGCACCTGACGGTAGACGGAATTTTCGGGGAGGAGACGGCGGAGGCAGTACGCGCCTTCCAGGCAAAGCTCGGTCTAACGGTAACGGGGGAGGCCGATCCCGCCACCTTTGCCCTTTTATTTGAGAAATTTAAAGCGGCCAGAGAGGAAAGGCTCGGCGCGAGCCCACTGATCCCCGCTATCGCCTTTCCCATGCGTATGGGAGACTCGGGGAGTCACGTGCGCATTCTTCAAAGTGCCTTGGATGAGGTGCTGGGCACACATATTCCCAAGGACGGCTTTTTCGGCAGGGCCACGGAGGACGGTGTACGCGCGTTACAGCGACAATACCTTTTGCCCGCCGACGGCAGAGTGGACCGTTCCCTTTGGCAAAGGATCGCGGCAAGCTACCGAGAGCGGATATCGGAAAATTTTTCACCGTAAAAGCGAAAAAACAAGGACATCTCCGTCAATACTGAAAGCAAACAGACAGGGATGGGGGATGTTATGAGAAGCAACTTACATTTTACGCCAAAGGCACGGCACGCCGTCAGCCGTTGTCCTGAGATCGCGGGCCAGCTCGGCCACACCTATATCGGCAGTGAGCATTTGCTTTTGGCACTGGCAGAGGAGCAGGACAGCGTGGCCGCTCATTTTTTAGAGAAAAAGGGCTGTCACGGGGAAAAGCTGAGGCAAGCGGTCTCCGATTTTGCGGGGATCGGCGCGCCCACCACCGTTTCGGCAGACGACATGACCCCCAAGCTCCGTCATATCATTGACAGAGCGGGTGACGAGGCGGCGCGAACGACGAGAGCGGTGGGAAGCGAGCATCTCCTCTCTGCTCTTTTGCGGGAAAAGGAGGCGGTGGCGTGCCGTCTGCTGCACACGGTGGGCGTGGAAAGCGAGGAGCTTCTACGTGACATGAGTGCCATGCGGCTGCGGGAAAAGACGGAGGACGCGGGCTACACCTCGCCCATACGGGATACGGTGTATCTGAAAAAATACGGCCGCGATCTGACCGAGCTGGCGCGCCAAGGAAGGTTAGACCCTTTGGTGGGGCGTGAGGAGGAGGTAGAGCGAGTTACCCGCATTTTGTCTCGCCGCACAAAGAACAACCCTTGCCTGATCGGAGAGCCGGGCGTGGGTAAGACCGCCATTGTAGAGGGGCTCGCTCTGCGGATCGCCCGAAGGCAAGCCCCCAAGGAGCTGTGGGAGCATGGCATTATTCTCCTTGACTTGTGCGCCATGATCGCGGGAGCGAAATACAGAGGCGAGTTTGAAGAACGCCTGAAGGGTGTTTTGGAGGAGGTGGAGCGCACAGACAGGGTGATCCTGTTTATTGACGAAATGCATATGCTGGTAGGAGCAGGTGCCGCCGAGGGAGCGGTAGACGCGGCCAACATTTTAAAGCCCGCCTTGGCCAGAGGAATGCTGCGCCTCATCGGTGCTACCACGCTGAGAGAATATCGCCTCAATATTGAGAAGGATGCGGCGCTTTCACGCCGCTTCGGGACGGTTCTCGTGAAAGAGCCTACGGAGGAGGAGACGGTCACCGTTCTGCGCGGATTAAAAGAAAAATACGAGGCGCACCACAGCCTGACGGTCAGTGACGAGGCCATTGAGGAGGCGGTGCGCCTGGCTGCCAGATTTCTTCCCGAACGATTTTTCCCCGACAAGGCCATCGACCTTTTGGACGAGGCGGCGGCCGCAAAGCGCTTGCGCGAGGAGGAACGGGACGATCCTCTCCCCGCTTTGCGTGAGCGATTGGACGCGCTTTGTGAGGAAAAGCTGGAAGCGGTAGCGGCAGAGGATTTCTCCACTGCCGCCGCCTTGCGAGAGGAGGAACGGAGTCTTAGAGACAGGATCCTAAAGCTATCCGAAAGCGACGCGCCCCTTCGCCCTACCGTTCTTCCCACGGACGTCGCGGAGGTGCTGGCCAAGCAAACGGGAATCCCCGTAGGAAAGCTGACGGCGGGAGAAGAGGCGAGGCTGGCTCGCTTGGAGGAGGAGCTTTCCAAGCGCATCGTGGGCCAAGAGGAGGCGAAGGCCGCGCTGTGCCATGCGGTCAGACGAGCGCGCTTCGGATTGCGCGCCCCCGGCCGTCCTATCGGTTGCTTTCTGTTTGTCGGCCCCTCCGGAGTGGGAAAAACCGCACTTTGCTATGCGTTGGCCGCTTGTCTGTACGACGAGGAGTCGGTGATACGGCTTGATATGTCGGAATATATGGAAAAGCACGCGATATCCCGTCTTATCGGCTCTCCTCCGGGATACGTGGGACACGAGGAGGGGGGGCAACTGACCGAGCGTGTCAGACGTCACCCTTACAGCGTGGTGGTGTTTGATGAAATAGAAAAAGCACACCCCGACGTGTCCAATCTTCTTTTGCAGGTAATGGAAAACGGTGTTCTGACCGATTCTTCGGGTCGAAGAGTGGATTTTTCAGGAACGATACTGGTCTTGACCTCCAATATCGGCTCGGAGAGCAGTGTCACGAAAGCACCGCTCGGCTTTCGCGCGGCGATCTCCGCGCCGAGCGAAAGAGAAAACGGTGCCATAAAAAGCTTTTTCCGTCCCGAATTTCTCAACCGCTTGGACGACATCATTCGCTTTCATCCTTTGTCACAGGCAGAAAGAGAGCAAATTGCCGAGCTGATGCTGGAGGATCTGAAAAAGCGTGCCAGATCGGCAGGGCTCACCTTAGCCTTTGAGGAAGACGTGGCCTCCTTCATCGTCCAAAAGGGAGCGGAGGAGGGACACGGCGCGCGCACCCTGCGGCGGGCGGTTGCCAATTACGTGGAGAACGCGCTGTCCTCCGCTCTGCTTTCGGGAGAGGTTTCCGGCAAGAGAGAGATCGTGGTGCGCAAACGGGACGGTGCGCTGGTCTTCGAGGAAAAAGCAAGGGGGTAGATCTGCCCTCGCTCCGCACGGAGCGGGGGTTTTCTTATTATTATAGAAATTAATTTTCAAAAAAACCGCAAATGTCAAGTGGTTTTGCGAAATTTCTTTAAAAAATTTTTGGAATGTTGAAAATACCTATGTTTTGTAGGGCTTCTTGCATCATTTCTCTTGCCGATTTTCCCCCGAAAAGTCTACGTGGATAGTTATTTATATGGTTTTGTATGTCTCTTATGTTTTGTTCCGTATATTCTTCTATCCTTGCCCCCTTTGGGATAAATCTGCGTATAAATCCATTTTGATTTTCATTACTGCCTCTCTCCCAGCTTGAATATGGGTGGCAAAAATACTGTTGCGAAAAATAGCCTTGTAAATTAAACTCCGTACCGTTGTCGGTGGTTATGGTTTTAAATATCTTGGGAAAATCATTATGTAAGTGCATTTTCAAAAATTCTATCGCTTTGATTGTTTCGGCTTTTGTCTTGCCTTGGGTCTTAAAAATTAATTCGTAACGAGTAGCCCGCTCCGTAAAGCAAAGTAAGGTTTCTCCCTTTGCGCGTTTGCCAATAATGCTATCTAACTCCCAATGCCCGAAAAGACGGTTATTAGCATCTTGGCATCTTTGCTCAATAGAAAAGCCTTTTAATACCCCTTTTCTTTCTTTGTGTTGTCTATGCTTGGTTTTACGAGGACGTATCATATCGCTTGCGGATATGCCGTAAAACACTCCTTTGCGGATATAGTTATAAAGGGTAGAAAGACAAACCGTAGTTTTAAAATGAAGATTATTTTTTTCTATGGTTTTGAGAATTGCGTATGGCGATACATTCTTTTTAATCTGTTCTTTACAGTATTTTACAAATTGATGGTCATTCCCAATCTTGGGAAGCCGTCCCTGCGAGGAGCGGAGAAAGACAGACTTTGTATGTGCTTTATCTGCCGAATACCTTTTAGAAGTTAACCACGTTTGTCCATTTAAATGGTCGTAAAGACCTCTTTTTATTTCTCTGTAAATAGCAGAATGATGGAAGCCGATTATTTTAGCAATTCGATTAGCGTTATAACCTTGATTATAAAGTATTTCAATTTGTAACCTATTGTCTTTGGTAAGGCGTTTGTAATGTTTCATATTACTTTTTTTCCTTTCTATTATGCGTAGCACTTGGGGTCACCTATCGCGCGGTCGAAAGATAGCACTCCTTTCGACCGCGCGAAGGGGGTAGCCCCACCCTCAAAAAACCGAGGCGCGGGGCTTCGCGGGTAGTCTTTGCTTTGCGTCTGCGGACGCAGGAAGATGTTGTTGAAGGAAGGAAGAACGACGCCTGCGGGCGAGTGGTATTTTTCATAGAGAGCCGACACAGCGAGTTGGCAAACACTTTGTGAACTTTGCTAACACGCGGGGCAAACTTGCACAAACTGTTTTCAAATTCGCTGGGCGGTCTGCGGAATGGTTTTCCACAACCGTGGAGTATACGGTGGTGGCAAAGGCCACACCGATACTCCTTACGATTGTAACCATTCCTGCTTTGCAGGAGGGGAAGAACGTGCCTCCGGCGGGGAGTGCCGGTGGTGGCAGAAGAACGGCTGGCGCGTGAGGCGGGCAAAAGGGGAAGCCCTGCGGGGCTTCCGTAGGGCTTGGGAGAGTTATTGAGTTTTTTCAAGATGAATTATTTCATCATCAACGTCATAGCAACGACCGCAGATGAGAGACAGGTCGCGGGTGGCGCGGACGGAGAGACGGCAACGGGGGCAGATATATTTGCGGGTGCTTGATGGGGCTCTGACCCGGGGCGCGCCTACAGGAATGGCGGGGGCTTTGCCTCCTGTGGGCGGGGTGAAGGTGAAACCTTCGTCACGGTTAAGTAGGATTTCGGTCAAGTCATTTAAGCAACAGAATTCTAACAGACCGTCGGCGGGATCAGTATGTGACCAGCCGATAGAGGGAGAGTGAGTTATAATAAGGTCGCGCTTTTCTGCTTCTTCTTTAAATCGCTTGTTATGATAGGCGTTTCCGCGAGAAGTGTCCTTGATGTTATTTTCCATACAATAGAGATGTACCATTTCATGCTGGAGGGTTGCTACTATGTTTTCGATAGGGCGGGAGAGCGTTCCCGCTCCTATGTTGATTTCGTGGCGGGCAGTGCCGTTTTCATTTTTCCATACTTTGGAGCAAGAGATGTGACCATAGGCGCGGGGGGTGCTTTGAATGGTGAGGACTACTTTTGGAAGTGCATTTTCAAAATAACGATCATTCAGTAGGGCGTAAATCTTATTAAGGTAGCCCGCGATACGGGTGTATTCGGTCATCTGCTTCATATGGATTTTACCTCTCCTTCGGTAGTGATAAAGGCTTTGATTTGGGCGGCGGGAATGGGCTTTACTTTGTATTTGAAAAGCAAGGGGGTGTTAATGGCTTCAAGGGTCTTTGCGTGGGTGTGTGCGCTTTCAAGGGTCTTGCAAAACATAACATGACGGAAGGCGTGGCGGATTTCGTAGTAGTAAGTCATTTTATTTTAGACCCCCTTTTTTCCCAAGGCAAGATTTACCGCCCATTCGGGCGCAAAATCATCCCAATTTGGGAAAGCACCTGTCTGCAATTCAACAACATCCATCCAACGACCAATAGCAAGATAAGCAAGATTATTTCCAGCACGTTCCATAGCGTCCAAAAGTTGAGCAAAAGTATATTTCATTTTTTTTCGTCCTTTCTATTGACAAATCGGTTTTAATGTGGTAAAATGTGAATGTGAACGGAGCAGGGCAAGCCCTGCTGCCGTTCGTTTGGGGTTTAGAATTGGTCGCGGGTGGCTTCCGCGGCCTTTTCTTTTTCCGTGAGTTGCTGACGGAGTTTTTCGTTTTCGTCGAGCAGGTCGCTGATGGCGTTAGCCAGGGAACAGTTAACTTCGCAAAATACTGTCCATGTGGAAAGCACATTTTCCAGCCATTCACGGGGGTCTTGTCCTTTGCGGTAGGGGTTTTTTACTTTTCGTCTCATGATTTTTCCTTTCGTAGTCAAGGGTGAGGCGCATCCAGATTTGCGCGGGCGGTGGTGGTTTCCTCCTTTCTTCTCTTATATTATACCATATAGCAGACTATATGTCAAGCGTTTTGATAGTGTTTTTTCAATTTTGATTGATTTCTACACTTTGCACAAATATATAGTAGACTATATGTGCATATTGCACAAAAGGGGGTTTGCAAAATTTTTCGGGTGGCCCCCCCACCCGGGGCGGGCGCAGGGGCACGGGCGGCCCTACGGGCCTGAAAAATCAGGACGCACGAAGGGGATTTGGG
>JAZRGD010000129.1:0-13696 GCA_045644045.1 Eubacteriales bacterium
ATCAATTGTTTTTGCTCGTTTACCTCTCGGAGGGGGCCTTTGGCACAAATGCCTTCCGCACTTGTTTGGGTGAAATTTCTGTTCATCGGCAAAGCCTCTTTTGAACCCCGCCACTATGGCGGGGTTTTCGTTATACAAAAAACTGCCCGTTGATGGTGCAACGGGCAGTTTTTTTTATATTCAAACATCCTGAATGATCCTTGCCAGCCTGTCGTAAAGGCGACGAAATCCCATGGTGAAATCCTCATAGGTACGGGTGCTTTGCACCGACCAAGTCTTCTCCGACATGGCGGCAAGATGAGACATAACGGAAGATATCTCCTGCTCGAAATTTCCCTCCCAAGCGCACAGCATGGCACCGAGCACCTTGTCTGTAGCAGGCAAGCAAATAGGCGTTTCATAGGCCTTTGAGCGCGACCACCAGTTTTTCCAGGTGTACACGTCCCAATCCTCTAAAATATCCCTCGCGCACCAATTCACCTGCCGTGAAAAGGCCATACCGGGAATGATATACAACGGCTTCCATGAGGCGTTGACGATGGAAAAACCGTCCTCCACCAATTCATTTGGCAGGTTGTAAAGGCTCTCCCAAGCGATAACCACCGTTTCCTTTGGAATTTTATCGGCCCCCTTGCGCGGGAAGCCCTCAAAAACGATGGGGGTCTTGCCAAGAGAAAGCACATGCCTCGCCATCCGTCCCACGTAATCGGAATACAATTCATACACGTCCGAAAGCCCGTTTTCTGCCATATAACGCTTGCAAGCCTCGCACCGCGCCCAAAGAGCTATATTGGCCTCATCGCCGCCAATGTGCAAATAGGGCGCGTCGGGAAACATTTCGGAAATTTCCGAAAGAAGGGTCTTGACACCCTCCTCTGCCGCGGCACTTCCCGCGCACAGCAGGTCGTCCGAGGAAATGGGCTCGCCCTGCTCGTTATAAAAGCCGCCGTCCTCTGCCGTGCTTTTGTCCTTAAACACCTCGGGGTAAGCGCGTGTCAAAAGCGGCGCGTGACCCGGGCACTCAAATTCGGGAACCAGCACCACGCCCCGTGCCTTGGCATATGCCCGTAGCGCCTCGATCTGCTCATAGGTATAGTGCCTCGCCGAGGTCAGCTTGGGAAAGGCGCGGGAAGGAAGCGTATACAAATGCGTGTCGGCAAAATGCAAGTGAAAATATTTGATCTTATAGAAAAAGCAAACGTCCACGTATTTAAGGAGCTTCGAGAAGGGATGCCACCCTCTGCCCAAATCTACCATAAAGGCACGGTAGCCCTTATCGGGCTTGTCCTCGATCAAAACGCTTTCCGTAAAATATCCCCACGGGGCGGGGTCGGTCAACTGCAAGACGGTGGCAAGGCCGTACGAAAGCCCTTCTGTGTCCGACGCGTACAGCTTGATCTCTTCCCTTGTGTCCAGGCGATAAGCGTCCTTATCCAAGGTGTCGTCACGGTACACCTCAAGGCCGCCTCTTTTCCCCGACAAGGGATGGCGGCCGTAAGCCTTATCCATACAATCGGAGAAGGCCTGTAAATGGGGCAAAAATGCCGCGTCCTCGGTGTACATACAAAAGGGCAGGGTGTGTGCCGCTTTATCTATAACGGTGCATTTTTTAGGGTGAGGAATGAAAAAGGCCATGTTCGGTTTCCTTTTCTGTTTCGGTAAGTTTGCTCTCTTTTCTTCGCAGTCGCTTCAGATGTGCCCCCAGCATGGGGGTATTATATCTGAGCGCAAGGGTGGGCAGCACGTTCAAGAACAGATTGACCACCGCCACGGGAAGCGCGACGGTAAAGGGGCACACGCCGTCAAGGGTGAGCATCGCCAAAAAGCCGACAGGATAGGAAAGGCGATGGATCAGCACCCCTTTATTACATTCAATGATGAATTTCTCTATGTAATCGGCGTTTTCGGGCTCTCGCAGGTTTTTCTTGCTGAAGCCACCCGCGCCGCCCAGCTCCCATACCTTATCCTTCCAGCGTCTTACCTTCAGTTTTTTGTATAAGACCTTTTCCCTGTCCGACACGCGGTAGAGGGGATGATCCACCCCAAACCAACGGTCAGGCAATATTTTGATCAAGGTAGCGAGCGTGCCGTCGAGAGCAAACTGCAAGGCGGTACAAAAGACGGTGGCGATGACCACGTAATACCAGGTCGCCGTACCAAAAGCGATATTCACGGCGGAGATCAAAAGCATTGCTACGCCAATGATAGAAAGATAAAGCTTCATAACGATCCTTTCTCATCAAAAAGGAAAAGGTCTGCCTCACAGCCGACAGCCAATTTCAAAAAGCAGATCTGCCACGTTGTCCTCAGAGTATTCCAACTCTTCCGAGAGGATACGCGCCGCTTCTATAATATCTTCTCTGCTCTCGGCGCCCGTAGCGACGATGAGAGAGGCAAAAATTTTTTCAAAAAAGAGCGAAAGCAGTACGGCGGCGCGAAATTCCTCCGCATTCTCCGCCTCGGTTGCGTGGCGAAACAGGAAGTACGCAAGGGCGCGGTCAAGCACCGCTTCGTTTTTCTCGCTCACAGGCGAGGAAAGGGAAAAGCAGGAAAAGAGCGCGCGGTGCGCCTCGTCCAAATATTCAAGGGAAGCAAGACACTCTCTCCACCCTTCCTCTGTGAGAAGGGTGAGGGCGACGTCATACGCCTCACAAATCCTTTTGCGCTTTTCGCTATAATGCAAAGAGGAAGTTAGCAAAATCTTGAAAATTTCACTTCGTTCCGCCGTTGCGTCAAATTCCGTGCCAAGGGGCACGCCATCCGTCTCTCCCACCTCTATCAGGTCTGCGTAGGCATCCGAGGAGAGGATCAGTCTGCAAGCCTCCTCGCACGCCATGCCCAGCCCCACCTCTTTCCCGTGAGGGGTATCCAAATAAAAGCGGGGATGCTCGCGGCATATGTCGCACAGGTATTCTTCTCCCAAGGCGGTAATGATCTTGCAAAGCCCTTTCCCGTCAAGGTGAGGGCAACGCTCGTCTGCCAAAAGCGTAAAATGTGGGGTATCCGTCTTATCGATGCTTTTCCTGACCGTCTCTCCGTAGGCATCCGTCACCCTCTCGTATTTTTCAAGGGTGGTCGCATCCACGTCGATCTCCCAGCCAATGCAGCAGCTATGGCGGCAACGGTCGGCGATGCAAGAAAATTCTTTATAATACGCGGGGGCGTATAGCTTCACGGTGCGTCCCTCCCTTCATACGTCTATGGGGTATTATATCACTCCGCGCGTTTTTTGTCAATAAAAAAGCCGCTTTACAGCGGCTTTTTTATACCGTTCCGTGAAATCAAATCACAGATGACATTCTTATCTCGCGCCTTGGCGTTGCCGTACAGAAAAACGGCCTCAATCCAAAAAGCCGAAGTACCGCGAGCGCTCAATGCCGAGGGTGGCCTTCATATCGTCGCGGATCTCCTTTTCGTAGCACTCAAAAAGAGAATCCCACGAAACCGTGTAAGGCTTGTCGCTCATAAAATCCGTCTCGTAGGTCGCGCCCACCGCGGCGGGATACAGGGTGTAAAAAACGCCCTCGTAAATAAACTCGATCTTAGCAAGCTTGGCGGGATACGTCTCGCGGTAAGTCTTTTTGTATTCCTCTATCTTCTCTCCCCATTTCAAGAGAAAGGAGACCAGCTTCTCGGGCAAGCCCTCCATGCGAGGATCAAATATCATAGTCGTTTTTTTATACCAAATGGGATAAACGACCCCCTCCTCACTCCAACGGGTATAGCCCTCACCCTTGGGGGGTTCTTCGTACAGAACTTTCATTTTTTCGCACCGCCTTTCCTGACTCTATTTTAACATAGATTCGTGAATATTTCAAGCGATTTTCACGCTAAATTACGCTGCGGTCGTGGAATTCGATCAAATTTTTAGACTTCATAGCAATGATACGATTCTAAAATGTATTTTCCCGTTTCATACAGAAGATCCACCGCCTTTTTCTTCAGATCCAAGGAAGGGCTTTGGAGTGTCGTTACGGTTTCTCCGTTATGCTCCCACGGTTTGCGATGGTATGGCATATTGTTTTTATGCAAGAGTGTATACGCGGCTTCAAAAGTAAAATATCCATCATAGTTCACGTCGATCAACCCTTGCATGACGGAATCAAAATTTATGATTCCCGCAAAAGGCCAACTGTGATGATGACAGTCGCCAAAATTGTCCGAAATATGCACCCCTTTCAGTTTGTCCCCAAGCGCAAGAATATTTTCATACTGTCCGATCTTACGCGCCTCGGTTGCTATATTGCCATGGGCGGTATCCCAGCAGGCCGCAAGCAGAGGATGACCCATATAATCAATGAAATCCCGCATTTCTTTGCCGGTAGAAAAATGGGTAGCCGAATTATCCCAATTCTCTGTCAAAATAGTGATAGTGTACTTTTCGGAAAGGTCAAAAAGATCGTTATAAAACATGGTATTATAGCGATAAAAATCTTCCACGGACAGATCCTTGCTTGCGCAAGCGTGTACAACGACACGGTCGATATCTAAAAGGCGACAGACCTCAATGGAGCGCCGTATCGCGCGAATGCTTCTTTGATACTCCTCGTCGTTATGATCTTCCAAAGCATTCATAACGGGATGATGCAAGCACGGCGCGTGGGCAACAACGTAGTTCACACCCGCCTCTTCCCGCGCTATCGCCAGCTCTTCCGCGTAGTTTTTCCAATCGTTCTCATCATCACTGTAAAATGACGGTGTTTTAGTCCCCAGCCCTAAATTGATGTTTTTAAATTTTGAATCTCTATAACATTTGATCATTTCCGGAACAGTATTCACATACCCCGCAAAATCGCCTTCTGACGTAGCAAGTTTCATGGTCATCTCTCCTTTTCATTTATAACGTTATTTTTATAATCAGGATTTTTTCCTTTTATAAACATAGAGACAGCAACGCCGATCGTCGATAAGAAAAACCATATAAAAATAACACCTTTCCATCCCAAGCCGCCGACCGCGTGCGCAAATATAATATTCGCTACCGAAGCAAACAAGTAGCCGCTGAAATCCAAAACGCCGTTTATGGTAGAAACCATGCCGCTTTCTCTTTGAGATGGAATATAAATACTCCAAACCAGCGAAGAAGCGATTCCGATCGCTATTTGTGCCAAAAGAAGACAAAGCACATTTAAGTAAGGAGCGTTAATAAAATACATTCCAATAATAAACAGTGTTCCGAATACAAACGCCACCCTTATCATTTTTATGTCTTTTTCTTTGAATACAGCAGTAAATAAGAATAAAGTAGTAAACGGCGTAAAGCTTTTGATGAATGACATTGCGGAGTAAATTGCTTTTGCTGTATTTTCGGTAACGGACAACTGTTCTGTAAGATATGTAGGAATCCAGAAATTGATAGCCACGCTCGAAAGCTCGGCTAATAATACTACAAAAAGATAAAATGAAAAATGTTTAAGAGTGAAGACCTTAAATATGTTCTTAAATCCGCCGGATTTTTTTGATAATGTGTAGGCGATGCGTCCTTTTCTTTCGAATGAAGTGAAAATCCAATATGCAAATACGCCTATGGCCACTGCGATTATGCCTGCAATCATAAAGGTTTTACGCCAATCGCAAAACATAGAAATGAGACTTGCAATTAACGGTCCGGCAAAGGATGAGAATGAAAAAAAAGTACAAATAACACGGGAAAAATTCGGTTGCGTGTTCTCCGAAATCGTCTTTACAAGAGGGCCGCGCAGCATAGAAAGAGAAAATCCGATCACTGCAAATAATCCCAATTGAAGCAGAGGAAGATCTACAAAAGAGAAAGAAATACTTGCCAGCCCACTCAAAAGCATACCACCGGTAATCATCAGCTTGGGCTTAACAATGTCGCCGATCACTCCGTTAATCAGCTGCCCTGTAGCATAAAAAAGCATATATATGGATGAAAGAGAGCCTAAAAACTCCTTTGTAAAAAATCCTGTGCTGAGCATTTCGGGCGATGAAACACTTAAAATATGTCTCATATAATAGCTTACCATATAGGAGCTTATGCAAGCTATACCGATTTGCAGTGCCTTGCTGAACTCGGATTTGTTTTTAATCTGCATATTTACCTCTCCAAACTTGACATTTTAAACTTGACATGTTTATTATAAGGGTGTATAATAAAAACGTCAAGTAGGTTCATTAAAAAGAGAAAGTCTCAAAAAGTCTCAAATGATAATTGGGAGGTATTTCTGTGCATCAAAAAGAAAGAGTAGATATGATACTAAATATTCTTCGGGGGAACGGATATGTTGACGTGAGGTATCTTTGCGATAAAATTGGATATAGCAAGGCAACCATTAACCGTGATTTAAATTTAATGGCAAAACAAAAATTAATCGTTCGCAGTTATGGAGGTGTTGAGCTTATAGAGAAGCAGGATATACCTCTTATATTCAGATATCATAAAATGAAAAAGGAAAAGAAACGGATATGCAAAGCCGCAGCAGAGCTTGTAAAGGATGGAGATGTAATATTTATTGATCCATCCTCAACGACAGAATACATGGCACCTTACCTTGTTGACAAGAAAAATATAACGGTAATAACAAGTAACATTGCTATTGTTGCTTATTTAAGTGATCTTCCTGAGATAAAAACCATTTGTTTGGGAGGAGAGATCTTCGAGCCACCTTCCATGCTGGGAGGCGATCTGTGCGTTAAAAATGCTTTGGAATATAAAGCCGACAAATTCTTTTTTTCAACTCATAGTATAAACGATAATGGCGAGCTTGGCGGAGGAGGAAGATATAATCTTATTACAACTGTAATGGCGCACAATTCAAAAGAGGTAATATATCTTGTAGATCATGAAAAAGTAAACCTTCCGTCAAAAAGTGTTGTTATGACCGCTGACAGTGTCGATATCATTATTGCGGACTATATATTCGATGAGAAATTTAAAGAAAAATATAACCGCACAAAATTCATTGAAGTATAATTGATGTTCAGCGCACCGAGCGAACGGTCTCATTCCGTTTGCGCGAAGCGCAACATCATGGGTGCAAAGCATCACTTCACTGCGAAGCACATCATTTGCAAAAGCAGACCCCATTTGCCTGCAAAGGCAAATGGGGTTAAAAATTTCAATTACTGAATGGATTCATAACTACTGCTGCCGTTTTGACCGTTACGCCCGTTTTCGCCATCGGAGAACGTTCCGCTTCCTCCGGTTCCGCCGATTCCTCCGACACCGCCCTCAAGAACTACCTGAGCCGTGCCGTACACTTTGATCTTTGGCAAAGTATTTGAACGGATAGCGTCTCCGCCGTCACCGGCATCGCCCCCCCTTTTGCCTTCTATGACGGGAGAGCCAAAATGCGTATACTCCTTTCCGCCGAGACCTCCGTTTCCGCCATCCTGACCTTTAATATAAAGATCGGAATGACAGTGCATCGTCACACCGTTGGAAATGAAAAATGCAGCCGAACCGTGTTCTCCGAAGCCTCCCATTTCTTCTCTTGAATCTGCGCCGTCCGTTGCGCGAGAAGGAAGGACAAAGCGGTTGGCTTCGCCATAAAACTCAAGTGTGATCGGAACGCTTGCTAACGAGGAAAAAATCGTATAATCTTCAGATTCTATTAACAGATTTTGCATTTTTACGTTTATTTCCGTACTGCGCTCGGCAATATAAAACGAGACGTCTTTGTGCCACAACTCGCCCGAGCCGTTGATAAATAGGTTCCGGACGGTTGCCGGGAAAGAGAAGGCATATCCGTCAACCGAGCCTTTGCTTGAAACGAATTCGAGCAATATATTTTTTACGTCTCCGTTATAGAAGAAAACCTCTCTTCCGTTGTGAATTTGAGGTTCGCATTCGTTTGCCAACGCTTCAACGCTTTGATACACGGTATATTCGGTCAAAACGCCGTTTTCCAGCCACGTGCAATTTGATTTTTTCTGTTCTCCGCAAACCGAGCAAGTATGTATTTCGTAACCAAGCGACTCACCGTCTACGGGCTGTACGCTTTCCGTCAGCGAATAAGAATGCCCGGAAGCGGACACGTCGCGTTTTTCAAAATAGTCACAATTGTCGCAGGTAATGATAGTGATCGCATTTGCGTCACACCCGCCGCCTATGGTCTTTTCTATAAACGAGTGGTTGCACCTATTCTTGAGGTCAGATTCGCATCCCGAAAAGACAGCTACGAAAAGCGCCAATATGCCAAAAAGGAATATATACTTTTTCATTTTCTTCATTTTCATTTCCTCTTAGTTTATGGGAATAATTTCAACATCATCTTTTCCGGACGGTACGATGTCCGTATAATCTCCGAGATAATATGTCTTTCCCGACGAATCTATCGCAAAGCACAATTTTTTTGAATAATGCTCCGCACCAAACAATCCCCATTCGCTGCTTACGCGGTATTCAAAGACAAAAATGCCGGACTTGGTTTCGAGGTTATAGCCGCAAACTCTTTCTAAAGTAAGCTTGTCGTTTTCTACTTTAGTTGCATTCAGTTCTGAAAGAAGGGCTGATTTTTTTATCAGATTTTCCTCAGATCCACCTACTCCTGCTCTTATCATAGAGCTTCGGATCGAGACCTCCATTTCCTCACGCTCTTGACCGTTCTTTTGCTCTCTTGACTTATAAGTAGTATAGAGTTCTCTTGAGTCATCATTAACACTGTAGCAGTACCAATTATAATTGTACGACGAGGGATGGTCGGTCTGTTGCTCTATAATCGAACTGTATACCTTTTCCTCAAAACAGCAATAATACGCATCAGGATTCAACATAACAAACCCGAAGGAATCTTCGATTATAGGTATACTGCACACTTTAGAAGCACCCTGACCAACAAGCGAATAGCAATATACGTCGTAAAAGTTTTCGCTACGCACATAGGAGTATACTTCGGAGCTGGTAGCATACAAAAAAGTACCCGATATGCTGAAATCTCCGTAAACGTTAGAACTGAATTCTCCGTTCAACTGCGTCATATACCCCATAGAGCGACGGTTGTCCTCTAACAGCTTTTCGGCACTCTTCCAACGCTTTTCGGTCTCTGATGCACATGACGCAAATGTAACGCAAATCAAACAAATCACAAGAAATAACAAAGATATTTTTAATAAACACGTTTTTTTCTTCACCACTAAAATCCTCCAATTTTTTAAAAATCGTTTCTCAATTGCACCATAAAATCGTCTTATTGTCAAGCAATCAGTGCTTTTTGTCCCTCTCCTCCTCATGAATAAAAACAAAAAACAAAAAGGCTCCAACCGAAGTCAACACCCAAAAGCGAAAACTCCGACAGTCGCCAAACCAATTAGATAAAGACAAAAATATGCTCTGCTTTACCAAAGGGATTTTGCATTTTATCAAATTCGGGTAAAGCAACAAAAGGGGTCCCTGCCCCATACAAAATCATTTCGATGTCTCTATTTAATTGGTTTTGCAGCTACATTATAGCACATTTCTGATTATATTTCAAGAGTTCCAAAGAACAAATATTCAAACGTGCAGAACATTTTTCGCAATCTCTTCCGAAATGATATTTGCCTTTTCTGCAAGCTTGTTTTCTGCCATCATTATCACCTCTTTTGCCCATTTTATCATAAAAGTTAAAAATAGTCAATGAAATCGTGCTGCGCACGGTGAAATCCGAGCAAGCTCGGATGAAATCTTCGGCGTACCGCCTCAGATGAAATTAAATCCGCCTCTCCTATCCCGACGAAGTCGGATTTCATCGCGAAGCGATTTCATCCACCGAAGGTGGATTTCTTCCGCCATCGGCGGATTTAGTTGAAAAAAGCCATCCGCTTACGCGAATGGCTTTTTTCTTGGCAGGGGCGCAAGGACTCGAACCCTGGACATGCAGTTTTGGAGACTGCCGTTCTACCAACTGAACTACACCCCTATGGACCTTGGTATTATAGCATACTTTTTTGAAAAATGCAAGGGGTTTTGGAAGATTTTTATTTTATTTTTCATTTTACGCGGATTTTACGCAAAAACAGTTGATTTTTGTCACACGCCGTGCTAAAATAGAGCTGAACAAAACCCGAAAGGAACAGATATATGAAGATCGCACTCATCGCGCATGACAAAAAGAAGGAAGATATTATTGAGTTGGCAAAGGAATACAGAGAGGTTCTTGCCGAGCATGAGCTGTACGCCACGGGCACTACGGGCACCCTTATTATGGGTGAGACGGGGCTTTCCATTTGCCGTATGAAGAGCGGCCCCTTGGGCGGCGATCAGCAGATCGGCGCTATGCTGGCGGATGGTGAGCTTGACCTCATCATCTTCCTTCGTGACCCGCTTACCGCACAGCCTCACGAGCCTGACGTTTCCGCGTTGCTCCGCCTGTGCGACGTGCAAAAGATCCCCCTCGCCACCAACATCAGCTCCGCTACCATTATGTTGGAGACGCTGAAAAACGGCAACTATTTTTCATAACCTTCACGGACTGCCTACCCACGGCAGTCCGTTTTTTGCGGCATAAAGATTTTTCCAAAAAACTTTTTAAAAGCCCTTGACAAACCGAAAAATATAGTGTATAATTTCCACGGTTAGCAGAGGCTAACACTTCGTTTACTTATACTGTCCGTCGGACGAGGAGATGCTATGAACCTGACTGCCGCTGATGAAGGAAAAGAATATACCGTCAAGGCCATCTTGACAGACGATGAAGAGCTCAATTCCTTTTTATTCTCTCTCGGCTGTTACAGCGGTGAGAGGGTCACGGTGATCAAGCACAGAAGGAGCGGCTCGGTGGTAGCCATCAAGGATGGCCGCTACATCATGGATTCCCAACTGACCGACGCCATTCTCATCGAGGGCTAAACGTAAAAAGCGGTCGCAAGATCATTTTTTTACCGTCCTTGGTTAGCGAGGGCTAACCTTGGAAAAAGTGTTCCCGAGCAAGATTCCCCCGTGATCCGTTTTGATACTCCAATTTGTTAACTTACAGAAAGCAGAGGTTTTATCCATGAGAATTGCTTTAGCGGGCAATCCGAACAGCGGAAAAACGACCATGTTCAACGCCCTGACAGGCAAAAACGAAAAGGTCGGAAACTGGGCCGGCGTCACCGTCGAGAAAAAGGAGCATCCCATCAAAAGGAGCTTCCGCAAGGGCGCGGAGGAGATGATCGCGATCGACCTTCCCGGTGCCTACTCCATGTCCCCCTTCACCTCTGAGGAAAGCATCACCAGCTCCTACGTAAAGAATGAAAAGCTTGACGTTATCATTAACATCGTAGACGCCACCAATCTCAGCCGCAGTCTGTTTTTCACCACGCAGCTGTTGGAGCTGGGCGTGCCTGTCGTGGTCGCTCTCAACAAGGCCGACGTCAACCAAAAAAAAGAGACCAAGATCGACGTAGCCGCTCTTGCGAGCAGGCTGGGCTGTAAGGTGGTAGAGACCGTCTCCACCTCGGCAAAGGGCCTGTCCGATTTGATCGAGGCCGCCGTAGCCACCGTAGGCAAGGGACAGTCCGCCCCTTATTCGCAAGGCAATATCGACCTGAACGATAAAAGCGCGGTGGAAGCGGCGGACAGACGCCGTTACACCTTTGTGAATGACATTGTGGCCGCCGTCGAGACGCGCAAGGTCCTGACGAGGGACAGGAGTCGCGGGGATAAGATCGACGCCGTTCTGACAAACAAATGGGTGGGCCTCCCCATCTTCGCCGTGGTGATGTTCCTCGTGTTCGGCATCTCGCAGGCATGGTTAGGTGCTTGGATCGCCGAGGGCTACGAGTTCAAAAACGGCACCGTTATCCCCGGCTTAGTCACCTTTATTGATATGTTCGGGGCTTGGGTGGACGGCCTCCTTGAGGGCGCGCATCCCATTCTCACCGCCATTATCGTGGATGGCATCATCGAGGGCGTGGGTGCCGTGGTCGGCTTCCTGCCCTTGGTCATGGTGATGTATTTCCTTATCGCCCTTCTTGAGGATTGCGGCTATATGGCGCGTGCCACCGTGGTGCTTGACCCCATCTTCAAAAAGGTGGGTCTTTCGGGCAAATCGGTGATCCCCTTCGTGATCGGTACGGGCTGTGCCATTCCCGGCGTTATGGCCTGCCGCACCATTCGCAACGAGCGCGAGCGTCGCGCCACCGCTATGCTCGCCCCCTTTATGCCTTGCGGTGCCAAGCTTCCCGTGATCTCTCTGTTTGCGGGTGCCTTCTTTGGCGAGTCGCCTTGGGTGGGCACGGTGATGTATTTCGCCGGCATTGCTATTATTCTGCTTTGTGCCATTCTCGTCAACCGCCTGACGGGCAACCGCAAAAAACGCTCCTTCTTTATCATGGAATTGCCTGAATACAAGGGCCCCAGCGTGAAAAAGGCCGCCCTTTCCATGTGTCAGCGCGGCTGGGCCTACATCGTGAAGGCGGGAACCATCATCCTCGTTTGCAACTTCGTGGTACAGCTGATGCAATCCTTTGGTTGGCGCTTCAACCCCGTGGACGACGCGGCCGATTCCATTCTCGCCACCGTCGCCACACCCTTTGCATACCTCTTTGCGCCCCTCGTTGGCATAGTTGCCTGGCAGTTGGCCGCCGCCGCCATCACCGGCTTTATCGCCAAGGAAAACGTGGTGGGCACGCTTGCCGTCTGCTTCGTGGGACTTGAAAACCTGATCAATACCGACGAGCTGGCTATGATGGAGGGTGCGGGTGCCGAGGTGGCAGGCATTCTGGCCATCACCAAGGTTGCCGCTCTTGCTTACTTAATGTTTAACCTCTTCTCTCCCCCCTGCTTCGCCGCCATCGGCGCGATGAACGCCGAGTTGAAAAGCAGAAAATGGCTTTGGGCAGGCATCGGGCTTCAGTTCGGCGTGGGCTACTCCGTGGCCTTCCTCACCTTCTTCTTCGGCACTCTCTTCACAAGCGGCTCCTTCGGCTCCCTTTGGATGCCGATCCTCGGTTGGGCACTGGTCGCACTCTTTGCCGCCGTCCTTACCGTCTTGATCCTCCGCAAAGACAGACAACTGAAAAAGGAGCGTGTTCTCACTCCTGCCGCCGTCAAGGCACAGGAGACCGCAAACGTTTGACATTACATCCCCCGAAAGGAGCTTTCGTATGGGACTTCCCGACTACGTTGCCATCGGCGTCATTCTTCTTGTGATCGGTGCCGCCGTGGCGTATATCATCAAGGCCAAAAAATCGGGTAAAAAGTGCATTGGCTGTCCCGATAGCGACTCTTGCGGAAGATCCTGCGGCTGTTGCCACTGCGGTGATACGGCCGAGGAGGAAGAAAAGTAAGCCAAAAAACAAAAAAACACAACACAAAAATCAACACAAGGAAGGCTGCTACGGTCAACCGTTGCTATACCTCTTTTGCATATTGCTCATCTCCTTTCCACACAATTATAACTCCGCACGGTGTTATTTGTCAATACCAAACGGTGTTTTTGTGTATAATGCGGGTGAAAAACTTGGAGAGAGGAAAACTATGTTTGTTTATAAACGCGTGCGTGATCTGCGCGAGGATCACGACAAAACGCAAAAGGAGATCGCCGTTTATCTCAATATGCAAACCACGGTATATCAAAGATACGAGCGCGGCGAGCGCGAGCTTCCCCTTTGGGCAGCCATCAAGCTTGCCGACCTTTACAAGGTTACGCTCGACTATTTGGTAGGAAGAAGTCAAGCAAAGAAGTAAGAAATCCAAAAAGGCTAAATATATCCTTTTAACAAAGGAAAAAACCGACAGAAGGCGATCCTCGCCTCTGTCGGTTTTTTGCTA
>JAZRGD010000130.1:0-9774 GCA_045644045.1 Eubacteriales bacterium
GTGCCCGATGTGCCCGACGTGCCCGACGAGCCCGACACGCCTGATGTGCCCGACACACCTGATACGCCTGACACACCCGACACACCCGATACCCCCGATGTGCCCGACGAGCCCAACGAGCCCACTCCCACCAAGCTGTCCGCTCCCGTTCTCTCGGTGGCGAAGGGAAGTGACGTGAAGGTGACCTGGGGCGCCGTGGAAAACGCCGTTTCCTATATCGTGACGGTCAATGGCGCCGATATGCCGCCGCAGACCGTTTGCTCCGTTTTGCTGACGGACGACAAGGAATACACCGTTACCGCCCGCGCCATCGCGGCGGATACCGCTTATAGCAGTGACGCGTCGAACGAGCTGAAGCTTTCCTACGGCTTTAACGAGGACGCGGTGGTCTTGCGCTTTGCCGCCATTTCCGACGTGCACGTTTCGGATGCCCCTACCGCGGGCAAGGTGCGTGACGTGATGCTCAAAACCTTTGAGAAGTACGACGTTGATGCCTTTATGTTCCCCGGTGACTTGGGCAACGCACAGAACAGCAACAGAGATTCCGCGCTTCCCCAACTGGCCTATTTCGCCGCAGGCGTGGCAAAGGGTAACGCCACAGCCAAGGTGCCCGTGGTCTGGTGCTTTGGCAACCACGACTTCGTGCAGTACGACCTGACGGCGAACACGAGTTTTGCCAACCAGACCTTCGGCTTCTCCCACTCCTTCTCCGCGGGGGATTCGGTGTTCGACGCCTCTATCGAAATTTTGGAGGACGCTACCGCTACCTTCTTCTCGACCGATGCTTGGCCTGTTACGGGCTTGACGGTGCCCGACGGCTTCCGCTATAACCTCATCAACGGCTTCTCCTTCTTCGGTGTGGATTATACCCACGTGAATACCGAGACCCTTGCCTTCCTCAAGGCACAGCTGGATGCCGTGGTGGCAAAATCTCCCGACAAGCAGATCTTTATCACCTCTCATATGCCCTCGGGCGGCGGCGATCAACCCGACGGCTTTACCGATCTGATGAAGCAATATCCCCAAGTGGTCTATATTTCGGGTCACTCTCACGATACCCTTCAAACCTATTCCACCGTGGTACAGCTTGACGGCTTCTTAGAATTCAATATCGGCCCGGGCAACCACGGCGAGTACGGTGTCAGCGTGTCTGCTTCTGCATACAACAACTATCAGATGAAGCAAGGCTGTATCATTGAGGTGGACGAGAACGGCCGCATGCGCTTTAACGGTATTGATTATTCCCTGAATCAGACGGCGGACGGCTATACGCATACCTTGGATCAGAAGCACGTGGTGGCGGAAAACCCCATGATCCTTCGCACCGCCTATACCAAAGCCCCCACCTCTACCACCCAGTGTGCCGTGCTGTACGACAGCGTGATCAACAATCGCGGCGACGCGCGTTATCACGAGCCTACCTTTGGCGAGAGTGCGCCCACGGTGTCCTTCTCCTCTCTTACCGCCAAGGGCGGCCTTATGACCTTCCCTGCGGCGGACGCGGCCAACGTGATCATGTATTACGGCGTGCAGGTAAAGGATAAGACCACGGGAGACATGGTGGCACTTTACGATAAGCTGGGCAAGAATTACAAGACCAACCTTAAAACCCCCGCAAACCACATCTACTATCCCTCGGGCGCGCATATGCCCAAGGAGCTTTCCCTCGTTCTCACCTTTGAAAACGAGGTCGACCTCACCCACGAGTACGTGCTGTATTTGCAGGGCGTGGACGATTTTGGCAGGACCACCCTAAAGTACGCCTTTGCCCTTGACCTGGCGGCGGGCGAGTGCCAAAGCACGGGCATCGACGCATCCAAGGAGCCTGAGCGGATCAAGGTGTCCTTCGTCAAGGGGGATAAAGGTAGCGGCGCCTACCCTCGCATGGAAGTCAAAACCTCAGGCACCGACTTGGCGGGCATGACCTTTACCCTCTCGAACATCAACGTGACGGGCAACCCCAAGGGCTTCGGTCTGATGCTGACCGCGGTGGGATATGCCTACGATAGATACGGCTTTATGGTCGCCTACGTGGACGATACGGTGCTAGTCTACCGTTCGGGATCTGCCAGTGGCGCACACGCCAGCACAGGCACGAGCAGCTTTGCCGTTTCCCACTTTATCGGTGCCGTGAAGCTGACCGAGGGAGCCTCCTCCTTTAGCCTTTACATCAAGGAGGAAGCGGACGGCCTTTCCTTCTACGTGAACGACACCTTGGCAGGGAAGCAAGCCCTCACCGACGGCAAGTGCATGATCGGTGACACCGAGTTCAATTACCACGCCTCCAAGATCGGTCTCGTGCCTTGCTATAATTCCCCCGTAGCGGAGGGCGATTCCTATAAGCTGACACTCGGCACGAAGGCACTGGCCGACGGTGACTCCATCTCCTTTGATCTCGATTACGGAAAGATAAGCTGAAAGCAACAAAAGAGACTGCCAAGGCATTTGCCGCGGCAGTCTCTTTTTTTATTGCTTTAAAGCAAAAAGAATATATGAGGACAATGCGTATCAAAAATCGTGTCTTGCGCCGCCATTGTTTCCCATTTTCTCGCCTCACCTTTTGGTATGGGGATTATATCCCCTTAATAAAAAAGATTATAACCCCCATAATAGTAAATGTCAAGGGGGTGTTGTAAAAATGATCGTATTTGATAAGCTTTGGAGAGTGATGGAGGAAAAGGGCGTGTCTACCTACCGTTTGCGAGAGGACTGTGGCATTGACAGTAAGACGGTTCGCAGATTAAGAGCAAACGACAACGTGGAAACCAAGACGTTAAGTAAGCTTTGCGCCGTTTTGGATTGCAAGCTTGAGGATATAGCGGAATATATTCCCGATTAAAAAATGCAAGAAAGAGGAGCCGTCGGCTCCTCTTTCTTTATTTACTCATCCTTTAATCCCAGAATATAATCGGTCGAAACGCCGTACAGCTTGGACAACTTGATCAACATGGAAACGGGCAACTCGCGAAGCCCGTTTTCGTATCGGGCGTAGACCTGACGGTTGCAGACCAAATAGTCGGCTACTTGCTTTTGCGTCATATCGTGGTCTGTTCTTAATTCATAAAGTCTTTTAAAAAACATTGTCATCACCTCTTGACTTAAATGGTACTATATGGTATTATTAAACAAGAAAAATGGTATCAAACAGTACCAAAAAAGGAGAAGAAATGCAAGTATATACCGCTTTGATCAAAAAACAGATCGCCGAGAGTATTTGGGATAGTATTTCGCAATTGGAAATAGAGAAATACGTCGATCAAACCGAAAGCGAAGCAATTGCTGTTTTGGCTGAAATTCAAAAAATTCTCATGAACGAGACGGATGACGACTTTGAAAAGATCGAAAAGATCGTTCTGCTGTTTGAACGTAACGGCTTGGATTGCGGAGGATGTCACGATTTTTCGTAGGAGGTGAAAAGAAATAAAAAGAAACGAAAAAAATCGAAAAAACCCTTGACAAAGGGGAAAAAGAGTGGTATAATTCTCACATAATTTATAAAGGCTGTGACGAAGACGAAGCCGTGGAAGTGCTTACAGAGAGTCGGGGCAGGTGGAAGCCCGACAGCGACTGGCACGTGTCTTTTATCCCTTCCGAGCCGAAGCCCCCAAAGCATAGCAAGTAGGGTCTTCCGTATGGCTGCGTAAAAGCATGGGGCTTGCTTGAGCCCGAGAGTGGCGCGAAAGCGCAATTTGAGTGGTACCGCGAACAGATTACTGTCCGTCTCAAAGGAAGATCTTTGAGGCGTTTTTTGTTTTAGATTGAAAAAGAGACGAAATTCCAAGGAAAAGGAGGCACATTTCTATGAACAAGACCATGCATTCATTGGCGGAGGTGGCGGCGCGTATTCGCGAGCTGCGTGAGATCATGGGGTACACCGCAGAGGAAATGGCGGAAAAGACCGACGTGTCGTTGGATACCTATACCTCGTACGAATCGGGCGAGGTGGATCTTCCCTTTACCTTTATCCACAAATGCACCCTGGCCTTCGGCGTAGACGTGAGTGACCTGATGGAGGGACACAGCGCAAAGCTCTCCTCCTTCACCGTGACCCGTCGCGGAGAGGGACAGCTGACGGCAAAGGAGGATGGCATTGAGATCAGCAACCTAGCGCCTCTTTTCCGCAACAAGATCGCTGAGCCCTATTGGGTCAAGTACGAGTATGAGGAGGGACAGCAAAACCGTCCCATCCATCAAACCACCCATAGCGGTCAGGAGTTTGATATCGTATTTTCGGGCTCTCTTAAGGTGCAGGTGGGTGAGCATACCGTCGTATTGAACGAGGGCGACAGTATTTATTACGACAGTAGCACCCCTCACGGTATGATCGCCACGGGCGGCAAGGCCTGTGTCTTCTGTGCCGTGGTATTGCCCGGGGAAGAAAACGCCGACGAGGGCGAGGTCAGCAAGAGCATTGTTTCGGCGGGCAAGAGAGAAAGCCTGCTCATCAATAAATTCATCAAATGCACCGAGGATGAAAACGGCATCCTCACGCACATTGATTTTGAGAACGAGGAAAAATACAACTTTGCCTTTGATACGGTGGATGCCTTGGCGGATGCCTATCCCGACAAGCTGGCAATGCTTCACATTGCCTCCGACAAGAGCGAGCGTCGCTTTACCTTCCGTGACATCAAGCGCGAGTCTGCCCGTACCGCCAATTACTTGAAATCTCTCGGCATCGGCAAGGGCGACAAGGTCATGGTGGTGCTCAAGCGTCACTACGAGTTCTGGTTCTCCATTCTTGCCCTGCACAAGCTGGGTGCCGTGGCGATTCCCGCCACCAATCAGTTAAAGGCGCACGATTTTGAGTACCGCTTTGAGGCGGCAGGGGTAAAGGCCATCCTTTGCACCGCCTCGGATGATACCTATCTTGAGGTAGAGGCGGCGGCCGCGAAAAGCCCCGAGCTCAAGGAAATGATCCTTGTGGGCGGCAAGCGCGACGGCTGGCACAGCTTCTCCGAGGAATACGCTCTGTTCAGCACCCATTTTGAGCGCACCGCCGACACGGCTTGCGGCAGTGACCCCATGCTGATGTTCTTTACCTCGGGCACGACGGGCTATCCCAAGATCGCCGCCCACAGCTATAAGTATGCCCTTGGGCATTTCCCTACGGCAAGATATTGGCACGACATCCATCCCAACGACCTGCACCTGACCATCTCCGACACGGGCTGGGGCAAGGCCCTTTGGGGCAAGCTCTACGGCCAATGGATGGCGGAGGGCGCGGTGTTTACCTACGACTTTGACCGCTTTAATGCCGCCGACATTCTGCCGATGTTCGCAAAATACAACATCACCACCTTCTGCGCGCCGCCTACCATGTACCGTATGCTGATCAAGGAGGATTTGTCGGGCTACGACCTTTCCTCTATCCGTCACGCGACGACGGCGGGCGAGGCACTCAACCCCGAGGTGTTCAATCAGTTCCGCCGCGCCACGGGTCTCTCCATTATGGAGGGCTTCGGTCAAACAGAGACCACGCTGACCATTGGCAATATGGCAGGCACCGCCTCCAAATCGGGCTCCATGGGTAAGGCGATGCCTCTTTACGACATCGACATCGTGGATGCCGACGGCAAGAGCGTGGGTACGGGTGAGAACGGTGAGATCGTGGTGCGTACCGACAAGAAGGTGCCCTGCGGCCTCTTCCTCGGCTATTACGGCGACGAGGAGAGAACGCGCGAGGCATGGCACGACGGCCTCTATCACACGGGCGACGTGGCTTGGCGCGACGAGGACGGCTATTTCTACTACGTCAGCCGCATTGACGACGTGATCAAATCCTCGGGCTATCGCATTGGGCCCTTTGAGATCGAGAACGTGATCATGGAGCTGCCCTACGTTCTGGAGTGCGGTGTTTGTGCCGCTCCCGACGAGGTGAGAGGGCAGGTGGTCAAGGCTTGCATCGTGCTGACCAAGGGCACCGAGCCTACCGATGCCTTGAAGAAGGAGATCCAAGAGTATGTCAAGACGCATACCGCTCCCTACAAGTATCCCCGTATCGTGGAATTCCGCACCGAGCTTCCCAAGACCATCAGCGGAAAGATCCAGCGCAATAAACTGTAAAAAATTTCGCGATAACTCTTGACAAAAGGCGAAAATACTGTTATACTGTACCTATAAAAGAATAAAAGGCGTAGACGAAGAGGGCGAAAGGCAGGACCCCAAAGAGAGCTGACGGTTGGTGTAAGTCAGCGGTGATGGCCTTTCAGTTTGTAGCTTCCGAGCCGAGAGGAAGAAAGCGTTACCGCCGTAGAACCTCTCCGTGATTGCTGCGTTAAGGCATGGGGCTTGATGGAGTCCGAGAGTGGCGCGAAAGCGCAATTTGAGTGGTACCGCGGGATATAAGTTTCTTATAGCTCGTCTCAAAGTATTTTACGTCTTTGAGGCGGGCTTTTATTGTTCTTTTGCCCGCAATATTGGAGGTTTTATGGAAAAACAGATCACAGGACTTGATTACAAGATCAAGGAAATGGCGTCGCGTATTAAGGATCTTCGTGAGATCGAGGCCTTAACGCCTGCCGAAATGGCGGCAAAGACCGATGTGACCACGGAGGAATATCTGGCCTGCGAGCGAGGCGAGAAGGACTTGAACTTCGCCTTTATCTACCGTTGCGCCCTGGCCTTTAACGTTGACGTTACCGATATCATCGAGGGTACCAGCCCCAAGCTGGCCGCCTTTACCGTTACCCGTAACGGCGAGGGACAGAAGATCGAGCAGGCCCACGGAATGGTATATTACAACCTGGCCGCCGCCTTCCGTAACCGTATCGCGGAGCCCCTTTTGGTGAACGCCGCTTACAGCGCGGAGGCAGAACGCCACGAGATCGAGCTGACCACCCACGACGGGCAGGAGTGTGATATCGTGCTTCGCGGCTCTCTCAAGGTGCAGGTGGGTGAGCATACCGTCGTTTTGCACGCGGGTGACAGCATTTACTACAACAGCCGCACGCCCCACGGCATGATCGCCACGGGTGGCGAGGACTGTCAGTTCTACGCTATGGTGTTAAACCCCTCGGGTGCTCCCATTCCCGAGCTTTCGGCGGAGAAGGTCTCCGTCCTTGGCAAGCCCAAGCGCAAGGAGACGGAAAAAGAGCCTCGCGTTTACGAGAAGTGGGTGAATACCGAGGAGGACGAAAACGGTATTCTCAAAAAGATCTCCTTCAACGACGAGAACGAGTTCAACTTCGCCTTTGACGTGGTGGACGTTCTCGCCAAGGAAAAGCCCGAAAAGCTGGCAATGCTCCATCTTGACAAAAACAAGACCGAGCGACGCTTCACCTTCCGCGACGTCAGCCGCGCCTCCAATCAGTGCGCCAACTACTTCAAATCCTTGGGCATTGAAAAGGGCGACCGCGTAATGCTGGTCCTCAAACGCCACTATCAGTTCTGGTTTGCAGCCATTGGTTTACATAAGCTGGGCGCGGTGATGATTCCCGCCACCAATCAGCTCAAGAGCCACGACTTTGAGTACCGCTTTAAGGCGGCAGGTGTCAAGGCCATCATCTGCACTTCCGATGACGGCACTGTGGAGGAGGCGGAAAAGGCGGCGGCCGGCTGCCCCACTCTCGCCCACAAGATCGTGGTGGGAGAAAAGAAAGAGGGCTGGCGTAGCTTTGACGAGGAATACACCCTGTACAGCACCCGCTTTGAGAGAACAGCGGACAGCCCCAAGGGCAATGATCTGCTTTTGATGTTCTTCACCTCGGGCACCACGGGCTATCCCAAGATCGCCGCTCACAATCATAAATACGCCCTCGGACATTTCCTGACGGCGAAATATTGGCATTGCGTCGATCCCGACGGCTTGCACCTGACCATCTCGGACACGGGCTGGGCGAAATCCCTGTGGGGCAAGCTTTACGGTCAATGGATGGCGGAGGGCGCGACCTTCGTGTACGATTTCGATCGCTTTAACGCTGCCGACATTCTTCCCATGTTTGCCAAATACCGCATCACCACCTTCTGCGCGCCGCCTACCATGTACCGTATGCTCATCAAGGAGGATCTGACCAAATACGATATGTCCTCCGTCGAGCATGCCACCATCGCGGGCGAGGCGCTGAACCCCGAGGTCTTCCGCCAGCTTGAAAAGCTGACGGGGCTGAAGATCATGGAGGGCTTCGGTCAGTCCGAGGGCACTCTGATGATCGGTAACCTCAGAGGCGCGCCCTTCAAGATCGGCTCTATGGGTAAGCCCGTTCCTCTTTACGACGTGGACATCGTGGACGCCGACGGCAAGAGCGTTGGCGTGGGTGAATCGGGCGAGATCGTGGTGCATACCGAAAACGGCGCACCCTGCGGTCTCTTTACCGGCTACTACGGTGACGAGGAAAAGACCCGTGAGGCCTGGCACGACGGTCTGTATCATACGGGCGACGTGGCTTGGCGCGACGAGGGCGGCTTCTATTGGTACGTGGGCCGCGTGGACGATGTGATCAAGTCCTCGGGCTATCGCATCGGTCCCTTTGAGATCGAGAGCGTGATCATGGAGCTGCCCTACGTTCTCGAGTGCGGCGTGTCTGCCGCCCCCGACCCCGTTCGCGGTCAGGTGGTCAAGGCCAGCATCGTGCTGACCAAGGGCACCGAGGGCACAGAGGAGCTGAAAAAGCGCATTCAGGATTACGTCAAGCAGAGAACGGCGCCCTACAAATACCCCCGTATCGTGGAGTTCCGTACCGAGCTTCCCAAGACCACCAGCGGAAAGATCATCCGCAATAAGCTGTAATATGAAAGACTTAAAGCCAAAACGCGTGACCCTGTTCGCGGGACATTACGGAAGCGGTAAAACCAATATTGCTGTAAACTATGCTTTACATTTGGCAGGAAACGGTTATCCCGTTACCATCGCGGACCTGGACATCGTAAATCCTTATTTTCGCACGAAGGACAGCGCGGCGGACTTGGAGAAGGCGGGCATCCGCCTGATCTCCTCGGCCTACGCCAACTCCAACGTGGACGTGCCGGCCCTTCCGGCCGAGCTGTACGCCCTGACAAACGACCGTAGCCGCTACGCCATTCTTGACGTGGGAGGCGACGATAGAGGGGCATTGGCGCTGGGAAGATACGCCCCCGCGATCCTTGAGGAGGGGGACTACGAAATGATATTCGTGGCCAACTTCTACCGCCCCCTGACCACCACCGCCGCCGAGGCGCTGACGGTCATGCGGGAGATCGAAACGGCGGGCGGCATCCCCTTCACCGCCATCGTACATAATTCCAATTTGGGAAGAGAAACCACCGCGGCGGACGTGAAGGCCAAGGAAGGCCCTCTCGCGGAGCTTTTGGCTCTTACGGGGCTTCCGCTTCTGTTCCATGCGGCGGAGGAAAGCGTAGCGAAGTCTTTGGACGCGTTTTCCCTCACACTTCAGAAAAAAATATTTTAACATAAAGGACGGAACGAAAAAATGGCAAAAGTGACGTTTAAGACCGACCTTTGCAAGGGATGCGGACTTTGTGTGGACGTATGCCCCAAGCAGATCCTCACCATCGCAAAGGATAAGATCAACAAAAAGGGACATTCCCCTGCCGAAATGACCGACGAGAGCAAGTGCATCGGCTGCGCCTTCTGCGCGACCATGTGCCCCGATTGCGTTATTCGCGTGGAAAAGTAAAGGAGAAGAGAAATGTCTGAGAAGGTATTGATGAAGGGCAATGAAGCCATTGCCGAGGCGGCCATCTTAGCAGGCTGCCGTCACTATTTCGGTTATCCCATCACCCCTCAAACCGAGATCGCCGCCTATATGGCGAAGCGTATGCCCAAGGTTGGCGGTG
>JAZRGD010000131.1:0-22884 GCA_045644045.1 Eubacteriales bacterium
CCCGCCTCACGGCGGGAGCCCCCTCTCGGAGGGGGCCTTTGGCACAAATGCCTTCCGCACTTGTTTGGGTGAAATTTCTGTTCATCGGCAAAGCCTCTTTTGAACCCCGCCACTATGGCGGGGTTTTCGTTATACAAAAAGAACCACCCGCGTGAAGCCACGCGGGTAGCTCTTTTCGTCACCTGTCACAAGCACCGTAGGTGATCTATGACTGCGAGACTATTTCGTACATACTGACAGCATCTTCCTTTTTGACGCTCTCCTTAAGAGATATTACGCGCACGGTAAGGGTGCGCGCGCCAAAGCTGACAGTAATTTCATCGCCTTCCTTGACGGTGAGCGACGCCTTTGCCGCACGTCCGTTTACCGTAACGTGTGAGGCATCGCAAGCGTCATTTGCGACGGTACGGCGCTTGATGATCCTGGAAACCTTCAGGAACTTATCAAGGCGCATATCAGCCGTTGACCTTCTCCTTCAGAGCCTTGCTGGCGGAGAAGCCGATGTTCTTGGAGGCGGGAATCGTGATCTCAGCGCCGGTAGCGGGGTTGTGGCCCTTTCTTGCGGCTCTCTCCTTGATCTCGAAGCTACCAAAGCCGATCAACTGAACCTTATCACCGTCTGCCAGTGCATCCGCGATAGCATCCAGAACAGCAGAAACAGCCGCTTCGGCCTCCTTCTTCTTGAGATCGGCGGATTTTGCGACGACATCGATGAGTTGAGTCTTGTTCATGATAATTATCACCTTTCTTTTATTTTGATTACGCCGTTATTATAGCACAAAGTACACAAACATTCAAGAGGTTTTTTGAAAAAAATTGACTTTTTTTACAAAATTATTCCATTTTTTCTTTATTTTTTATCAAATCAAGGGCAGTTTGACCTCGTTTGAGGGATCACGGAGCAAAAAAACGGCCGAAACGCGAGAGAACGCGCCCGCCAAACGGGAGCTTTTCCACCAGGGAACGACTGACGGCGCGGGTAAAAAGAAGCGCGAGGGCATAGACGAGAGCTGCGAGCAAAATGGAAAAAACAAGAGAGAAGTCCGTCGAGACGAGGTCGGCGAGAGGACGGTAGACGAGAAGCGCCGTGAGCGAGGAAAGAAGGGCGCACAGAGCGGGGCGGAGAAAGGTGTCCGACAGGCGCACGCGAACGCCCGTCTCTCGGCGCACAAAATGAAAATTAAAGACACAAACGACGATGAAAAAGCAAAGGGTACTGAGGGGAACGCCCGTCTTACCGAGCAGGTGGGTAAGGAGAGGCATGGTGAGCAGCTTGACCCCGATCCCTGCGGCGAGGGACAGGATGGGAAGCCTTTCTTTCCCTACCGCCTGTAAGGCGGAGGAGGTCACCATCAGCAAGGCGAGGAAGAAAACGGTCAGGGCCAAAACGGATAGCAGGATTCCCGCGTTTTCTGCCATGTTGTCGTCTCCTCTGAACACAAAGGTCAAAATGGGAGACGAAAGAGCGCTCATGCCAAGGGCGCAGGGCAAGGAAAGAAGGGCGGCGGCACTGAGCACGGCCTCCATAGACCGTCGCGCGCTCTGCCCCTCGCCCCGTGCCAAAGCGGTGCTGACGTAGGGGATCATGGCCGTACAGAGCGGAGTGATGAGAATGGCGGGCAGGTTATAAAGCGTGACCGCGCCCGTGGAATAATCGGAATAGATCGCCTTCGCAAAGGCGGCGTCGCCGTAATAATGCGTGAGAAGAGGACGCATCATCTGGGCATCCAGCAAGGTAGACAGGCTCATCATTGCTGAAGTGAGAGTAATGGGAAGCGCGATGATAAAAACGGAGCGGAACACCGCTCTTCCCCGCTCTGCGGTGCGTGCGTTCTCCTCGATCCCCTCCCAAAGCCCGCGCCCGCGCCGCCAAAAGACGATGGCAAGATAGGCGGCACTGAGTGCCACCCCCAGCGTGATGCCGAAAACGGAAAGGGCGGCCGCGGTGGGGCGGCTTTGTCCCCATACGTTAAGGGATAGAAAGACGAAGCCAAGCCCCAGCACCGCCTTTCCCAGTGCCTCGACGAATTGAGAGACAGCAGTGGGCGTCATCTCCGAGAAGCCTTGGAAATAGCCTCTGAAAACGCTGGCGGCGGCCGTAAAGAACAAGGCGGGCGAGATGGCGAGAATACAAAGATACGCATCCCCATCCGAGTTCATTTGCGCGATGGGGCGAGCAAAAAGCACCAGCAAGGCAAAGAGCAAGATACCGAGCGAAAGCAGACAGACCAAGGAGGAATAAAAGATGAGCTTCACCCGTCTTTTGTCCCCGGAAGCCACGCCCCGAGAGACGGAAAGTGCCACAGCACCCGGAATTCCCGCCGTAGCGGCGGTGTAAAGCAGGGCGTAAATGGCGTATGCCGCGTTAACACCCGCCATTTCATCTCCCAATAGGGCGTTAAGAGGGACCTTATACACAAAGCCCAGCACCTTGACGAGCAGATTGGCCACCGTCAAGACCAGCACCCCGGAGAGAAGCTTCCCTCCCCCTTTTTTTATCCGTTTTTTCTCCGATACCATACGTCCTCCCCGTGTTCGTCCGAAAAAAAGGGGGAACGTTGCCGTTATGCAACATCCCCCTTTTACGGTGATGTAGGAGAGAGAGGGTCAGCCTTCCTCAAAAAAGGAGCTGACACGCGCGGCGAAGGAGGGCTTTTCTCCGTCACCGAGCATATTCTTTTCTCCGTCCCGTAGATATTCATATGGATATTTGGGTGCAAATATACGGGATATCTCCCGTTTTCCGTCCCTTCCCGTGCGAACGAGCTTGGTCACGCCACCCGCTCCCACGGCAAAAATACTGTGAAGCTCCTCCATCATAAAGACGTTATAATAGCATTCTCTGCCCTCCGTAGCGTAGCCTACGTTTTCTTGATTTCCCACCGTATTCTTTTGGCGGTACATATAGTAGGGATGATAGCCGCAGGCCTTGGCGCGAAGCTGTGAATATTCCACGCATTTTCCCACGTCACCGCCCGTGATGGAGTAGACCTCCTCGCCGTCCTTGACGATATTGGAGGCCTTTTTGATGGAAAAGGTATGCACCGTCAGGTTGGAGGCCCCCAAGGCAAGGACGCCGTCCACGGTTTTGGCAAAGCTGTCGAAATTGTCTCCCGGCAGCCCTGCGATCAGGTCAATATTGACGTCGCGGATGCCCGACGCGGCGGCGGTCTCATAGGCGCGGAAGAAATCCGCCACCGTGTGCCGTCTGCCGATGGTGCGCAAAACCTCATCGCTGAGGGTCTGAGGGTTGACGCTGACACGGGTCACGCCGTGGGCAAGGGCGATGGCCAGCTTCTCCTCGGTGATGGTATCGGGTCTTCCCGCCTCCAGGGTAAACTCAAGCAGAGTGGAGGGGTCTACGTGCTTACAAACGCGCTTCAAGAGCGAGCTGAGCTGAGAAGGAGACAAGACGGTCGGCGTGCCGCCGCCAATATAGACGGTTGCCACCTTTAGCCCCTGTGCCTTGACGGTGGCAAAGACTCTGTCCACGTCACGGAGCAGCTGTGCCATATAGTCCTTGAGGAGGGGCAAAAGCTTGTCCGAGGCATAAGAAATAAAGGAGCAATAGGCGCATCTGGAGGGGCAAAAGGGGATAGAGATATACACACTGCAAAGGTCGTTTCCCAGCTTGCGCACCAAACGGTTTTCGGTCGCCGCCACACTGACGGCGAGGGCCGCCTTTTTGGGGTTGAGAAAATACTCGTCCCGAAGAATACGCTTGGTCTTATTCATATCGGCACCCGTGCTGAGGATCTCATTGGCCACCTTGGCAGGGCGTACGCCGGTGAGGATGCCCCAAGCGTTGGTATAACCGAGGAGTGCCTTTCCCGCCGCGAAAATAGCGCGGCCAAGAGCGATCTTCTCGATCCTGCGCGTATCCGTAATATCGGCGGTGGGTGCCGCCTCACCGTAGGCCTCCACGAATTTCGCGCCCAGCTTCATGGTAGCGTAGGCGGTCATTCTCTCGGGGGCTTTTTCAAGGCGCACCGTGATCTCGGGCACACCGTCTCCCGGCTTTTCCTGCTCGGAAAATTTAGACCCGGGGAAAAAGATCATACAAAGGGTCTGCACGTAATAGGTGTTCGTCGTTCCCTCTATTTTAAGAATCATTCCTTCTTCCCCTTTCGGAGCTTCAAGGAATCCATTACGATGGTAACGGGGCCGTCTGCCACCATGTCGATCTGCATATCCGCGCCAAACACCCCGCTTTCGCAAGGAATCCCCTTGGCGCGGATCTGCTCGATGAAGGAATCGTAAAGAGGCTCTGCCACCGCAGGCGCGGCACTGTCGAAGAAATCGGGACGGTTGCCGTGGACATAGTTTGCGCCCAAGGTGAAGTTAGACACCACGAGGACGCCACCCGACACGTCGGCAAGGGCGAGATTCATTTTCCCCGCCCCGTCCTCAAAAACGCGAAGCTTGGAGATCTTCTCCGCAAGCAGGCGAACGTCCTCGGCACCGTCCTCCTTGAGTACGCCAAGAAGAATGAGAAAGCCCTTACCGCAGCTTCCGCTGGGCAAGCCGTCCGCCGTGACGGCGGCGCGATTCACTCGTTGAATTACGGCTATCATAGGTTACCCTCCTGTCCGCGCGAAATGCGCAGAACGGTAGAAATAGATTTCAGTCTGGCAACGATGGAATTGTAGTGCCCCGTATCTCTGCATCCTACCGTCAGGTTGATGACGGCTCTTCCCTCCTTGGGAGGGGCAACGTTGATGGTCAGAACGGGGACCTTCATTTCGGCAAGAGCGGCACTGACCTCGGCAAGAACGCCGATCTTATCCTCGGCGTATAGGCAAAGAGCGGCCTCATACGTGGCTTTGCCTCTCTCCTCCTCCCAATGGGCACTGAGCCATCTGCCCGCCTGCTCGGGATTGCCGACACCCGCCACGGCGTTGGGGCAATCTCTCTTGTGGACCGAAACGCCAAAGCCACGGGTCACGAAGCCAATAACCGAGTCACCGGGCAAGGGATTACAGCACTTGGCAAATTTCACAAGACAGCCACTGGCACCATCCACGACGACACCGCCGTTTCCATGATTCCTTCCCGTATGCTCCTTGCTCTTTTCCTGCACGTCGGCAATGACCGCCTCGTCAGCCTGTCTGGCGTTATTGGCGTTAACGGTGGCTTGGGTCTTCAGGAAGCGCTCCGCCTCCTCACGAAGACGAACGGAAACACGGGTAAGGGCAATACCTCCGTATCCCACCGCATCAAACAGATCCTCGGCGGAACGCAAGCCGAGCTTTCCTGCCACGGTGTCGATGATGGCGTCCGACTCCTTGGGAGTAAAGGCATGGCCGTGACGGCGCAGCTCCTTCTCCACCATATCCTGTCCGAGCGCGATGTTCTCGGGCCTTTTTTCTTTTTTAAACCATTGACGGATCTTGCCTCTCGCCTCGGAGGTGGTGACGATCTTCAGCCAATCGCGGCTTGGTCCCTTGCCCGTCTGGGTCAAGATCTCCACCACGTCACCCGTTTGCAGGGTGCGGTCAATGGGCACGATCACGCCGTTGACCTTTGCGCCCACCATTTTATTGCCTACCGCCGTATGAATGGTATAGGCAAAATCGATGGTGGTGGCGCCGTGAGGCAAGGAGATCACGTCACCCTTGGGGGTGAATACAAAAATTTCCTCACGGAAAATATTGCTTTTGAAGGAATGGAGATACTCATCGGGGTCCTTCATTCCGTCCTCGGTCTCTATCAGCTCAGCGATCCAAGCAAGCTGCTTATCCACGTTGGGATCCACCTTGCCGCCGCCCGCCTTATAACGCCAATGGGCGGCGATACCGAACTCTGCCGTCTGATGCATTTCTCTGGTTCGGATCTGCACCTCAAAGGGCACGCCGTCACGACTCATCACGGTGGTATGAAGGGAGCGGTACATATTGGGCTTGGGCATGGAGATATAGTCCTTGAAGCGACCGGGGATAGAGGTAAACATCTCATGCACCAGACCAAGGACGGTATAGCACTCCTCAATGGTATTCACGATGACGCGGAGCGCGTAAAAATCGTAAATATCCTCAAAGGATTTTCCCTGCTCGTACATCTTGCGGTAGAGGCTGTATACGGATTTGATACGGTCCTCCACCTCATAGGGAATGCCATAGTCCTTCACCCTGTCCTCAATACGCCGCTTGGCGCCGGCCAAAACGGTACGGTTGGTGCCAAAGCGCTGTCCAACGGCATCCGTGACCTCGTTGTAGCCAATGGGGTCAAGGTAAAGAAGGGCCAGATTCTCAAGCTCCAGCTTGATCCTTTGCATACCGAGACGGTGTGCAAGAGGGGCGTATACGTACATGGTCTCAAGGGCGATCTGCCGTTGCTTTTCCCCGTTTTTCTTACCGCCCAGCGTTCTCATGTTGTGCAGGCGATCGCAAAGCTTTACGATCACCACGCGGATATCCTTGGAGATAGCCAGCATCATCTTGCGAATGTTCTCGATGTGCTGCTCCTCCTTATCCTCCACCGTCACGGTGAGGATCTTGGTCACGCCCTCCACGATCACCACCACGTCGTCACCAAAGGTGGCGCGGATCCCCTCCACGGTAACGGCGTCGGGGCAATCCTCAAGGGTATCGTGCAGAAGGGCGGCACAGACCGTATCGGTATCGAGACCCAGCTCAAGGACGCTTTCCGCTACCGAAAGCGGATGGGTGATATAAGGCTCACCGCTTTGACGAAACTGTCCGTCGTGGGCGTGATAGGCCAGCTCGTAGGCGGTCTTTATTTTTTCGGTGTCGTACTTATCGGCACGCTCGCCAAGCTTTTTGAAAAAGCCCTCGGCCTGCTCGTAAATGGCTTGGGACATATGATACCCTACCTTTCTCCCACACGTGGTTCATTTCGTCCTTTCTCGCGTGCGAAGCTGTCGCAAAAGATTGGAACGCTCTAAGTCTGTCTTGACGGTTGTGAATTGCAGACGGAAGCGGAACACGTCCTCCTCTGTTTCCTCAATGCCCAAAAGATTCAGCTCTTGGAAAATGCGGAAAATGAATTTCAGCTTAATGTAGCCCACCTCACTTCCCGCCGCGTGCAAAAGCGAGCGGACACGGCGGATGGAAACGGTATCCTCTCCCCCGCGTACAAGGCGTCTGACTACGGTATAAACAGCGGCAAAATCCTCTCTGACGGGAACGACGTCCTCATCCTTTCGGATGGCACCGCCCGCAAAAATAGCGGCAAAGCGGCTTTTTTCCTCCTCCGCCGTCAGTCTTTCTCTTTCGGCGGGACGAATGTCCTTAACGAGGAGCTGCACGCTCTTTCTTCCCGCCCACTCGTTAATATCCACGCAAAACAGCATATCCACCCGTTCGCCGTGATAAAGGTCCAAGGATTCGGTCTCCATGGAGAAGCACATGGCGGTCATGTGGGTGTCCCCGTCGCGTACGAGAAGCCTTGTGTGCTTGCCGCCCTTGACCGGAACGACCTCCTCCACGATCACGGAGAACATGGCGAAAACGGGCAAGGGATTGCCCACGCCGTAGGGCTCAAGGAGGCGGCGAAGCTCGGCGGCAAGATCCATATTGATCTCATTCATGGAAAGCACGCAATCCGCCTCAATAACGGGGATCATATCCTCCTCGGTCAAGTGCGTGCGAGCGTATTCGTTGATCTTTTTCTTAAAAAGAGGCAGCTTTCCTCTGGTCACGCTGAGTCCCGCGGCCAGCTCGTGACCGCCGTGCTTTTCCAGCGTATCCTCACAATAGACCAGGGCCTCTGCTAAATTCATCCCCTTGATGCTTCTGCCCGAGCCCTTTCCCATATCGTCATCGCCCTTGCCCTCGCTTCCCTCAAAGGAAACGAGAATGGAGGGGAGACCGTATTTTTCGGTAATACGGGAGGAAACGATCCCGATGACACCGTGATGCCATCCGTCATCCGACAGGACGACGACGGGGTCACGGTCAAAATCATGCTCCTCCTCGATCTTGGCAAAGGCCTCGGTGGTAATGCGGTTTTCCTCCACCTGTCTTTCCTTATTGGCATCGCACAGAGCGGCGGCGATCTCCTTTGCCCTCTCCTCATCCTCGGACAAGAACAGCTCAGCCGCCAAGGAGGCACTGCGGATCCGTCCCGCCGCGTTGAGGCGGGGCGCGATGGTGAAGCCGATATAGCCCGACGTGATCTTTGACTCCGCCTTCGCCCTCTTGGGCGCGCCCTCCGTCTTGGGCGCGGCGGCCTCCATCAAGGCAGAGAGTCCCACGCGGCGGTTTTTTTCCATCCGTCTGAGACCGTAGCTGACGATCAGCTTGTTTTCACCCTTGATGGGCATTACGTCGGCAATGGTACCGATGGCCACCAGGTCGGCGTATTCATGGCAAAGCCTTGCCACGCACTCTCTTTTGGAGTCACCCGTGTATTTTTCCTCATAGGCGCAAATGAGCTTGAACACCACGCCCACGCCTGCCAGATCCTTAAAGGGATAAGCGCAATCGGGGCGGTGCGGATTGACCACGGCCACGGCATGAGGCAATTCTCCGTGGCACTCGTGGTGATCGGTCACCACGAAATCGATGCCCCTTTCGGCGGCATAGCGCACCTCGTCAAGGGCGGTGATGCCCGTGTCAACGGTAACGATGAGCGACGCTCCCTCCGCCGCCAATTTATCCAAGGCACCCACGGAAACACCGTAGCCGTCTCCGATACGGTTGGGGATATAATAGCCAATAAGCGCGCCCTTGCTTTTTAAGTACAGATACAAAACGGAAACGGCGGTCACGCCGTCCACGTCGTAGTCACCGTAAATGATGACCCTTTCCCCCGCTTCCACGGCGCGGTGGATGCGTTCAAGCGCCTTATCTATATCGGCAAACAGGAAGGAGTCGCACAAAAGCTCGCTTTCCATACGAATAAACCGTCCCGCCGAATCGGCGTCACGGTATCCACGGTTTACGAGAAGCCTTGCCACCGTCTTGCTGACGGACAGCTTCCCCGCGATCTCCTCCACGATGGCAACCGTTTCGGCGCTCGTGTCTTCCTTCAGGACCCATTTCTTGCGAACGGATTCCTGTGCTTTCATCACAGACATAACATTCCTTTCTCAAAGAGGCTTATATACAGCCATCAAAGCGAGGGCGGTGCGGATGCCGTCGATGGCGGCACTGGTAATGCCGCCCGCGTAGCCCGCGCCCTCCCCTGCGGGATATACGTTTTTTACGCCCAGCGCCGCTCTGTTTTCTCCGCGCAGGATGCGCACGGGGGCGGACGTTCTTGTTTCCACACCCGTCAAGAGGGCATGGGATGCGTCAAAGCCCTCGATCTGCCTTCCGAAGGCAGAAAGACCACCTTGAATAGCAGAGGCGACAAAGGGCGGCAGATAGGTATGATGGGAGGTGAGCTTGACTCCCTTCCCATCCATATAAGTGGGTAGAACGGTGTCGGGCTCGCTTCCCTGCTTACCCGTGAGGAAATCCCCTACCGTGGAGAGAGGTGCGGCATAACTGCCGCCGCCTGCTCTGTAAGCGGCCTTTTCAAGAGAACGCTGAAAACCGATGGCACCCATGGGGGTATTGCCGTAATCCTCGCGGAATACCGAGCAGACCACGGCGGAGTTGGCGTTTTTACCGTCGCGGGCATGATGGCTCATCCCGTTGACCACCACTCCCCCCTCCTCGCCGGTGGCGGCGACGACCTCACCGCCGGGGCACATACAGAAGGTGTAGACTCCCCTGACCTTGGTGTTGTGAGAAAGAGTATATTCCGCGTGACCGAGAGCGGGATGACCTGCCGCCTCGCCATACATCGCTTCATCAATATCCTTTTGCAGATGCTCCACGCGCAAGCCAACGGAAAAGGGCTTGGGCGCGATGGAAAAGGGCTTGGACAACAGCATTTCGTAGGTATCGCGGGCACTGTGGCCGATGGCCAACACCAAAGCGTCGGCTGGGACGTCGCCCTTGCTCGTCCGAACGCCCGTAAGGAGGTCACCTGACAGGATCAGCTCCTCAAGGCGAGTGTGATACCGTACCTCGCCCCCCAGCTCCTCGATCCGTGCCAGCATCCTCTCCACGATCCCCGAAAGGATATCGGTGCCAATATGAGGCTTAGCAAGGGTCAGGATCTCCTCGGGCGCGCCAAAGGACACGAAGGTGTTCAAAACATAGGCAGAAAAGGGGTCCTTTACGCGCGTGACCAGCTTGCCGTCCGAAAACGTGCCCGCGCCACCCGCGCCGAACTGAATATTGGTATCGGGGTCAAGCACCCTGAGAGTATGTAAGCGGGAGACGGCCTCTCTTCTCTCCTTCACCGTACCGCCGCGCTCAATGACCAGTGGGCGGTAGCCGTGCTCCGCCAGAAGCAGAGCGCAAAACAGACCGCAAGGGCCTGTCCCCACCACCACGGGGGGATGGGAAAGAGGGGCGTCACCGTAAACAGCGTGAGGCATTTCCTCCGAAAAAACGGAAAATTCACCCTTGTGCTTATCGAGGGCGGCAGAAGGAAAGCTTCCCTCCGCCAAAACAGAATAGACCAAACGAATATCGTTTTTCCGTCTCGCGTCCACAGAGCGGCGATAAACGGAAAGCGCGACGTCCTCGGATAACAAACGCACGCCGCGCAAACGGCGGCGTGCTTCTTTTATCGCTTCGGCGCTGGAGGAGGATAGCGGCAGGGAAATGCCGCCGATCAGTATTTTTGTTTTTACGTTGCTCATAGTGCTACCGTTGTGCCTTGCCATACGCTCGCTTCATCAACGAAAGAGCAAAGCGATTGCGCGCCACCTTCGGCCTCTGCCGCTTCCTTTTGCGCCTTGTCCTCGGCATACATCACAGCCATCCAGGTGCAGAACGCGGCAAGAAGGCAAAGAATATACAGACCGATGACCTGTACAAGTCTCGTCTTACGCTGCGGTTTCTTTTGATTCATATCTCCGTCGCTCCAAAATGGAGCATCCTTCCAAAGTTTAGTTGTCAACGCTCTCTGCGATGACCGATCAGCTTTTCCTCCAAGGCCTTTTTCAGGCCGCCAATGCTGTATTCTCTCGTAAGTCCTCCGTTGTAGGCCATGGAAACGGTGCCCGTTTCCTCGGAGACTACCACAATGACCGCGTCGCTGACCTCGCTCATACCGATGGCGGCGCGATGGCGCGTGCCAAGATCCTGACCGATCTCAGGATCGGTAGTCAGAGGAAGGGTACAAGCGGCGGCGGCGAGACGCCCGTCACGGATCACTGCGGCACCGTCGTGCATGGGAGCACCCTTGTAGAAAAGCCCTTGAAGCAGCGTGGAGGACAGCTCCGCGTCCAATCTGACGCCGCTTTCCAGGATATCTCCCAGCTTGGTGGTGCGCTCGATGACGATCAGCGCGCCCGTGTACTCCTTGGTGGTGGGATCGGGCTTGGAAAAGACACTGCAAGCCGAGCAGACCGCATCGATCAATGCCTCCGTAGCATCCACGTCCTTACTCTCTCCCAAGCTGCGCAAGCCGCGCCAAGGACGGTCGCCCACCTTTTCAAGCGCGGTGCGGATCTCGGGCTGGAAGATCACGATAATGGCGAGAATACCCACGCTGAATACCGCGCGAAGCAAAAACGCCAGCGCCTGCATATCCAACGCATTGGCCAATGCCCAGGCAATGAGCAGGACCAATATACCCGAAAACAGGTTGGAGGCGCGGCGATCGCGCAAGAAGTGATATACGCCGAAAAAGATCACGGACAGCACGAGAATGTCCAAGAAATCGGTAAACGCAAAATCGGCAAGACGTCTTCCCATAAAGGAAAACATCTCGTCAAAGAATTCTTTCATCATCAGTCAAATTCCCTTCCGCCCGACGACGTACCGTCGCGGGCCAAGCGGTTTATATGGCGATCGAGAGCGGAGGCTCTCGGCAATTTCTATAAAAGTGAAGCCAATTATTCTTCTACTATATTATATTCTAACATACAGGGCAAAAAAATGCAACACTTACTTTTTCCGATTACCATTTTATATATTAATAAACAGCAAATTTTTTATATCCAAATTCAAAACTTGAAAAAGAGAAGCCGCACCGTTCGCCAAAACGGTGCGGCAAGTGCTGTAATCTTACAAGAGGACCTCTTTGTTGGTGCCGTAGAAGACGTCATCCTTATGGGCGATCTTGGCAAAAAATTCCTCAAGCTCATCCCAAGTGTCATGAACATCAAACTCATAGGCGTGAGACCAGATATAGAAGAGCTGTGGAGTCTCGGGCTTGCTTGCGAGAAACTCGTCGGCCATAGCCATCATTTTATCCCATTCGGCGTACTGATACACCGTGGGTCGGAAGAGATACAGATCCTTTTCGGGGGCAAAGCTGTGGCTGGAAACGATGGTACGGGCGTATTTCACCCCCGTTTTACGGCGCAGGACGTCGGCCACTCGCTCGTCGGCGTTTTTACCGCCGCCGGGATAGGCAAAGCCCACCACCTCGTAGCCCACCGTTTCGGACAGAATACGGCGGTCCTCCTCCACCTGCCAGGCGATCTCATCCTCGTCGGCAATGGCGGGAAGCATGGGATGATTGAGGGTGTGAGACGCTACCTCAAAGCCCTCGTAGATCTTGGCGACCTCGGAAAGCTTTGGTTTGCAATGGGCCACCGTGATGCCGCTCACGGGCAGGCAAAAGGCGGTATTCATCAAGCCTGAATTAAGGTTAAAGGTTGCCTTCAAGTCGTACTTTTTCAAAAGCTTGATCAGTCGCCTGTCCTGTGTCACGCCATCATCGTAGCTAAAGGTGATGGCCTTCATCTTCCCTTGAAACATCGTTTTCGCCTTACCCTTTCCTTATTCGTCAAAAAGCGGGGTGGAAAAATAGCGCTCTGCCGTGTCGGGCAATACCGTTACTACACGCTTTCCCTTGCCGAGCTTTTTGGCAAGACGGATGGCGGCGGCCACGTTGGTGCCGCTGGAGATGCCGCACATAATGCCCTCGAGAGCGGCCAGCTCCTTGGAGGTGCGGATGGCCTCCTCGTCCTTAACGATGCAAATATCGTCGTATATCTCGGTGTTGAGAATGGCGGGGATGAGTCCGTCACCGATCCCCATTTGCAGATGGGTACCGATAGAGCCGCCCGACAGAATGGCGGCGTGCTCGGGCTCCACCGCCCAGATCTCCATGTGGGGATTGTATTTTTTAAGGGTCTCGCCAATGCCCGTGATGGTGCCGCCCGTGCCAATGCCCGAGCAAAAGCCGTCAATGGGGCCGTCTACCTGCTCGATGATCTCCATCGCGGTCTTTTCCCTTTGCACCGCCGCGTTGGCGGGATTCTCGAACTGCTGAGGAACGAATACGTTGGGGTCTTCTCTTTGCATCCGCAGGGCGGTTGCTAAGCATTCCTCAATGCAATCTCCGATATTGCCCGCGTCGTGAATGAGAATGACCTCGGCACCGTAGTGCTTGACCAGCTTGCGTCTCTCCTCGCTGACCGAGTCGGGCATAATGATCTTGGTCTTATATCCTCTTACGGCACCGACAAGGGCCAGACCTATGCCCTGGTTGCCGCTGGTGGGCTCCACGATCACGGTGTCCTTGTTTATTTTTCCCGCCTGCTCGGCGGCAAGGATCATATTGTAGGCCGTTCGCGTTTTGATAGAGCCGCCTACGTTGAGCCCCTCAAACTTGACGAGGATCTCAGCCCCCTCGGGGTCGCCCATACGGGAAAGACGGATGATGGGGGTGTTGCCCATGGCATCCAAAATACTGTTGCAGATCATATGTAAAGCCTTTCTTGGAATTGTACGCATTTCTTATTTATTGTATCACAAACAAAAAGAAATAGCAAGAGGAAACGGGAATTTTTTACCATCACTTTTGCGTGATGCTTCCCTTCCCGTTTTCGTACTTTACAAGCGTGTGTCTTCATGCTATAATAGGGTAAAAACACGCAAGGAGAATGCATCATGCTAAGCGAGATTCTTGAGATCACCATGATCGTCAGCTTTGGCGTTTCGTGGCCCGTCAACGTATTCAAATCCTACAAGAGCAGAACCACCAAGGGGAAGAGCCTTCTTTTCCTCTGCCTCATCTTTTTCGGCTATATTGCGGGCATTGCCTCCAAATTAGTCAACGAGGCGTATATGGCAAGCTTTGCCACCAAGTGGTACGTTCTCTTCTTCTACGTGCTGAACTTCGTCATGGTGGGTGCGGACATCGTGCTTTATTTTCGCAACCTGCGTCTTGACAAAAAGAGAGCGGCGGCCGAAATTTAATGAAAAAAGGCTTCGTACGAAGCCTTTTTTCATTGTGAAAGCAGATCGGACAGGGCGCAGAAATCGGCGGTAGAGAGTCTCTCTCCCCTGACCGTTTCGGGAAGGCCGATAGAAAGGAGGGCGGCCGCCACCCTTTCTTTATCTATACCAAGCTTAGCGGAGGCGGCGTTGACAAGGGTCTTGCGCCGCATCTCAAAGGCCGCCTTGATCAGCTCGAAAAAGAGCTTTTTATTCTTGGGCAGATATTTCGGTGTGTCGTAAAGATCAAGTCTCACCACGGCGGAATTGACCTTGGGCGGCGGCAAAAAGCAGGAAGCGCTGACGGTAAAGAGCCGCTTGACTTCACCGTAATAGCCCAGGACGGCGGTGATGGCACCGTAGTCGCTGTCCCCCGCCTTGGCGCACAGCCTTGCCGCCACCTCCGCCTGTACCATAACGGTGACGGAGCGGAAGGGCACGCCCGACTCAAGGAGCGCCATCAAAATGGGTGTGGTGATATAATAGGGCAGATTGGCGCAGACCCGCACCCCTCTTCCCTCGGCGTGCTGCTCTACGAGGGCGGCAAGATCCACCTTCATCACATCCTCGTTAACGACGGTGACATTGGAGAATTCCGCCAGCGTTTTATCAAGAACGGGAATGAGATTTTTGTCGATCTCCACCGCCACCACCTTGTTGTAGCGACGGGCAAGCTCGGAGGTGAGGCAACCGATGCCGGGGCCGATCTCAAGGACCATATCGTCGCCGCACGCGCCGCACTCCTCGGCGATCCGCGCGGGGATCTCGGGGCGAATGAGGAAATTTTGTCCGTATTCCTTTTTCAGGTGGGTCCCCTGCTCCGCGAGAAGAGCGCGGATGACCGAAGGCTGACACAAATCCATAAAAGCGAAAAAACCTTTCTTTTTTCTCTTGACAAATGCGTTTTTCTGTGTTATAATAGCCAAGTCAGTTGCTGGTATGGCTCAGTTGGTAGAGCAGTTGATTCGTAATCAACAGGTCATCGGTTCGAGTCCGATTACCAGCTCCAAATGCCTGAGGGAGTTTCCCTCGGGCATTTTTTCTTTCAAAAACGGGATGCCGTGAAGCATCCCGTTTTCCGTTTTACTGCAAAACGACCTTCTTGTAGCTCTTCTTACCGCGACGGAGCATGACGCCCTCGCGGAGGACATCGGCGGTGTAAGAGGCACGGGTGTCCGTCACCTTCACGTCGTTGACGGTCACGCCGCCCTGCTCTACGGCGCGGCGCGCCTCGCTTCTGGAGGGAACGAGACCGCTGAGCGTGAGAAGTGTCAGCACGTCGGCAGAGCCGTCACGCAAAGCGTCCTCACCGATGGTGACGGTAGGAACATCTCCGCCTGCCGCGCCGCCAAAGAGGGAACGGGACGCGGCGCGTGCCTTGTCCGCCTCCTCCTCGCCGTGAACCAGCTTGGTCAGCTCGTAGGCAAGAATATCCTTGGCATCGTTCAGCTGACTGCCCTCCCAAGCGTCCATCTTGTCGATCTCCTCAAGAGGCAGGAAGGTGAGCATACGGATGCACTTTAAGACGTCCGCGTCGCCCACGTTGCGCCAATACTGATAGAAATCGAAGGGAGTGGTCTTGTTGGGATCCAGCCATACGGCACCGCTTGCCGTTTTACCCATCTTCTTGCCCTCGGAGTTGAGCAGCAGGGTGATGGTCATGGCGTGGGCATCCTTACCCAGCTTTCTTCTGATCAGCTCGGTGCCGCCGAGCATGTTGGACCACTGGTCGTCGCCGCCGAACTGCATGTTACAGCCGTAGTTTTGGAACAGATGATAGAAGTCGTAGGACTGCATGATCATGTAGTTGAATTCAAGGAAGGAAAGCCCCTTCTCCATTCTCTGCTTATAGCATTCGGCAGAGAGCATACGGTTGACGGAGAAGCAAGCGCCTACCTCGCGCAGCACCTCGATATAGTTGAGACCCAAGAGCCAATCGGCGTTGTTGACCATGATGGCCTTGTCCTCACCAAACTCGATAAAGCGCTCCATCTGCTTCTTAAAGCAGTCGCAGTTGTGCTGTATGGTCTCGGGGGTCATCATGCTGCGCATATCGGTTCTGCCCGAGGGGTCACCGATATAGGCGGTACCGCCGCCGATGAGCACCACGGGGCGGTTGCCCGCCATCTGCAGACGCTTCATCAAGCAAAGCGCCATAAAGTGTCCCACGTGAAGAGAATCCGCCGTGGGGTCAAATCCAATATAAAATACGGCCTTACCCGCGTTTACCATCTCACGGATCTCAGCCTCGTCGGTCACCTGGGCGATCAGGCCGCGCGCAACCAGTTCCTCGTAAATCTGCATTGTTTTTTCCTTTCGGGAGCTTACTTTTATGTAATAACGTACTTATTATAGCATTTTCTCGGAAAATGTCAATAGATGGCAAGGGAATTCGGGGTGTAAATTTCCACTTTTACGTCGGGAAGATGCTTTTTCACCCGCTCCGACAATAAAACGGCGGCGTGCTTTTCCGAAAAATAGTGTCCCGCCTCCAAAACGGACAGTGGCGCGTCCAGCATGGCGTGATAGCCCAGACGCCCCGACAGATACACGTCGGCCCCCGCCTTTTCCGCGTCGGGAATGAAGTCCTTCCCCTCCCCACCTACCACGGCTACGCGAGAGACGGTATCGGTTTTCTTCTTTCCGCACAGAGCGGGCGCACCCAGCTTTTCCTTCACGAGGAGAGTAAAGTCCTCAAAGGATAAGGGCGACGGGAGCTGTCCCACACGGCCGAGAGCCGCTTCTCCCTCTCCCAGTGGAGACACGTCGGCCAAGCCGAGCAAGGTGCACAGGCCGTCGTTCACACCGCCCGTCGCACCGTCAAATCGGGTATGGAAGGAAAAGACGGCGATATTGGAGACGATAAGAGAAAGAAGGGCACGTGACGCGGGGTCGCAGGGGGTAATCGCCTTAATACCCTTGAAAACCAAGGGATGATGGGAGAGGATCAGGTCAAAGCCCCTTGCGACGGCGTAGGCCACTACCTCCTCGGTCACGTCCAACGTGCAAAGCACCTGCCTCACCTCGGTCTCCTCGCACGGCAAGCACATCACGCCGTCGTTGTCCCAAGCCTCCGAGGGATGATCCATTTCCGCCGCGAGGGCGGCAAAAAGCTCAGCTCTCGTCATGCTCCTTCTCCTTTCCTTTCAGGGCGTCAAGATAGGCAAGCTCCTCCGCGGCATCCACGCCGCCAAGGGAAAGTCCCGCGCATTTTTTCTCCTGCGCCTGTCGTTTTTTCTTTAATACGGTCTTGTAATACGGGCTTTGCTCGTTGCCCTTTCCCATCTCTGCCGTAAAGCGGTCGAGGGGATAGGGCGTACCCGTAAAGGAAGCGGCAAAGCAAAAATAGTGCCGTCCCGCAGCGTAGGCAAGTCGCTCCTCCTCAATGAGGAAGCCTTGCTCCGCAAGATACCGCCGCACCTCCGCGGCGCGGGTCATGGGTTGGAGGATCAGGCGGACACGCTCATCCCGAACGAAGGGGGCGGCGTCAAGAATATGTACGATCATTTCCCCGCCCATACCGCATATAGCAATATCGGTAAGCCCCTCGTTTTCAAGACCCGAAAGGCCGTCTGCCAGATGGGTACGAACACGCTCTGACAGACCGTGGGCGGCAATATGCGCCGCGGCAGAGGCCAAAGGCCCTTCCCCGATATCGGCGGCTACGGCGCGCCTCACCCTCCCCGTCTCACAAAGGAAAACAGGCAGGTAAGCGTGATCCGTACCGATATCGGCAAAAATCGCTCCCTGCCTGACGAGCTCAGCCGCCGTGCGCAACCGTTCATCCAGTGGCACGCGCTTCACGTTCAGTTTGCCTTGGCCAGATGGTCGTTGATCTTCTTTACCAAAGCGTCCGCGTCGGTGTCGTGCACCATGCAAGCGGCGGCGATGGTCTCGCCACGGGCAGAGGGACAGCCGAGGCAGTGCATACCGATCTCAAGGAAGAACTCGGCGGTTTCGGGATGGGCATCCAGCACGTCACCGATGATAGAATTTTTCGTTACCATAGTTTTATTTTCCTTTCTTTTCGTCAAAAGACGTTTTCTACACCCTTATTATACTATCCCAAAACCGAAAAGTCAACCCTTTTCCATCATGGAAAAAGAGGATTTCTTTTTTATTTTTGGAGAAAGCTTCTTTTTCCCTCTTGACAAACGGTCGGTCTTTGCTATAATAGTTAATGTGTTAACGATTAACCCGTTAACTTTTGTGAAAAAGGAGAATGCTATGCAAGACTCGACCACGTACAGAGACTTTAACAAGCGACTGCGCAGAACGGAGCTTTTACACGGTCTGCTTTGCCAAAGCCGCATCCGTCCCCTGGGAATGCAGCCCGCGGAGCATATACTTTTGATGCGCCTATCACGCGAAAAGGGAAATCCTTCCCAAAAGGAGCTGGCGCAAAGAATGGAGCTGAGCCCTGCCGCAGTGGCCGTTTCCCTTAAAAAGCTGGAAAGCGGCGGCTACGTGAAGCGAGTCGCGGACGCGGCCGACAGTCGGGTCAACCGCATCACCGTCACCGAAAAGGGGATGCGTACGGTAAAAGAGTCGTGCGTCATTTTTGATGCCTTGGATGCCGAAATGTTCAAGGGTGTCTCGGCAGAGGAGATCGAGCTTTGCATGGCAACGTTCGAAAAGCTGATCGCAAACATAAAAAACGCGTTAGGAGATGAAAAAGAGTGAAACGCTGGTGGAAATACGTAAGACCTTACCTTCCCTTCTTTATTTTGGGTCCGCTTTGCATGATCATCGAGGTCATCGGCGAGGTGCTGATGCCAAAGCTTCTTGCCGTCATCATCAACGGTGTGACCAGCACGGGCGCCGTCAATTTGACAATAGGTGCTTGCATCGGGGTCACCGCCTTGATGATCTTAAACGCTCTCGTTATGATGGGCAGCGGCGTAGGCGGCGCCTACTTCGGCGCCAAGGCCTCCGTCAACTTTGCGGCGGACCTGCGCGCTGACCTTTACCGCAAGGTGCAAACCTTCACCTTCTCCAACATTGACAAGTTTTCCACAGGCTCTCTCGTCACCCGCTTGACCAACGATGTGACCCAGCTTCAAAACTTTGTCAATATGCTCTTGCGTATGGCCCTTCGCGCACCCGGTATGATGATCGGTGCCTTGATCATGGCCATCACGCTGCAACCCTCCCTTTCGCTGGTTTTTGCCGTTGCCATTCCCGTTCTCGGCATCGCCATCTTTTTTATCGTTCGAACAGGCTTCCCTCGCTTTGCGAAAATGCAGGAGAGGGTGGACACCTTAAACTCTACCGTACAGGAAAACATCACCGGCGTGCGCGTGGTAAAATCCTTCGTCCGTGAGGATTACGAGAGACAGAAATTCAGCAAAGCCAACCGCGACCTGAAGACCTCTGCCACACGCGCCGTCAAGGTCATGATCTTCCTCTCTCCCGTGATGACCATTTGTATGAACCTGACCACCGCCGCCGTGCTTTGGTTCGGCAGTGATATGGTGCTGTCACGTACCATGGACGTGGCAAACCTGTCCGCTTTTTCGATTTACGTAACGCAGATCCTCTCTTCTCTCATGATGGTCACCATGATGCTGATGCACTCGTCGCGCGCCCTTGCCTCCGCCAAGCGTATTTGCGAGGTGTTAGACGAGGAGCCCGACTTTTCCGACGAGAATGCCGCCCTTCCCGACAAGCAGGTGGAGCGTGGCGAGATCGAATTCAGAAACGTCTCCTTCCGCTATTACAAGAACAGCGAGGAGAAGGTGCTTGACAACCTTAATTTCCGCATAGAAGCGGGCAGTACGGTGGGCGTTATCGGCTCCACGGGTTGCGGCAAAAGCACCATGATCGCCATGATCTCCCGTCTGTACGACGCGGACGAGGGCGAGATCCTGGTGGACGGCGTAAACGTGAAGGACTACTCCCTCAAGCATCTGCGCGATGGGGTGGGCGTGGTCTTGCAGAAGAACACCCTCTTCTCGGGCAGTATCGCGGAGAACCTGCGTTGGGGCAACTACGAGGCCACGGACGAGGAAATGATGCGTGCCGCCTCCTTTGCCCAAGCCGACAAGTTCGTCCGCAATTTCAAGGACGGCTACGGCACCCTGCTTGAGCAAGGCGGCACCAACGTGTCGGGCGGACAAAAGCAAAGGCTTTGCATTGCCCGCGCTCTGCTCAAAAAGCCCAAGGTGCTTATTCTCGACGACTCCACCAGCGCGGTGGACACCGCTACCGAGGCGCAGATCCGTCTGGCCTTCCGCGAGGAGCTTTCGGGCTCTACCAAGATCATCATCGCCCAACGCATCACCTCGGTCAAGGATGCGGACGTGATCATCGTGATGAACGAGGGCCGCGTCACGGGTATCGGTACCCATGACGAGCTTCTCATCTCCAACACGGAATACAAGGAAATTTACGAATCCCAAACCGACGCAAGAAAGGAGACGGCAAATGGCACGCAGTCTTGAACAGCTTCAAAAGCAATACAGCCGTCCCGGACGTCACGCGCCGGGCGGTATGCCCGGCGGTCCTATGGGGCCGAGGCGCGGCCCCGGTCCCGGCGGCCCTCGCGCCCACGGAAAGCCGAAAAACATGAAGCAAACGGTAAGACGCATCTGGTCTTACGTTTCGGCGTACAAATTCCGCCTCATTCCCGTTTTCCTTTGTATGCTTCTTTCCACCTGTACCTCTCTTGTCGGCGCATATATGATGGCCCCCATCATCAACCGCATTACGCTGGTGGTAAATCCTAACGCGGAATTGGCCCCCAGCCCCGCGGAACGCTTGGCAGACAAGGCGATCAGTGCCCTGACCGCTCCCTTTTCCTCCCTTTTTGAGCAAAGCAAGCTGAGTGACGTGATGCTGTACGTTCTGACAGCCTTGATCATTCTGCTCAGCGTTTATATCGTGGGTGCTGTTTGCACCTACGTGCAGGCGAGACTTATGCTATCCCTCTCCCAAAGCGCGACGGAGCGCATCCGCAACGACCTGTTCGACAAGATGCAGGGCTTGCCCGTGCGCTATTTCGACGCCAACCCCACGGGCGAGATCATGAGCCGTTACACCAACGACGTGGACAACATCGACGTGATGCTCAACAACACCCTGACCTCCTTCGTTTCGGGTGTGATCACCCTCATCGGAACCTTTATTTTCATGCTCACCACCAGCTGGGTGCTGACCCTTGTGACCATTGTTTTTCTTCCTGTTTTTGCGTTTGGCGGTGCGATGATCGGCAAACGCTCGTCGAAGTATTATAGCGGTCAACAGGCCGCGCTGGGTGCCGTGAACGGCTATATGGAGGAGACCATTACGGGTCAAAAGGTCATTAAGGTCTTTAACCACGAGGACACCTGCGTGGAGGAGTTTGAGACCTTAAACGGCGACATGCGCGACAAGCAGTTCCGCGCCCAATTCTGGGGCGGCGTTATGGGCCCCATTATGGGTAACACCTCCCAAGTGTCCTATGGCATCACGGTAGGTCTCGGCGGTATTCTCATGGTGCTCGGCCGCTTCACGCCGGGCGGCTTGACCGTATTTGCCGGCTACTCCCGTCAGTTCTCTATGCCCATCAATATGCTTTCGATGCAAATGTCTACCGTATTCGCCGCCTTGGCGGGCGCGGAGCGCGTGTTTGCCGTGATGGATACACCGCCCGAGGAGCCCGACCGTGAGGGTGCCGTGAGTGCCGAGGGAATTACGGGCGACGTGCGCTTTGAGAACGTGACCTTCGGCTACAATCCCGACAAGACGGTTTTGAAAAATCTCTCCCTGTATGCCAAGCCCGGCCAAAAGATCGCCTTTGTGGGCTCTACGGGTGCGGGAAAGACCACCGTCACCAATCTGCTCAACCGTTTTTACGACATCAGCGAGGGCAGGATCACCATCGACGGGCGCGACGTCAAGGACTACAAGAGAAGCGAATTGAGAGAAAGCATTGCAATGGTTTTGCAAGACACCCATCTGTTCTCGGGCACGGTGATGGAGAACATCCGCTACGGTCGCCCCGAGGCTACGGATGAGGAGGTGATAGCGGCGGCCAAGACCGCCTCAGCCCATAGCTTCATCATGCGTCTTGCAGACGGCTACGACACCCTGCTGACGGGGGACGGCGCAAACCTGTCCCAAGGTCAAAGGCAGCTGCTGAATATCGCCCGCGCTTCCCTATCCCACGCCCCCATTCTGGTGCTGGACGAGGCTACCTCCTCGGTGGATACCCGTACCGAGCGGCACATTGAGCACGGTATGGACAGACTGATGAAAAACCGCACCACCTTCGTCATCGCCCACCGCCTTTCCACCGTCAGAAACGCCAACGCCATTATGGTGCTGGAGGCGGGCGAGATCATCGAGCGCGGCACCCACGAGGAGCTGTTGGCATTAAAGGGACGGTACTACGAGCTGTATACGGGGCTGAAGGAGCTGGACTAAAACATTTTTTGCGAAAATCTCACAAAAAATCGAAAAATCTCTTGTCATATTTTGTTTGGCATGATATAATACGAGTGTATTAAGAATACACGCACGAAATAGCTATGCAGAGCCGTTTCGTGACAACACATGCTTTACGCACGGAGGATCACAAATGAAAAGATTTCTTTCTCTGCTTTTAATCTTCGCTCTGCTTTGCACAGCTACGCTTGTTTTGGCGTCTTGCGGCCCCGACACCCCTCCCGACGGTCCCGACAACGGCGGGACGACTCCTGACACC
>JAZRGD010000132.1:0-18260 GCA_045644045.1 Eubacteriales bacterium
TTACGTTCTCTATCCTTTTTTCTTGACAAGCACAGCATTTGTGGACACAAATGCTGTTTTTAGTTATGAGTTATGAGGCTCGCTTACGTTCACCGTTATGAGTTTGCTCCGCAACCGTTATGATATGATCGCCTTGTTGCTTCAAGCTGCACCGAAGGTGCATCATAACTTGCCGAAGGCAATCATAACTCTAAACTCGCCACAGGCGATCATAGCCGGCGCATCTGTATTTGGCAGATGCGCCTTTACCTTCTTCCCGAGGAGAGGATGGCGGGGGCGAAGAGGAGCAGCACGCCGCCCACCGCGAGGCAGGTGGCTGTGCCGAGGAGGAGGCCGAGGACGGCGTTCACCAGCAGCCAGCCGAGGATCAGTGCCGCCGCCACGGGCAAGAGCCCAAAGTAGACGAACATGACGAGAAAGACGGCGCGGACGTTTTTATCAAGGGAGGTGGGCAGGATCAGCTCGAGAAAGACGCCTACCCCTGCGGAATAAAGATCCACCGAGGCGATAAAGGCCAAAAGGAGCAGTGTGTACAGGGGATCGACCCAAAAAACGAGAGTGCTGAGCAGCAAGGCGGGGAGCAGGTCGAGGACGAGGCACACCGAGCCGCCGAGGAGGGAATAAAAGAGCTTGCTTCTGTGGCTGTCGGGGGACATGAAGAACACGCTTTGGGACAGGTCGGCATTCAAGGGACTGCCGAGGGCGCGGAAGAAGGAAAAGCCGCCGAGCATCAGGCCGGTGACGAGCAGATAGGTGAGGCCGTCGCCCTTGCCTTTTGTGGCCAGCAGATAGACCGCCGCCACGCAAGCGGAGGCGAAGAGATACAGGATGCTCGTCTTGGTAAAGACACGGAGAAAGGCGAAGCGGAAGCGGTTATACACCGCCTTGAAGAAGAAGACCGACGCGCCGCTTCCGTGGTGCAGACCGTCTCTGCGGACACGCTTCGCGCGTTCCTTTTTGCGAGAGGCGGCGCGCCCCTCGGAGGCCGCCAGCAGAGCGGCGGTCTTTTCCTCGGTGGCGGCCACTGCCTCCTCGTAGTAATCCGCCTTAACACGGTAGCAAAGGGCGAGAAGTCCCGCGCCGCCTGCCGCCGCCATCAAAAAGCCGAGGACGGAATAGAGGAGATCGCCCTCCATGGCGTACATAAAGCCGCCCTTCAGCCAGCCGAACAGGGGGAACAGACGGGTGTAGGGGGAGGAGAAGAAGTGGGCTACCGCCTCAATGGGGGTCTCGGTGCCCGCCTCGTACACGGCGAAGACTCCGAGCAAGAGCAAGGCGAGGAAGGCGTACAGCCCGCCGCGCAGGTATTTTTTCATTCTCGGATGGGCGGTGGAGAGCAGATAAAACAGCACGCTGACGAATTGGGACAAGACCACCGTCAGAGCGAGGGCGAGGAAGAGGGAGACGATAAAGACCGCCCCCAGCCTGATCATATTGGGAATCTGGAACAGCAGGTAAAGGCCGACGATGAGAATGGAGCCGAGACCGCAGGACAGGCGGAAGAGAAGCACCGACTGGGGCTTCATGGGAGAGGGGAAGAGCAACGCCACGTCTCCGCCTTGGAAGATCTGGGTGCCGCTTTTGTCGGCGCGCAGAATGCCCAGCGTCAGTGCCACCAGCAAAACGGCGGTGGTCACGAGATCGGCGATGACGTGGATCTCCTCCGCCGTCGGCGCGTCTGTCTCCCCGTCGGGCAGGACCTCCTCCTCGAAGGGAGGGGCTTCGTCCTCGGGCAGACTTTCGATCAAAAGCCCCGCGCCAAGACCGATGACGCCGCCGAGAAGGACGCAGACGAGAATGAGCACCGCCACCCAGGTGCGGAGCAGCTTTCTTATCTGGTTGAGGATGGAATGGGAGGCGTAATAGAGAAAGAGCTTCACGGCCTTCCCTCCTTACTTCTCCTCTCCCTCGGTCAGGGAGAAGAAGGTGTCCTCAAGGCTTACGCCGCGCTCTGTCAGCTCCGCCTTGGTGAGGGCGGCGGCAAGACGGCCCTTGTTCAAGACGAGGGCGTTGTCCCACAGCATATCCACGCTGTCGATCATATGGGTGCAGATGAGCGCGCCGCCGCCCGCCGCGCGATGCTCCTCGATGATCCCTCTCAGCTCCTTGATGGCGCGGGGGTCGAGGCCGATCATAGGCTCGTCTAAGAGAAGATACTTGGGGCGGGGCAAAAGACCGAGACAAAGGTTCAGCTTTTGGCTCATGCCCTTGGAAAGCTCGTCTCCGAACTTTTTCTTTTTGTCGGTCAGCTCGAAGCGGTCAAGCAGCTCCTCGACATATGCCGTGTAGTCGGTGAGGCGATAGGCGCGCGCCACCAGCTCCATATGCTCCGCCACCGTCAGGTTGGGGTAGAGGGCGGGGATCTCCGAGACGTATCCGAGAAGCCGCTTGCCCTCGGAGGAGCGGTTATCGATCCCGTCCACCGTGATGATGCCGTCGTAGCGCAAAAAGCCGATGATGGATTTGATCAGGGTGCTTTTGCCCGCGCCGTTAGGGCCGAGAAGCACCGTGGTGCTTCCCGCCTCCACGGTCAGGGAGAGGTTATCGCAAGCGACGTGCTTGCCGTATTTTTTCGTTAATGCCGATACGGTCAGACTCATAAGCTTTATCCTTTCTTGGGTCATAAATGTACGGTCTTATTATACCCCTTTCGCCCTCGCTTGTCAATGGCTTTTTGCGTGGCGAGGGGGTGACTTGACACTTAAATCGGGGCAGAAGACAAGAAAAAAACGGGAATTCGTGATTATTGTATAAAACGACAAAAAACACAAGATTTGGTGGTACAAAACGACGAAAATACAAAATATAGTTTTTTTGCCTTGACAAGCTACAAGGTCTTGTGCTATAATTTTAAGGCAACGACAACGCGGACCCGCGGAGGGGGAGAGAGGGGAGAAAATGATCCTGCGAGGCTTACAAAAAACGGGACTTCTGGATTTCCCCGGCCTTCTTTCCTGCACCGTTTTTACGGGAGGGTGCAACTTCCGTTGTCCCTTTTGCCACAACGCGTCTCTGGTCGGAGGCGGCGGTGAGGAGCTGTCGGAGGAGGAGCTGCTTGCCTTTTTAGATAAAAGGAAGGGATTGCTTGACGGCGTGTGTGTGACGGGCGGCGAGCCCTGTCTGCACGACGACCTGCCAAGACTGCTTCGCGCCATCAAGGAGAGAGGCTACAAGGTGAAGCTGGACACCAACGGCTCGCGCCCCGAAATGCTTTCCCGTCTTCTCTCGGAGGGGCTTCTCGACTACGTGGCGATGGATATTAAGAACGCGCCTGAAAAATACCCATTCACCTGCGGCACAAAGGAGAGCGCTTGGGACAAGGTGACGGAAAGCCTTGCGCTTTTGCGCGAGAGCGGCGTGACCTTTGAATTGCGCACGACGCTGGTCAAGGGACACCACACACCCGCCGATCTGGTCGCCATCGGTAAGGCGGTAGCCCCCGCGCCTCTCTATTTTCTTCAAAACTTTGAGGATTCGGGCGACGTTTTGACGGATGGGCTTTCGGGCTTCTCTAAGGAGGAGCTGGGCGAGCTGCTGGACGCCGTTTTGCCCTATCTTCCAAACGCAAAACTGCGCGGCGTTTACTAAATTTGCTAACCAATGGTTATTAAAAACAAAAACATATATCATCAACAGAAGGAGAAAAAACATTATGTATCAGGTTTTGAAGCGTAATGGCAAGGTCATTGACTTTGAGCTGGACAAGATCAGCTCAGCCATCAAGATGGCCTTTGAAGCACAGGAAAAGCAGTACCACCCCAGCGTCATCGACTTTCTCGCATTGAAGGTCACGGCGGAGTTTGAGCCCAAGATCAAGGAGGGGCTGATCGCCGTTGAGGATATTCAGGACAGCGTGGAGTCCGTTCTCGTGCAGGCGGGCTACGCCGACGTGGCGAAGGCCTACATTCTGTACCGCCGCCAGAGAGAGAAGCTGCGTAACATGAAGAACACCGTCCTTGACTACAAGGACATTGTGGACAGCTATCTCCGCGTCACCGACTGGCGCGTGAAGGAGAACTCCACCGTTACTTATTCCGTCGGCGGTCTTATTCTGTCCAACTCGGGCGCCATCACCGCCAACTATTGGCTCAGCGAGGTGTATGACGACGAGATCGGCAACGCCCACCGCAACGCCGACATCCATCTGCACGACCTGTCCATGCTGACGGGTTATTGCGCGGGCTGGTCTCTCAAGCAGCTCATCAAGGAGGGTCTCGGCGGCGTGCCCGGCAAGATCACCTCTGCTCCCGCTTCCCATCTTGCTACCCTTTGCAACCAGATGGTCAACTTCCTCGGCATCATGCAGAACGAGTGGGCGGGCGCACAGGCCTTCTCCTCCTTCGATACCTACCTTGCTCCCTTCGTTAAGGTGGACAACCTCTCTTACGATCAGGTCAAGAAGTGCATTGAGTCCTTCATCTACGGCGTGAATACCCCTTCCCGTTGGGGTACGCAGGCGCCCTTCTCCAACATCACCCTCGACTGGACAGTTCCTGCCGACCTTGCCGAGCTGAACGCCATTGTGGGCGGCAAGGAGATGGACTTCAAGTATAAGGATTGTAAGAAGGAAATGGATATGGTCAACCGCGCCTTCATCGAGACCATGATCGAGGGCGACGCCAACGGCCGCGGCTTCCAGTATCCCATTCCCACCTACTCCATCACCCGTGACTTTGACTGGTCCGAGACCGAGAACAACAAGCTTCTCTTCGAGATGACCTCCAAGTACGGCACGCCCTACTTCTCCAACTATATCAACAGCGATATGGAGCCCTCCGACGTGCGCTCCATGTGCTGCCGTCTGCGCCTTGACCTGCGCGAGCTGCGCAAGAAATCGGGCGGCTTCTTCGGTAGCGGTGAATCCACCGGTTCTATCGGTGTGGTTACCATCAATATGCCCCGTATCGCTTACCTGGCCGAGGACGAGCAGGACTTCTACCGCCGCCTTGACCACCTGATGGACGTTTCCGCCCGCTCCCTGAAGATCAAGAGAGAGGTTATCACCAAGCTGCTTGCCGAGGGCCTGTATCCCTACACCAAGAGATACCTTGGCACCTTTGCCAACCACTTCTCCACCATCGGTCTGATCGGTATGAACGAGGTGGGTCTGAACGCGAAATGGATCCGCAAGGATATGACTCACGCCGAGACCCAGCAGTTCTCCAAAGAGGTGCTGGATCATATGAGAGAGCGTCTGTCCGACTATCAGGAGCAGTACGGCGACCTCTACAACCTGGAGGCGACCCCTGCCGAGTCCACCACCTACCGCTTCGCCAAGCACGACAAGAAGCGCTTCCCCGACATCATCACCGCCTCGAGCGGCACCACGCCCTACTACACCAACTCCAGCCATCTGCCCGTCAGCTACACCGCCGACATCTTTGACGCGCTGGAGATCCAGGACGAGCTGCAGACCCGTTACACCTCGGGCACTGTATTCCACGGCTTCCTCGGTGAGAGACTGCCCGACTGGAAGGCGGCCGCTACCCTCGTGCGCAAGATCGCCGAGAACCACAAGCTGCCTTACTACACCCTGTCTCCCACCTACTCGGTATGTAAGAACCACGGCTACCTGCCCGGCGAGCAGTTTGTTTGCCCCGAGTGCGGCGAGAAGACCGAGGTTTACAGCCGTATCACCGGCTACTACCGTCCCGTACAGAACTGGAACGACGGTAAGAGCCAGGAGTACAAGGAGAGAAAGGTATACGACATCGACGCTTCCTTCGCCAAGAGAGCGAACGACGCTGATTTCGCTACCCCTCTGTCCGACAGAACACAAAGCCTTGATGCCGCTCCTGCTCCCAAGGCAGAGGCCGGCGAGGATCGCGTGATCCTGTTTGCCACCAGAACCTGCCCCAACTGCAAGATGGCAATGGCCTTCCTTGACAAGGCGGAGATGGCTTATGAGCACGTGATCGCGGATGAAAACCGCGAGCTGGTAGAGCAGTTCGACATCCACCAAGCCCCCACTCTCGTGGTGATCAAGAACGGCGCGGCGGAGAAGATCGTCAACCTCTCCAACATCCGTAAGTTCATCGAGGAGCAAAAGTAAAGATTTACGCGAGCCGCTTCGGCGGCTCGCGTCGTGATATGAGCCCCATGGGGCTCGTGATATGGTTTAAGTATCCCCCTCGGCGGGGATGCTTAAACCGTGATATGCCCGTCAGGGCGTGATATGCTTTTGCCACAGGCAATAGCGTGACAAGGACGCAAGAGCGTCGCAAGATGCAAGTCCGAAGAAAATTCTTTGTTGAATTTTTTTCTGCCAAGAATACGAACAGAGGAAAGAAATATGTATGATATTATCGTAGTAGGCGCGGGGCCTGCGGGCTTTACCGCCGCCATTTACGGCTGTCGCGCCGACAAAAAGGTGCTGATCCTCGAAAAAGAGACCTTCGGCGGACAGATCACCATGTCTCCCCACGTGGAGAATTACCCCGGCTTTGCCCACCTGAGCGGCAGTGAGCTGGGCGAAAAGCTCCTCGACCAGGCGACGGGTCTGGGTGCTGAGATCGATATGGGCGAGGTAGACGGCATCGAAAAGAAAAACGGTCTTTGCTACGTACATACGGCAGAGGGCAGTGAATACGTCTCCCGTACCGTCATCATTGCCACAGGCTCTCGCCACCGTCCCCTTGGGGTTGCGGGCGAGGATGAGCTGGTGGGCAAGGGCATCTCCTACTGCGCCGTTTGCGACGGCGCGTTTTACGCGGGCCGCGAGGTGGCCGTCATCGGCGGCGGAAACTCCGCTCTGGTGGAGGCGGTCATGCTGGCCGACCTGTGCAAAAAAGTCACCGTGGTGCAAAACCTCGGCTTCCTCACCGGCGAAAAGCGTCTGGTGCAAAAGTTAGAGGCCAAGGAAAACGTCACCGTCATCTGCAACACCGTGGTGGAGGGTCTGGAAGGGAAGGACTTGCTTTCCGCCGTTCTCTTGAAAAACACCGAAACGGGTGAAAGCACGCGACTTGCCGTGGACGGCGTGTTCGTCTGCATCGGACAGATCCCCGAAAACGACGCCTTCAAAAACCTCGTCGCCATCGACGAGAGGGGCTACATCGTTTCCGACGAGGACTGCTTTACCCCCGACCCCGCCATTTTCGTAGCGGGCGATTGCCGCACGAAAAAGGTCAGACAAGTCACCACCGCCACCGCCGCCGGCGCCGTTGCCGCCATCGCCGCCTGTCGGTATCTGGACAAATAAACGAAAAATCAAAACCGCCGTTGCGTAGCTTGCGACGGTCGTTTCTTGGTGTTTTTGATCTTATACGGAGGATGGGAACGATATGAAAAAAGCATTGCTCCTTTTTTTGAGTCTGCTTTGTGTTGCTCTGCTTGCCTTGGGGCTTGTAGCGTGTGAGGATATTCCGACGGATGAAACGCCGAGTGATGATATTCCGACGGATGAAACGCTAAAGGATAATGGCGAGGAAATTCACAACTTTTCCACCCAATGGACGAGCAACGGTGAAAGCCATTTTCATAAATGCTTGGACGGGGGTTGTACCGAGGTGAAGGACGAAACACCCCACGACTTTGGAGAATGGGTAGTGGATGAAGAGGCGACCTGTAAAAGCACAGGCGTTCGTCATCGCGTTTGTACCGTTTGTGAGAGATTCGTCAACGAGAGCATTCCCGTGGATAAGACCTCCCACCGCTATGCCGCCGACTTTACGAAGGAGGGCGCGAGGCACTACCGTAAATGCTTGAACGCGGGCTGCACCGCTATCGTGGACGAGAGCACGCACACCTTTTTAGAATGGGTGGAGGATGTGGCCGCAACCTGCAAGAACACAGGCACGAAGCACCGCATCTGTACCGTTTGCGAGCAGACGGTCAGCGATACGATTCCGCAAAAGCCTCACGCTTATACGGCAGAGTGGGAAACTGACGATGAGGGACATTTCCGCACTTGCCAAAACGACGATTGCGGTGCCGTGGAGGAAAAGCAGCCTCACAATCTAAATGAAAACGCGTTTTGCACCGTGTGTCAGCTGAACATGGCGGAGGGCTTGGTCTTTACCGAAAACGAGGATGGCACTTACGCCGTTTCTGGCTATACGGGCGAAGGCGGTGCCGTGGTGATCCCCGCTAAATACAAAGGTGTCCCCGTTACCGTTATTGGTCAGAAGGCATTCTTCAATATACAAGCCATCACTTCGGTGGTCATACCGGAGGGCATAACCACCATTGGGCAAAGGGCGTTTGCGTATTGCGGCGGAATCAGAGCGATCACCATCCCCGACAGCGTGACGAAGATCGATGTGTGGGGGTTCAGCTACACGCGTGTGGTGTCTCTCGTTATTCCCAAAAGCATCACCACCTGGGGAAACGCCGTCTTTGAGGGGTGTAGCGAGCTGGTTTCCGTCACCTTCGCGGAGGGGGCTACGGCAGTTGGTAGCGGTGCGTTTTTTCGTTGCGAGAGGCTTGCTTCCGTTACGTTGCCCACAAGCATAAAGACCATCGGTAACGGCGCGTTTCAATATTGTACGGCGTTATCAGAGATCACGATTCCGGAAGGGGTCGAGACCATTGGCATGTATACCTTTGATACCTGTGCCTCCCTTACTTCTATCCATATTCCCAAAAGCGTGACGAGCATTGGTAGGTTGGCGTTTCAAAAGTGCGAGAGATTGGCTACCGTTTCCTTTGCGGAGGAAAGTCAGTTGAAAAGCATCGACTACGGTGCTTTCTTTGGGTGTAAATTTGCCTCCGTGTCTCTTCCAAAAACTCTGACGAGCATCGGAGAATTCGCTTTTGTGCGTTGCGAGAATCTTTTGAGCATCCGCTTTGCGGGCACAAAAGAGCAGTGGAAGACAATTGATAAGGGGGAAAAGTACAATTGGGCGCTTCAAACTCCCTCAAATCTTACGGTCCATTGTAGCGACGGAAATCTGACAAAATACGATTGAATGAAAAAACGGCTACCGCGATCTGTTCGCGGTAGCCATTTTTTGTTGGCTTTTTATTGGCTGTTTCGCTATTTGCAAATATTTCTTTACATTACAATACAATATTGCCGTTTTCGTCGCCGCCGAGGGCTCGGAGAAGGGCGGGCATATCCGCCTCCTTGAAGGTCAGACGGATCACCATGGGCTCGTGAAGGGTCTCGGCGGGGAGGCCACGGAGATGAAGGTAGTGCTTGCATTCGTCCGATTTGGGGTCAAAGAAGAAGGGCACGTAGCGGAGGGCGGCGTCCACCGCCTCGCCCGTATTGAGGAGGGTGGCGGAGACGGGGAAGACGTCGATGGGAGAGAGGGAGAGGCCGCTTCCCGCATAGCCCGTGGGTAGATGAATATAAAGGCAGTTGCCCTTGCGCGTCATGCCGTGGGGGATTTTTTGACAGACCACCGTTTCGGCATGGAGGAAGGACTCTTTGACAGAAAGATACCATTTTCCCACACCCGACAGGCGCGCCTTGGCTTCCTCGGGAAGAGAGCCGTCCGCCATAGGGCCTACGTTTAAAATATAATTGCCGCCCTTGGTCATAATGCGGTCTACCGAGTCTTGCAGAAAGGCGGTGGTGAAATAATCCTCTTCGGCGCGGTATCCCCAGCTTTGCATACCAACCGATTGACAGGCCTCGGTGAGGCGAGTAAATGCGCCGGGGGGAACGGTGCGCTCAGGGGTAGCGTAGTCTCCCTCGGAATACCCGCGGTCGTTGATGAGAATGTGGGGTTGAAGGCGTCGCACCAGCTCGTTGACCGAGGGGTCCTTTTCCTTTGCGGGGATGTCCCAGAAGAGGGCGTCCACCTTGCCGTAATGGGTCAAAAGCTCGGTGATTTGGTTTTTTAGGTATTCTTTATAAAGCGCATCGTTTGGCTCGTCGCCCGCGTTCTGGGCGGGGAGCTGATGGTCGCCGCCGTCCTTGACGGCGTTTTTTTGATGCCAGTCGGGCAGAGAATAGTAGATGGCAAAGGCCAGGCCGCGCTTGCGACACCCCTCGGCCACCTCGGCCAGCATATCCTTGCCGTAGGGGGTATTCGTAATCTTGAAATCGGTGTAGGCGGTGTCAAACATACAAAAGCCGTCGTGATGCTTGGCTGTGAAGCAAACGTACTCCACGCCCGACGCCGCCGCCAGATCTAACCATTCGTCTACACAACCGTGTCTCGGAGAGAAATGCTCGGCATAGCGGACGTAGTCCTCTTTCGTCATTCGTCTGCGCCACCATTCCTGCTCCTGCCAGCCGCCTACGGCGTAAATGCCGTAGTGGATGAACATTCCAAATCTCTCATCCTTGAATAGCATATCGGTCTCCTTTTATGGGTGATGGATCAAAAACAACCGTATTGCTTGCTCGGCGGTGGCGCGGAGATTGGCATAGGCGTTCTCCTTGTCCATGGCTTCCGCCAACGTACAGGGGGCTTGCAAAATGGGGAAGTATGCGTCGATGCCGTGGGCGTTGCAGGCGGCGGCTTCCTTGCCGACACAACCGCAAAAAGCAACCACGGGTTTACAAAACTCCTTTGCCAGCTTGGCTACGCCGATGGGCGCCTTGCCCATGACCGATTGGCCGTCGAGACGCCCCTCGCCTGTGATGACCAGGTCAGCGTCCTTGATTTGGGCGGCAAGGCGGGTAAAGGAAAGAACCAAAGACACACCCGGCACAAGCCGGGCGTTCAGGTAGGAGCGAAGGGCGAAGCCCAGGCCGCCCGCCGCGCCGCTTCCGGGAAGGCTGGGGTCGGCAGAGGGGAAGAGGAGCTTTGTCTTCTCGGCGTAGGCGGCAAGCCATGCATCCATTTGGGGAATGGTTTCGGGGCGAGCTCCTTTTTGGGGAGAGAAGACGGCGGAGCATCCGTTTTCGCCGCACAGGGGATTTTGCACGTCGCAGGCCACGAGAAATTCACAGCCGTCTAAGAGAGGATGGACGTTGCTCTTGTCGATGGTGTGCAGAGCGGAAAGCGCGCCCGCGCCCTCGCCAATGAGGTCGCCGTCCTTGTTGAAAAAGGAAAAGCCGAGGGCTTTCAGCATACCCAAGCCGCCGTCGTTGGTGGCACTTCCGCCGATGCCCAACAGAAAACGGCGCGCGCCCTTTTCCAAGGCATGGACGATCATCTGCCCCACGCCGTAGGTAGAGGCCGCCATGGGGCATCTTTCTTCGGGAGCGAGCAGGGGCAGGCCTGCGGCCGCGGCCATTTCCATAATGGCGATCTTGCTTTCGGCCGCGAAGCCGTAGGTGGCGGTGATGGGGCGACCCAAGGGGTCACGGACGGTGAGAGAGACGGTCTCTCCCTCTAAGGCGGCGGTCAGTGCCTCGGCCGTTCCCTCGCCGCCGTCGGCCAAGGGAGAAAGCACAAGCTCAGCCTCGGGACAGGCGCGAAGAGCGCCCTCGCGGATGGCCTCGGCCGCTTGCATGGTGGCGAGGCTTCCTTTGAAAGAGTCAATGGCAACAACGATTTTCATGGGGTCGGTCCTTTCAGAAGATTCCAGTCTTGGTAGTCCTCGGCCTTTAAGCCAAGGGGATTGTATTTTTTTTGCTCGAAGCTGAATTTTCGAATGGGGGTGTCCTTTGTGAAGGTGCCGTTTGCTTTTTTTGTCTCGATAAAATCAGAATGCGTCTTTTTTATGCTATCGGCGACCGTTTGGCTGGGCACGATAAAATAATCGGGCGCGGCTTTTTCGTTCAGCGAGACGAAAACATAATATATGTCGTCAGCAAGGAGAGCTTCGTTTTTTTGGGAAAGTGTCCAAGTTCTTGCTTTGGTGTGGTTGGTTTTGACCTGTATGGCAATTTTACGTCCACTGTGCTTGTCTATGGCCAAAATGTCGAAGTCCTTTGTGTTGGACATAGGGACGGCGGCGGTAAAGCCGTTTCTTTCCAGCTCGGCGGCCACAAAATACTCGCCGCAGTTTCCAATGCTTACGCTGTCTACCTTCATAATGCCCGCTTCTCCTTTACATGGAACAAAAAGCCCCCCGCATTAGGCTAAATTGATGACGGGGAGCCCTTTTTTCTCGGCATAGCGCACCGTGCCCGCCGTGCCGCCCTTTTCCTCGGTGAGGTAGGCGATGCAGACCGAGGCGCAGTCCACCATATAGCGGTTTCGCGCTTGCATACAGCCGTTATAGTAGTGGGGCGCAAGAACCCGTACCTCGTCGGCCTCGGCGCGGATCTGATCGTATTTTTTTGCGTTCTCGGCAGACCAAGCGGCGGCTTGTCCCTCGCAGGGAATGGCCAAAATCAGCCTGATCTCGGGGTATCCCATGTCGCGCAAGGCGAGGACTACCTCTGCCGCCAGGGTGTCAAAGCCCAATGCGCCGCCCGCGATGAAATAGCGATAACCGCGTTTCACCAGATTAATGACGGCTTCTTGGGTAAGATCCCAAAGACGGAATTCATGCTCTGCGAGAATATTGCGGTGTCCCGTGAAGCAACAGGTTTTTTCACGCAATGCTTTTTCCGTCATACGCCACTCGTCCTTTGCTTTTCAATTTCGGCCAGCACCGCGCGAACGGCGTCCTCGGCAGAGGGGGCGGAAAGGGAACAGCCTGCGGCGCGCAGATGTCCGCCGCCGCCAAAGGTGGCCGCCACGGCGGCTACGTTAAAGCCGGAGGAGCGGAAGGAGGCCTTGAAGCTGCCGTCGGGCAATTCTCTCACCGCTACGGCGATCTCTACCCCCGCCCGAGAGCGCACAATATCAATGACGGTCTCAAGATGCTCCTCCTCCACGCCCAAGGCGCGCTTGTCCGCCATGGTGATGGCCACGAAGGCCACCTTGCCGTCGGCGGTGGCACCCGTATGCTCAATGGCAAAGGCCTCGGCGCGGAGCTGCTCGGGGGATTTGGTCTCGAACAGACGGTGGTTGATCTCCGCCGCGTCCACCGCCTCGTCCTCTAAAAGGCCGGCGGCGGTACGGAGGGTGTTGGGGGTCACGTTGGAATAGCGGAAGCAGCCCGTGTCGGAGGACAGGGCGGCGTAAAGTGCCACCTTCGCCTCCTTGGGCAGGTCGGGCAGTCTCTTCTTTTTGAGCAGGACCTCTGTCACCGAGAAGACCACCTCGCCCGCCGCGGCGGCGGAGGGAACGGTCAGGTAGGGGGCGAACGCGCCGCCTACGGCGTGATGGTCGATCATCATAAAGACGGGCACGCCCGCCTCCCTTAACGCTTCGCTTACCGTGCCCATCTGCTCCACCGACGCCACGTCCACCGCTACGGGGAGGAAGGGAGGCTCGGGGAGGGAGGTGCGGATGTCAAGCCCCTCCGCGAGAAAGGCGAGGCGAGTGGGGATCTTGTCCTCACAAATGCCGAAAACCGTCTTTCCCATGGCGCGCAGGGTGTGCATCAGGGCGGCAGTGCTGCCCACCGTGTCCCCATCGGGACGGCGGTGCATGATAAATAAAAATCGGTCGCCCGTAAAGAGGCGGTTGGCCACCTCGTTGGGCAAAATGGGTGGATAATACATGGCAAGACCTTGACCCTCGCTTGAGGGATTCCTTTTCACTTATTTGTTCAGGCGTTTTCGTCCGTCTCGGTCTCGACGGGTCTTTCCTTGGCTCTCGCCTCGTCCTCCTCCTTGATCTGACGGAGCAGGTCGGAGATGCGCGCGCCATGCTCGCCCGAATGGTCGGAGGCAAAGCATAATTCAGGGGTCACGCGGAGATTGAGGGTCATGGCCAGATGACGGCGCAGCATGCCCTGGGCGCGGATGAGTGCCTTTTTGATCTCCTTTTCCTCTCCCGAAAGATAGGAGAAAAAGATCTTGGCGTTCTTGAGGTCGGGTGCCACCTCGGCGCGGGTCACGCTGACAAAGGCGGAGACGAGGACAGGGTCGCGGGCCTCGCGCAGGGCGATGCACAGCTCCTCTGCCACCGCCTCATTGATTCGGGTTTTACGGTATGCGGACATTTTATTTCCTTTCTTGCCGCAGTGCGGCTTCCTTTATTTACAACGTAATTTTCTCCACCGTGGGAGAGTAGCCGAGCACCGCCGCCGCGCGGCGGGCAAAGGCATGGGGGTCGCCCGTAACGAAGAACGAGCGTGAGGCAGGGGTGTCGCCGCCATCGGGCGGCAGACGGGAGAGCAGACCCGTCACCGTCTCTGCGGCGGGGTCCACGGTGCGCATATGAGGCAAAAGGGCCTCGATCGCCTCTCGTAGAAGGGGGAAATGGGTGCAGCCAAGCACCAGAGTGTCTGCGTCGCAGGTGAGAAGCGGCGTCAGTGCCTCGCAGACCGCGTCCTCCTCTCCCCGCTCCGCCGCCCTCACCAACGAAGGACAGGGTAGCTCTATGACCTCCGCCTCGGGACGGAGGGCGCGGAGCTCTCGCGCGTAAGCGTGAGAGGCGACGGTGGCGGGGGTGGCAATGACCGCGATGCGCCCGCTCTTTGACAGGCGGACGGCGGCACGCGCCCCGTCTTTTATGATACCAAACAGAGGAAAAGTAAACCTTTGTTTGCATTTTTCCAAGGAGACCGCGCTGGCGGTGCCGCAGGCGAAGAGGGCGAGACGGACGCCCCTCGCTTCAAAAAAGCGGAGGGCTTGCTCGGTCAGCGCGAGGATCTCTCCCTCGCTCCGCTCTCCTATGGGAAGGTGGGCGGTGTCAGCGTAATAGAGCAAGGGGGTGGAGGGGAGTGCCCGCGACAGGGTGCGGAAGGCGGCAAGACCGCCGAGACCGCTATCGAATACCCCGATCATCCCTCTTCCTCCAAAAGAAAGGACAGGGGGTCAATGCCGATATGGGCGAAAAGGCGGGGGAAGAGGCTGTCGGCGGTGAAGCCGGGGATGGTATTGGCCTCGCCAAAATAGACCGTTCCCTTTTTGCTCTTGTAAAAGTCGATACGCGCCAAGCCCCGACACTCAAGGATGCGGAAAAGAAGGGCGGCGGTGTCCTTCACCCTCTTTTCCTCGTCGGCGGACAAAAGGGCGGGGATGGCAAAATGGGCGGAGTGGGTCTTGTATTTGGTGTCGTAATCGAAAAATCCGCCCTCGGTGCGCAGCTCTCCCACGGGGGAGATGAGCAGCTTGCCGTTTTTTTCAAGGATGCCCACGGAAAGCTCGGTGCCGGCGATCTCCTCCTCCACGATGGCGGAGCTGTCAAAGGAAAGGGCAAGGCGCAACGCGGCGCGGAGGGTGGCGGCGGTCTCCACACGGGTCACCCCAAGTGAGCTGCCGCCCGACAGAGGCTTGACGAACAGGGGGTAGGACAGGGCTCTCCCGATCTCCGCCAGGGTCTCGGTGGAGGCGTTTTCCGCCACGAAGAAGGGGGCGGTGGGTACGCCGTAATAGGAGGCGAGGGCCTTGGCCTTCGCCTTGTGCATGCAAAGAGCGGAGGACAAAAGACCGCATCCCACGAAAGGAATGCCGCAAAGAGAGAGCAGACCCTGCCAATGCCCGTCCTCGCCGTATCCGCCGTGAAGCAGAGAAAAGACGGTCTCGGGACGGAAGGGGGCAAGGCCCTCCCCCGAAAGGGTGGGCGGTGTGCCGCCCTCGTAGGTGAGAGCGACGGGGACGGCGCGGGTCTCCCAATCCTCTCCCAGCTCTCTTGGCGGGTGAGGAAAACGGAGAAGGCGGCCATCCTTGCCGATGCCGAGCAGGAAGGGAGTGACGCCACGGGCAAGGAGGGCGTCGGCGCAGAAGGCGGCGGAGCGGACCGAAACGGAATGCTCGGCACTGCGTCCGCCAAAAAGTAGTACGGGCTTCATCGTGTGGTGCCTCCTATTTTAAGATACACCATCAGCATATGAAGCTTTGCCCGAAAGGTTGCTTATTCCTTTTCGAGGATCACCAGACGGTCGTTGCCGCCCAGGTCCTTTTTTACGGTGGCGCGATAGCCTTTGTCGCGCCCCAGGGCGGACACCGCCTCCCCCTGGTCGAAGCCGATCTCAAAAAGAAAGAGGGCGGGGGAATAGTAGGAAAGAAGGGTCTTGTAAAAGACCAGTCCGTCCTCTCCGCCGTCAAGCGCCAAGGATGGCTCTCGCTTCACCTCCTCGTCGAGCGCGGCGAGGGCGGCGGTGGCGATATAGGGCGGGTTGGAAAGGAGAACGGGCAGACGGGCAAGCATGGGATGCCTTCCCGCCAGCAGATCGAAGCGGAGAAAGCCCAGACGGTCGGAAACACCGTTTCTCTCGGCATTTTCGGTGGCCACAGTTAGGGCGTCGCCCGACACCTCCACCGCCAGACCCGTCAGGTCGGGACGGTGGGCGAGGGTGGAAACGGCAATACAGCCGCTTCCCGTGCAAAGATCGCCAAAGCGTACCCCCTTGGGGATACGGGAAATAGCCTCCTCCACCAAAAGCTCGGTGTCGGGGCGAGGGCAAAGGACGGCGGGGGTGACCCGATAGGTCTCCTCGAAAAACGCCACCTCGCCTATGATATACTGTAAGGGGGTGCGACGGGCGCGCGCCTCCGCCGCCGCCGTCAAGGCGAGGCTTTCGTAGGAGCGGGCGCGGTCCGCCCGCAAAAGGGCGGGGGAGACCTCCTCGAAATGACAGATGAGCAAGGAGGCGTCGGTCTCGGGGTCGGGCACGCCCGCGGCCCTCAGCCGTGCCGTCAGCTCGTCAAGCGTCACGACTCTGCCTCCTTGGCGGCCTCGTTGGCCTCGTCGGCGTTTTTCTTTTTACCCTTTACGGGAGGGTGGTTATACTCGTCGCGGATCAGATAAGCGTCACGGTCAAAGTCGGGAAATTCCTCGGGCATGGCGCACTTAAGGGCGATGATAGCCACCTCCAGCTGGCTCTCGTCGGGCTCGCGGGTGGTGAGACGCTGCATCCACAGGCCGGGCGCGGAGAGGAAGCGGGTAAAGGCGTTTGGGTGCTTGCCCGCGAACATCAAAAATTCAAATCCGATGCCAACCACGATGGGGAGTGTCAGAATACCGATGCCGGTATAGATGAGGGCGGACAGGTCCTTGCCCGTGGCGGCGATGGTAATGGCGGCAAAGTCCCAGCCGATGACCAGCTCGCAGATATAGCGAATGGCCAAGGATACCACGATACTGAGGAAGAGCATCACGAACATAAAGCTGGTGCCGCAACGGGGGTGGAAGCGAGAGTGACGCTTGGCGTTTTCGGGGGTCAGCTCGTCTCCCGCCTCATAGCAGGCGATGGTCTTGTGCTCCGCGCCGTGATACTCAAAGGTGCGGCGGATGTCCTTCATCAGGGAAACGAGGGCAATATATAAAATGAAGATAATGATGCGCAAAACGCCGCACAGCACCGCCTTCCAGATGCCAAGGGAGACGTGGAACAGCCTCTCGGTCCAAAGGGCGACCTGGTTGGGCAGATAGGTAAAGAGAAGGACGGCGAGGGCGATGCCCAAGGCACCCGCGATGAACATGATCACGTCGAAGATGCTCTTGCCGAAGGTCTTTTTCAGCCACTTCTCAAATTTGGTCTCCTCTTCGACCACGTCGCCCATGATCTCGGCGGACACCTCAAGGACGCCAAAGCTCATCACCATGGACTCGATAAAGTTGACGACGCCTCGGAGAATGGGAATATTGAAGAATTTGTGCCTTTTACGGAGGGAGACGTGCTTTTTATCGACGACGACGATCTTGCCCTCCTCGTTGCGACAGGCGGTGGACATACGGTCGCCCGAGCGCATCATCAGCCCCTCGATGACCGCCTCGCCGCCTACCTTGCCCAGACGGCAGCTTTTTTCTTCCTTTGTTTTCTTGTCTTTTTTCACGGTTTTCTTCCTTTTTATTATATATATACGGATAAGCTCTTTCTTAAACGTCGGTGTGACGGAGTTTGCGCGAATACCGTAGATTATATTATATCATATAACGAAAGAAAAAGAAATGTATTTTTTGAAAAAAACCGAAAAAACCGAAAAAAATTTGAAAAAACCCCTTGACAAACGGAGAATTAAGGAGTATAATAATCGGGCGCTTGTGAGTAGACCGTCTTTTGAGGGCGTTCGGGAGCGGCGAAGAAAAAAAGTTGAAAAAAACTGAAAAAACTTTGCGAAAACCCCTTGACAAACGGAAAAAGATGTGATATACTAACAAAGCTGTCGCCGCCGAGGGGCGGAGGACAGGCATCGATCCTTGAAAATTGAACAACAGAATTTCGAACGAAACATGCAAGAAGTTTACTTATAAGTAAACAGGTGTGTGTAGACGGAATCTCGTTAAGAAACACATTGAGTAAAACTCGAAAAGTAAAAGAAGCTAGACAATAGCTCTGAAAAAGGATTTAGCGGACGCAAGTCTGTTAGATAAACATTTTTTAGAGAGTTTGATCCTGGCTCAGGATGAACGCTGGCGGCGTGCATAACACATTCAAGTCGAACGGACAGTAGAAATACTGTTAGTGGC